>CAIPWR010000145.1 GCA_903868795.1 uncultured Spartobacteria bacterium | reverse complement strand
CTGAGTCCATATTCATCCCTATTCCCTTTTGACGGCACTTGCCTCCCGGCAAGCAGTGCCGCCCTACGGGCTACGATTACATCGTAGTCTTCCGCACCTGTTCCCACAGGCTTGGTTCCTGATTTCCTGATGCAACGGATGCGTAGCAACGGCCAAGCAAGCAATTCCATATTTTAATTCTTCATTTCCGTATTGTTGGCTCCTGCTTTTTGCGTGACAGGAGGGGGATGAAAGAGGCTTCCTAGTGGGATGAGTAATGGACCCCTAACAGGTAAAGTCGGCGTCGTTTTTGGCGTCGCCAACAAACGCAGCATTGCATGGCACATCGCCAAGGCTTGGAAGCAGGCTGGCGCTACCCTTCTCTTCAACTATCAGGGCGAACGCCTCAAGGAGAACGTCGAGGAACTTGTCTCCGAGTTTGGCTCCGACACCTTCCTGCAGCCCTGCGATGTTTCCAGTGACGCGGAGATCGCCACCTTCTTCGGCAAGGTCCGCGAGGTTGCCCCTAAACTTGATTTGATGCTTCATTCGGTCGCCTTCGCACCGAAGGAAGCCCTGGAGGGAGATTTCATCTCCACCAGCCGCGATGCCTACCTGAGGGCCCATGATATCAGCGCCTACTCGCTTGTCGGGCTCGCCCGTGAAGCCGCTCCCCTCATGACTGATGGTGGCAGCATCATTGCCATGAGCTACTATGGTGCCGCAAAAGTGGTGCCCCACTACAACGTGATGGGTGTCGCCAAAGCATCACTGGAAGCCAGTACCCGCTACCTGGCCTACGATCTCGGCACCAAGAAAATCCGGGTCAATTGCATCAGTGCCGGCCCGATGAATACCCTCGCCGCACGCGGCGTCTCCGGCCTCGGCACCATGATCAAGCACTACGAGGAGCACGCCCCTCTGCGCCGTACCTGCACTGGTGAGGAACTCGGACAGACCGGCGTTTTCCTTGCCAGCGATGGCGGCAGCGGCATCACCGGTCAGGTGATCTATGTCGATGGCGGCTACGAGATCATGGGGATGTGAGCGCAAAGACTTCCAAGTCCGGCTCATCCCGATCCCCTAAGTCAAAAATCTCCCGCTCCACCTTGGAGCGGGATCTCCGCAAGCTGATTCCCGCCAAAGCCGGAGTCATCTCCGATCCTTCGCGCCTTGCCGAACTCGGCCGGGATAAGTGGTTCGCAGCAGCCCTTCCCGAAATCGCGGTTGCACCCGGAACTGCCAAAGAGGTTGCTTCCGTGCTCGGTTACGCCAATAAGAACGGCATCCCTGTCACTACCCGAGGGGCTGGTCACGGTTATGTCGGTGGCTGCGTTCCTGTCCATGGAGGGATCCTGATGAGCATGCACCGGATGAACCGCATTCGGGAGATCAGTGGTGAAGACTTCGTCGCCGTGGTGGAGCCAGCCGTTATCACAGGATTGCTCCAGTCCGAGGTGGAAAAGAAAGGTCTCTTCTACCCGCCCGACCCTCAAAGCTATAAGGACTGCTCCCTCGGTGGAAATATCGCGACCAATGCCGGTGGCCCACGCTGTCTGAAATACGGCGTCACCCGCCCTTACGTTCTTGGCCTGCAGGTCGCCCTAGCCGACGGCACCCTCGTTCGCGTCGGGGGACGAACCCACAAGAACAAGACGGGTTTCGACCTTGTCGGGATGTTCGTCGGATCCGAGGGAATGCTCGGCGTCATCACGGAAGCAACACTCCGCCTCCTTCCCCTGCCTCCAGCACGCGTGACCCTCTCTGCAGGATTCGGATCGATGCGCGACGCCGCTGCGGCCGTTCAGGCGATTTTCAAGGCAGGCTACCTTCCGTGCGCCATGGAGGTGGCTGACAGCTTCACCCTGCAGTCGGCCCGCAATGCTCCAACAGAAGTTACGGGGGAGCCAAAGGGCAGCTTCATCCCCCCCGGGAAGGCGCACCTTCTTGTCGAACTCGATGGCCAGAAAGCGAGCGTCCTCAGCGAGGGCAAGGCTCTCAAAGCACTTCTGGCAGAGAACAAGGCCCTTGAGGTTGAACTCGCCACATCACCCGAGCGCTGTGAACGGATCTGGGCACTCCGTCGTGCCTTCTCCGCATCTCTCAAGGCGACTGGCCTCACCAAGCTCAACGAGGATATCGCTGTCCCGCGCGGACGCCTCGTCGACCTCATTGCCTTCGCCGAGAAACTCCAGAAAAAGACCGGCTTCCCCATCGCCTGCTTCGGTCACGCCGGTGATGGCAACATCCATGTGAATGTGATGGTCTCCAAGGAACAGCAGGCCAAGCGTCCGAAGGAGATCGAGGGAGTCCTCGATGCGCTCTTCACCCAAGTCATTAAATGGGGTGGCGCGATCACGGGAGAGCATGGCATCGGTCTTGCCAAGAAACGCTGGTGGAACGAAGCAACGACGCCCGGACTCCGGAAACTCCACTCTCTGATAAAGAAAGCGGTTGATCCCAAGGAGATACTCAACCCCGGAAAGTTCGTCTAATTTGAAAGGCTGTTAGGCTGCAGTCTATTAGACTTTTAGGGCAACCAACCCAATCGATCACTTGAAAGGGTTGCAGATTTGCAGGGGACCAAATCGGCGACCGTCTTGAAGATCCTCTGAATAGAGGATTGTTGCCCCGCTTTGGATTGCCGCAGCCACGATGAGACTGTCATAGAAGCGATAGCGGCTCTCCTCTGCTATTCGTAGCGCTGCCAACCAGATTTCGCTGGATGGATACACGTAACAGAGAGGATGAAGAACAGTCTGAAGATACTCCCTTGCATCGGCAGGCGTCATCGGCTTCTGCCACTTATGGAGGGCAACGCTCATGAACTCCTGAGCAACCTGCCAACTGATCACCCCGCGACGAGATTCCAAGGCCTGCTCGATCAACTCCCGAGCCTTATCCCGTTTCGCCGGATTTGCCTCATCGAACGAATAGACCAAGAGGTTTGTATCCAGGAAAAATTCAGCGCTCATTCATCTCCTCACGGGTGAACTTTTGCCTCCCCACATCAACCTTTCCCCCGACACGCTGCATCAAGCCACGATATCCACCAATCCGCTTGGTGCCGTGATCGACAGTCTCTAGCCAATCCCTGAACATTTGATTCACCGTGGTGTGATGTTCACGAGCCACGGCACGAGCCCTCTCGATCACCTCTTCACTGGCACTCAGTGTGATATTCCTCATGTACACTATAATAGTGCACACGATTATCGCGTCAAGAGGCTCGACCCCTATCCAGTCGGCTCCATTTCCCTAACTCCAAGCGGGCCGTAGTAGCGGGAATGGGACCCGTGCTTGTGGTGGCTCTTTCCTGGGTGGAAGGGATGAGACTGTGCAAGATGCTGCCTCCAACTTGCTGTATACTGCTCAGCCAGTGGCGGATCATTGGAGATCACGAGCAGGTTCTCTGCGTTGAAGTCTTCTGCACTCTTGGTGAAGTTGAAGGATCCAGTGATCACCCGGGTTCCATCGATGATCATCACCTTGTCATGGGCGATCCGATAGGCCGAGTCAGTATAGGTTGGGATGCCACTCTCAATAATTAGGTCGGCCTCCGTTCCCCGAGCCTGCTCCTGACTCTTATCAAGAATCACCTCCACGTCGACACCCCGCCTCTCCGCCTCAATTAATGCGATCGCAATCGGCTCGGAGGTAAACGAATACGCCTCCACAAGAATCTGCCTCTGCGCCCCCTTCACGGCGCACACCACCGCCTCCGTACATCCCCCATGCGGACTGAAATAGACTTTAATGTCGGGGGTGGCGTTGGTCTGTGCTTGGAGCGGCAGCAAAGACAGAAACCAGATGGTCGCAGTCAGCCTCATCGTCTGTGGATTAAGGAGTGCACATCCCTAAAAATGATGTCTCCTCCAATCAGATGAGCTGCAATTCCATCGGAACCTTCGGTTGAACCATCTAGGATTTCTTCCGCCAATGGCTGGGTGATGAGTTCATCAAATGTACGCTCCAGCATTCTTGCCCCATATTCGTAGCTGAATCCTTTTTCGATCAGAAGATCCACAACTTCAGGTTGCAAGCGCAGATAGAATTTATGTTCTTTCAAACGAT
The DNA here is from genome assembly GCA_903868795.1 of uncultured Spartobacteria bacterium. Classification (GTDB taxonomy): domain Bacteria; phylum Verrucomicrobiota; class Verrucomicrobiia; order Chthoniobacterales; family UBA6821; genus UBA6821. The sequence continues at coordinate 79,644 of CAIPWR010000145.1, read as the reverse complement.
CTTCTAACCGAGCAAGACACTTCTCAATTATCTGGCGAGCTTCCTCCCTGCCAAGAGAATGAAATTTCACCACTGCTGAGAGTCTGTTGATTAGTTCGGGACGGAGATGCTTTTTGACAGCCATGTCGATTTGAATCTCTCGCTGCGCTTCCACATCCTTTTCGTCATCATACTTGGCTCCAAAGCCCATCTCCTTTTTAGGTGTGACGGCAGCAGATCCGAGATTGCTGGTCATGATGATAATCGATTCTCGGAAGCTGCATTTTCTCCCTTGAGCATCAGTCAAAGTTCCCTCATCGAAAATTTGGAGAAAAAGATCCAGCACTTTAGGATGCGCTTTCTCTATCTCATCAAAAAGAACCACGCTGTAGGGTCGGGTGCGGATCTTGCCGGTCAGTTGCCCCTCCTCATCATAGCCCTTGTATCCGGGAGGTGCACCGATGAGCTTGCTGACGCTGTGCTCCTCCATGAATTCCGACATGTCGAACCGGATAAGGTTCGAGTCACTCTGGAAAAGAAACTCCGCCAGCGTTTTGGCCAGTTCCGTCTTTCCCGTTCCCGATGGCCCCACAAAGAGAAAGGAACCGATGGGACGGTTCGGATTGCCCAGCCCCGCTCGTGCCAGACGCACGGCATCCGATACCATTTTTATAGCTCCATCCTGTCCCTTGACGCGGAGCCGAAGTATTTCCTCCATCGTGCGCAGCCTGGCTCCCTCATCCTCAGTGAGCGTGCCAACCGGGATTTTGCAACGACTGGCGACAGCCTCGGCGATCTGCTGGCGATCCACTCCAGCCTGTCCCGCTCCTCCCGAAAAGGTCAGGAATCGTGCCTGCGCACACGCCGTATCAACCAAATCAATGGCCTTATCCGGTAATCGAAAATCCGGAAGATAGCGGATGGACCATTCAACTGCGGCATCAATCGCATCGTCTGAGATTTTAATGCCGTGATGTTCCTCCATTCGGGAACGCAGTCCTTGCAGAATTTCGATCGCCTCATCTGTGGTCGGCTCTTCGACATCCACTTTGAGAAACCGGCGTTCCAGAGCAGCATCCTTTTCAATGTGAAGCCGGTATTCGGCAGTGGTCGTGGCACCGATGACCCGAATCTCACCTCGGGCGAGCGCTGGCTTGAGGATATTTGCCGCATCCATTGATCCCGAACCTTTTCCCGCACCCACCAGTGTATGAATCTCATCCAGAAAGAGGATGATGACGGGGTCTGCCGATGCCTCCCGGATTACTGCCTGTAAGCGCTCTTCAAAATCCCCTCGGTATTGCGTCCCGGCAACCAGCATCGACATTGAGAGTTCGATGATGCGGGTCTCTTTGAGTTCGTTGGGAACCTTTCCTTGAGCGATGCGCTGGGCTAGTCCCTCCACGATCCCAGTCTTCCCCACGCCAGGCTCTCCTACCAAAATGACATTGTTCTTACGGCTTTGCAGGAGCGTCTGGGCTATCTTGAGCATCTCTGCTTTTCGTCCTATCAGAGGAGTAAGCTTTCCTTCTTTGGCCAGGCGGGTCAGATCCCTGCCAAATTGGGCGAGTGCAGATTTCTTCTTCGGCTTGTCTGGCTTATCAGGAGCTTTCTCTGGTGCCTTCGCATCCCTCTTGAGTGACTCGGCAGGGGCAACTCCAGCTACTTTCGCGTCTTCATCAATGAGCTCTGAGCCGAAAACATGAACAAACTGCTTCTTCTCCACACCCAGCTCGGTCAGACAGGCATCAAGGCATTGGTCAGTCAGTGAGGCGAGACTGAGAAGCACATGGAATGGCCGCGTTACGCCGTCGGAGATTTCTGACCAGTCCTTTGCCTCCTTGAAGGCAGCTCTCAAATCCGGGTGCCGATGGAGCGGTCGGGGTGTGGGCTTCCCCACGCGCCCAAGCCGTGCCCGAAGTGATCGACGCAATGAAGTGGGAGTCAGTTTTAATGAGGCAAGAGCATCGGTGACAATTTTGAACTCCTTGGCAATTTGCCCCTCCTGATCCCTGATCTCCGTTTTCGCACCTTCCAGAAACTTGGTGAGATCCAGATCGCATCCCTTGCAGCAACCGATCCAAAAGTGGTTCGGCAGGATGGATGAGAATCCGGCCTCTGATGCTTCCAGTTCAGCGAGTGACCAGGAAATGCTAAGGGAGGTGCTGTTCATCTTCAAAAAAATCAGTCACACTTCAAAAGTGACTCGCGAATGGACCTGATAGTATCCAAAAAATTATTTCGCGTAGGAGCTGGACCTGGGCCGCAACTAATATTCAAATAATCAAATGGCCATGAGCCTTTTTTTACAATTATGTTAGGGTCTTTCCCAACAATTCTAATAGTCGTTCCACTATTTGGGCTTTGTCCTAGAATATAGATCTGCCTACCTCCAGTACTTAAAGTCTGGAGTATAACAATATAATAAGGAGCTAGAACTGGCCTGTCTTCTGGAGACCTCTTCCCTTGTTTAGCCTCCGTTTCAAATTGATCAAGGATTGCAGAAGAGGGAGGTGGTGGAGGTGGTGGAAATTCAAATAAAAAGTATTCAACATCTTCAATTAAATACCCCCAATCTCCCTTAAATCCTTTAATCTGAGACAATGTTAGCCTATATTCTTCTTTACCACCTGAAGCGCAGATCCAATTAAATATACTCGGTCCTTTAATAGCGAGGTGTATCTCAAATGGAATATTATCTTCCCAAAGTTTTATGAACTCATCCCAATTATCGTATACAAGATTTGGTAAATAAAAATAGGCAAGTACATATGATATTCTTGCAACATCAGCATCAGACAAACGATTTTTAGATGAGGTGTTATCATATTTATCTAAATATTCTTCCCACGCTTTTTCTACATCATCATCCCTCCCAACTGCATAAAGATTATCAACTTGTTTTTTAAATGCTTCCCATTCTGCATTCGCAACCGCCTCCGTCATTCCCTTAACTGACATTAAGGATTCTAATGGTGTTCTTTTAGTTTTAATAAAATTAAATAACCCCATATTATTAGCTGCTAATTATTACGATTCATTGGTTTTCCAGAATCCATTTCGTAGCTGCCTCGTTGTCATCCCAGTTAATTGCTGGAGCCAGGAGCCTTTTTTTATAGTTGTGCCAGTCTTCATGCTCTTTATTACCAATTCGAAATGCGCACATTGAGCCATAGTGATGCGCTATAATTTTATCAAATACCGAAGCTGGAAATTTGCAACCCTGTGGTGTTATAGCTTCACATGCCGCATGATATGCCCATAATTCATTTTCGGTCTCGGTGCGAATTTGGTGGTATATTTTACCCAGATTAAAATTCAGAATAGTGGCGTCCACAAACAACTTTTTATTATTTGCCTCTATTAGATTTCTAAAAGTATCTACTCCCAACAATAAAAGCCGTTTATCTTTTTCAATAGGAATCATATTCAAAGCAGCGAGTAGTTTGTGCTCCTCTTCAACAGAAGACCTACTAAATTCAAGAATTGCTTTGGTATATAGCTTTATTAAAGATGGATCTTGAATTGACTCTGCGTTTTTAAGCCAAAAGTTAGAAATAGATTCCAAGTGATTTGTTTTTACTTTCATCGCTTCTGCTGCACGACCAACTTCGATGAGATTTGCTGCTTCTGACTTAACTTTCTCAATCTTCATATCTAGCATTACCATTATTAATGCAGGGTTTTTATTTAGATAATCCGCTAAGTCCACAGTCTTTTTGGCCTTTTTGGGTTTTAAAAAGTCAAATATTTTCATCGTTCATTTTTTATTATAGAAATTGGCCAAACAACCCCTTTGTTTTTCTGTATGCGTGTATTAGTTGCTTTCTTAAAATTAAGTAATCAGATTGGCGGTGATTGGGGTTTATAGAAATCATCTGGAGAATTACCTCACATATTTTCTTGTGTATTTTTTCTCTATACAAAAGATTCTCTGCCTCTTTTAAATATTGACCAGATATAAGATATTCATCGCCTCTACCACTCGCTTTAAATGGTAGTTTTCCTGTTGTCATTTGAAGATAGATCATTCCTAAGGAAAACATATCTGAATAAATTGATGACGATACCCCGGGAGTAAATCTTTCTGGTGCCATGTATTTGAGGGTGCCAATATTATTAAGAGTTTTTGCAGCCATATCAGAGTTAGGCGGTAAACCGGCTATCGAATTCAATTTCTGTTGTTTGATAGATGCGATTCCCCAGTCCGAAAGCATAAATCGAAATTTTTGAAGTTCTTCTTCTGAAGTAGAACGTCCATTCATCAATCTTCCTATATCTAAATGATAAAGAATATTTTCTGGCTTTAGATCAAGATGCAGAACTTTATCCTTCTCATATGCATAAGATAGCCCATCGATTATATTTCCAATTATATCAGTCGATTCTTTAAGTGCGATCTTCCCTCTTTTATTGAGTATATCGCGGAGTGATCCAGGACACCAATCCATCGCAGCAACCCACCCGGCGTCAGTACTGTCGAAAATCTCCAAGAGGCCAATTATATTGAAATGATTTAGACCTGCCCAAACTGTTAACTCTCTCTTAAATAACTGAATCTCACTTTTTGATGAACCTGGCAGTACAACCTTGAGAGCAAGTTTTAAACCAAGTAGGCTTTGATGCTTGGTTTCATTTTCTGTATCTTTCCATAGTAATAAGACAAATCCCATACCTCCTCGTGCAATTTTATCTACGATGTAATGAACCCCCCCGACAAACACTCGATCATCCTTTTGCAAATCGTAAAAGCTTTCTTTCTCGTGGGTAATAGATCTCATTTTATAGCCCTCAGCAATTCCCCCGCATCCTGAAACCTCTCTTTATGCTTTTTTGTCACAGCTCGGTTGATTGCCGTAGTGTCGTCAGGAATTCGTAAAGTCCTGTCGAGCAAAATAACCGTGTGCCGTACGATCCGCAGACTGCCGTTCATGAGATGGGAATGGAATTGCATTGTCAGCTTGGAAGTACGGATCAGCTCTGAAATCGTCAACTTAGCCTCCCTTTTTGACTCTCTCTCATCTCGGGAACAGGATTCATTTCCTAGAGGACACCCTCCAAAGCAATCGGGAAGCGGTGATGCATGATGCGTGAATGATCCTCAATGGTTTCTGGTTTGAGTATGGCGCGGAGGATGATGTCCTTTTTGTTAAGTGGACGGTTAGACGGGAAAATGAGGCTTTCACGGCTTCCATCCCCTACGACATAGAGTGCGACGGCATCAATGACCTTACCTGCCGGAGTGTCGTTCAGGAAGCTTCCGACCAACTTTTGCTCTTCCTCCGGTGAAATGGCCCCTGCCTGGTATCCAGTGATCGCAAGGACATTGAACTCATTGTCCAGGCTTGGTCGGAATGGTTTCTCCGGATCGTTGCCGAAGAGCCACACTCCCTTTTTCATTGGCTGGCTGGCTGCTGTGCCGGGACGATTTTTCACTTCCATGTTGATCGTGACCGCTCTGCCAAGAGCCTCAAATCGCCAGTCCACGGTCGGGCAATTCTTTTGTTTCTTCCCATCCGTCAATAGGGGATATTCCATCTCGATGGAGGCGGAATCGATTCCGTGCCAGCGAGAGAGCCACCAGACTTCGTTTAATGTATCGAGATGTTGAGTAGGCAGGCTGAGTCGTTCTCTCAATGTTCCGTTTTCGAGCCAAAGATCAGGAATCACTGTGTGGCCGATTTCCGAGATTTGTGCAAACCGGGAGAGGCTTTCTCGATCCAGCGCTGTGCCGTCAATCAGGCGAGAGTGTTTTGGGAAGCCCGGCGCGGCGTTTTCGATCGAATGATCTGTTTTACCGAAATGATATTCGACGAGCTTAAATGTAAGCCCGGAGGATTGATCGATATCTTCGCGAGTAGGGAGAATACGGAAGTCCGCGAAGCGGAGTTGTTCCAAGTCTGCGTGAAGCCATTCGGCACGCTGGAGCAGTCTCTTTTCAGTCAGCACTCCATTATCAATCATCGGTGCATCTGACTCCATCAGTTTCTCGTAGAGAAAAGAACTCGATGGAACATTGCTGGGGGAAATTCGATTCATTTTATTGCCTTCAGCAATTCCCCAGCATCCTGAAATCTCTCTTTGTGCTTTTTCGTAACAGCACGGTCTATTGCCGCAGCTACTCCCTTCGGAAGAGTTGAAATTCTCTTCTGAATTGGAATGACCTCGTCATTCAGGATCACATCCATCGGGTCCCGCTTGGATGAAAAGTCGAATGGAAACTCCCCCGTCAGGAGATTATAGAGTGTGGCTCCCATGCTATAGACATCGCTCACCGGCTTCACATACTTGAAGTTGATGATCTGCTCGGGGGGCATGAAGACGGGAGTTCCCGCAGTCTTCCCAGTCATGCTCATGCCGCTCAGTCCCGCCAACTGGAAGCTCTTTGACATTCCAAAGTCCGAAATGCAGGCGATGCCCTGATGGATGAGGATATTGGCTGGCTTCAAATCACGATGGACGAATCCCTTGCTGTGAGCGTAGGCGAGGCCCTCTAGGGCATTGAGCGCCAGAGGCTTTAACTGATCCCATCCAAGGGGCTTGCCGTTCTTACGATAGAGATCCATGAGTGATCTTCCATCGCAGTATTCCATGACGAAATAGAAGGCCCCTTTGTGCGAACCGCTTTCCACAAAGCGAACAATCTTCGGATGCTCAAGCTTGCGGTTGACCTCCATTTCCCGTTTGAATTTCTCCACATCTTCCTTGGTGGCCTCGGCCTGAGAGAGCATCACCTTGATGGCCACTCTCGCACGGTCATTTTCCCGCCGTGCCAGATAAACGGCCCCGAACCCTCCGCGACCGAGCTCTTTCTGGATTTCAAATCCGGGAATTTTCAGGAGGGCCATATTTTTCTCCCCACCGAATACCAGGTCGAATAACTGATCGGGTGAGAGTCCTGATAACTCGCCGGGTTGTATTCCCGCCTGCACCTTTGGCTTCAGCTCATCCTTCACAATGGAGACAGAAAGTTCCGTCTGGCCGACGGAAATCGTGTCCCCGTCATTCAACTCAATAATGGGATACTGGTGCTTTGCTCCCTGCTCGGGAGTTTCATCTTTGTTCCGCCCTCCCCATTTCTTCCCATTGACATGGGTACCATTGAGGCTACCCAGATCACGAAGACTGACTTTGGGAGGACAGGCTTCCAGAATGAAATGGTGCCGTGAGACCTGCTTGTCATCCGGGAATCGAGCGTGGCAGTCTTCCATGCGCCCAAAGAGGAAGGTGTCGTGCTCCGTGAAGGTGAAATTCTTTTCTTTATCCGGGCCACTAATGACGGAGAGCATGACGGGCATACTCATGTTCTACGGATGAGCAGGAAAAGCGTCAACCTGCGGGGCGCAATTCCCAAGGGAAATCTTGCCATGTGTATCCGATGGCTATACATTCTTTTCATGACCACGACATTACAGGCTTGGGGAAACAGTCAGGGAGTAAGGCTGCCCAAGGCGCTGCTGGCAGCCTTGAGTCTGGAAACCGGTGCGCGACTCGATGTGGAGTTATCTCCATAAAAAGATGCGATCATTGTGAAACCGGCGACTCCGCTCTCCCGTGTCCGGGCGCGCCATCGCATCGAGGATATGGTCTCAGCGATGCCCAAGAATTATAAAACTACTGAATTCTCTCCAGAGCCAAGTGGTCGCGAGGTGTGGTAATGGCTGCTTATATCCCAAGGCAGGGAGATCTGGTGGCTCTGGATTTCACCCCTCAGTCCGGTCACGAGCAGAAGGGACGCCGCCCTGCACTGGTAGTGAGCAAGGAAGTCTTTAATAAAAGCACCGGAATGGCAATTTGCTGCCCGATCACCAATACGAACCGCAAAGTCCCATTCCATGTACCCATAGCAGGACGCACTTCCCTGACAGGATTCGTCATGTGCGATCAGGTAAAGTCACTCGATTTTCGCTCCCGTGGAATAAGCCTCATTGAACAAGCTCCGAGGGAAGTGCTGGAGGATGTGCTCGCCATCATTGATGCGGTGATGTTCTAACGAGCCGCCAATCAATCTTCCCTGAAGGATTTCAACAGTCCGACGGAATCAAGACCCGCAAACCCCTGCACCTCCAGATGCTCCCGGAGTGACTGCATGGCGGCCGCAGCAATCTTGTGAACTCCCTGCTTCGTCATGCCTATCTGCTCTCCAATCTCGGAGTAGCTTTTGCCTTCGGCAACAGCGGATAGCACGACACGGTAGCGTTCTGGCATGCCCTCCATCGCCTTCTGGATGGCGGCAATGGATTGGGCACGGCTGACTTTGGAGGCAACGGACTCTTGCTTGATGTCGGGAGTATTGTGAACCAAATCGGTTTGGGTGGACTGCATCCCAGCAGGCTGATCGAGCACATACTTGTGGTGCTGGTGATGCCGGAGTTGACGGTCGTAGAGGCTCCGTAAAGCATTCCGCACAGCCTGAGCTGCATAGGGAGTGAATTCACCTTTGGAGGGGTCGAACCCTCGACCTGCTGCAGCGAGTGCCTCCTGAGCCTGAATTTCAATTTCTTTAATACTGAGTCCGGGGATATTGGAGAACTCGTTGGCAATGTGCCGAGCAAGAGGCAGGTGCTTGGCAATTTCCGAATCCATAGATCTGAAAATATCTAAAAAAGCGAAGTGCTACAAATTATCTCCCCAGGGAAAGTCTCTGAGCCGTAAAGCGAGGTAGACCAGCTCGGAGGATCTTTTTCTTTGTACGCTTGATGTCGTAAGCAACACGACGGAATTCAACAGATCCTTGATCCGGGCGATAAATGACATAGCAGGCTCGATTATCGCCGTCTCGGGGTTGTCCAACCGATCCGACATTGACGAGAACCTTGCCACCAAGCGGGATGGTCATCTCGCCTTGACCTGCACGCTCAATGACATGACTGCCCCCTGAAGCAATCCACATGGCTGGTGAATGGGTGTGTCCACAGAATGCAAGATGCGTCGTCTGATGCACGAAATGCCGGAGGGCATCAAAGGGAGATAGGATGTAATTCCATGAGAAGGGATTTTCGAGAGAGGCATGAGTAAATAGAGCTCCGTTGATTTCCAGGCTCCGAGGAAGGGCTTTAAGCCAAGAAAGGTCTGCATCAGTTAGGCGGCTAGCGGAAAACAGTGCCCCAATCCGCGCCGTGTCATTCAAGTCCTTGGGAGGATTAGGAAGGCAGGCCGCCTCATCATGATTGCCCATCACCACCGGGCAATCGAATTCCTGAACCGTCCGCAGACAGGCTTTAACTCCGGAGGCATAGCCCACGATGTCTCCCAGACAGACGATCCCTGAAACTTCTTGCGATCTCAGATCTTCAAGAACGGCACTCAATGCCTCAAAATTCGAGTGGATGTCACTGATGACGGCTACGGCCTTCTGCATGGATGTGAATACGATTCAGCAGTTACTTCGTCAACCAAGCGGCCTTTTTCTTTCTCCTCTCCAAAGCTAAGAAGATCGGCACTGCATCAGGCGCGGTAATTTTGAGGAGATGGCAAGACGACCAAGCGCAGCCGTAGTAAGCCTACGGCAAGAGCAGGCCAACGCCGCTAGAACTCAAAAGAACCAGCCTACTGAACTTTGAGCAGTTCGATATCGAATATCAGCGTCGAGTCCGGAGCGATCACTCCCCCCGCCCCACGCGATCCGTAGGCGAGATTTGATGGAATGAAGAGCTGGATCTTGCCACCCTCCTTCATGAGCTGGACTCCCTCGGTCCATCCGGGAATGACACCATTAAGGGGGAAGGAGATCGGCTCATTCCTCTTATAGGAACTGTCGAACTCGGTGCCGTCGATCGTGGTTCCGCGATAGTGAACAAGGACGGTATCAGTGGCCTTGGGGCTCTTGCCGTGGCCTTCGGTGATGACCTTGTACTGGAGGCCGCTCGGGGTGGTGTGAACGCCGGGCTTGGTGGCGTTTTCCTTAAGGAAAGCTTGTCCCTGGGCGAGATTGGAGGAGGCGTCTTGTGCCATGATGATGGATATATTGAGGGTGAGCGTGAGGGCGACAGCGGAAGCTGTCAGGATTGATTTGATGGAGGAGAATTTCATGGGGAATAAAAAAGTGAGCCGGTCAATCAATCAGCAAACTCGCGGATAACGACGGAGGAGTTGTGACCTCCAAAGCCGAAGGAGTTGCTGAGAGCTATCTTGACCTTGGCCTCGCGGGCGGTGTGCGGGACATAGTCGAGATCGCACTCCGGATCCGGATTGTCGAGATTGATGGTGGGAGGAAGGATTCCGTCGCGCATCGCCAGGGCGCAAGCGGCAAGCTCGACGCCTCCGGCGGCACCGAGCAGGTGACCGGTCACGGACTTGGTCGAACTGACAGGCACCTTATAAGCGGCCTCACCGAAGGCATCCTTGATCGCCTTGGTCTCACAGATATCACCGATCGGAGTTGAGGTGCCGTGGGCATTAATGTAGTCCACTTCGGCCGGCGCGACCTTGGCGTGCTTCATGGCGATCTGCATGCAGCGACTGGCGCCTTCGCCCTCGGGACGAGGTGCCGTCATGTGATAGGCATCTGCGGTGGCGCCGTAGCCGACAAGCTCGCAATAGATGCGAGCACCACGCTTCTTGGCGTGCTCGAGTTCCTCGAGGACAACGATGCCAGCACCTTCACCCATGACGAATCCATCACGATCCTTGTCGAAGGGGCGGGAGGCCCTCTCGGGCTCGTCGTTGCGGGTGCTGAGAGCGCGCATGCAGGAGAATCCCGCCACACCGAGCGGTGTGATGGTCGCCTCGGCTCCACCAGCGATAAAGGCATCAGCGTCGCCGAACTTGATGATACGCCAAGCCTCGCCGACGGAGTTATTGGCCGTGGCGCACGCGGTGACGATCGCCATGTTCGGACCACTCAAACCGTACTCCATGGAGATAAGACCACTCGCCATGTTGCTGATGATCATCGGAATGGTGAAGGGGGAGAGCTTGCTCGGTCCCTTCTCCACAAGCCTGCGGGCCTCGGTCTCCAGACTATGAAACCCACCGATGCCACTTCCCACGATGACCCCGAAGCGTTCCTTGTTGGTCTGTTCGAGATCGAGTCCCGAGTCATCAAGCGCAAGCTTCGCGCCGGCCATGGCAAACTGGGCGAACCGGTCGGCACGGCGGGCATCCTTAGGAGACTTAAACCAGTCTGTGGGCTCGAAGCCCCTGATCTGACCGGCAATGAGGCAGTCAAAACCGACCGGATCAAACGAGTCGTAGCGGGAAATGCCCGAGCGACCCTCGATCAGGTTTTTCCAGAAGGTTTCAAGATCGTTTCCAACGGGGCTGATGACTCCGATACCGGTAATGACAACTCTGCGTTCGCTCATAGAAAAGATTTGTCGAAAAACGACGTCCAGAAAGTCAACCTAAGTGGGACACCCTTGGCAACAATGGAAAAAAGGGTTGGGGTGAAAAACGTCCCAACTTGCACCTTGCGAAAGAGGTGATTTGAGAGTCTTTTTACCCAATGGAGATCCCGCCCCCTCTCGTTCCGGTTCCACGTTCCAATGAGTCTGCCAGATCTTGGTGCATCGCCCTCCATCTCTCGGGACTCTCCGGCATCGTCCTAGGATTCGCCTTCGCCCATGTCCTCGTCCCCCTGATCATTTGGCTGATCAAGCGTGCCGACAGTCCCGAGATCGACTCGACCGGCAAAGAGGTGCTGAACTTCCAGATCTCCTTCAGTATCTATTTCCTGATTGCCGGGGCTCTCTGCTGGATACTGATCGGATTTCTGATCCTGCCGATCTTTCTGATCATCTGGCTGGTCTGCACGATTCTAGCGGCGGTACGCACAAGCAACGGCGAAGCCTATCGTTATCCCATGACGATCCGTTTCCTGAACTAGGAAACTAGGGAGGCCTCTCTTCTCCCCTAACTCCAAGCTACTATCTGCAGATCCCAGATTCACCCTTGCGGAAACAGCCGGACCGCGCCAAATTGAAATCTTAACAGGGGGGCGTACTGGTTTCGACTCGAAGCTCATTACGCATTCTGCATGCCGAGGATGATTCGTTGGCCTCGTTAAAAATCGAGTCACAAAAAATAAACGCAGATTACGAAGATCTAGCTCTCGCGGCCTAACGCCGTGACGCTGACGCACAGACGCCTGCTATGTGTGAAGGCGACGCCAGCAGGATGGCCCCTTGGCGGATCGACCGCGCCGGGGGGTGAATCGATTTCGTGGACGATCGGGGGAAAGCAGCGCGCCGCACCGTGGCCGACCCTCTAAAACCAAAGTGCGGTCAAGCATGTGGACGGATGCCTAGTAAGTTCCGGGGACAGGGGTTCGACTCCCCTCGCCTCCACCATTTCAATCAACTTCTCCCCTCAGGGGGGGATTCCCCGATGATGGGAGGGAAAACAGGATTTCCATATACATTTGGGACTCTCCGAAGCTAAATGGGTCCATGAATGGTTCGCTCCGAAAATTCACTCCCGCGTCGCCTTTTGTGACTCTTGTATCCCCTCCCTCCCTTTTGTCTCCTTCACCTTTTGCAACCATTGCGTTTGCTGCTCTCGTGCTCCTCGGCGGATGCGCCTCCCAGGAGAAGAAGGATCCCACGGATCCGGCAAGTCAGATCAAGATGGGGGAAACTTATTCCGCAGGCACATGGAAAATTGCCCAAAACGACGAAAAGGCTGCGGAATGGTACCGAAAAGCTGCCCTGCAAGGCGATCCCGAGGGGGAATACCGCCTGGGTCTCTGCTACGCACGCGGCCTCGGGGTTCCCAAGAACGAGGCAATTGCTTTCACTTGGTTTTCCAAGGCCGCCAAAGATGGAAATGCGGGTGCCCAGTACGAAATGGGAGAATGTTACAGGCTGGCCGAAGGGGTAGCCATAGATCTTCCCAAGGCCTACCTTTGGTACAACCTTGCAGCGGCTTCCGGCAATGATGACGCCCGCCAAAACAGGGATGCCCTCGCCAGACGCATGACGGATGGGGAAATACGGGAGGCGCAGCGCCAAAGTCAGGAGTATTGGACTAGATTCAAGGGCTAATCTGAATCTCAGGAGACGCCATTCTTCTTCATTGACACATGTGCTTTTCCCGATAGTTTCTTCCCTCCCGCTGCAAAACCAACCGGGATTTTCTCTATGGCCACTTCCGAAGTCATCCTCACCGAAGCCGTTCCCTCACTGGGAGCCGAAGCCGATATCGTCAAGGTACGTGCCGGCTACGCCCGTAATTTCCTAATCCCTGGAGGCAAGGCCCTCGAGGTCACCCCCGCTTCCCTGCGTAAGATCAATCACCTGAAGGCAAAGCGTGCTGAGCGCGAGGCCCGTGAGATCAACGAGGCAGAAGCCGTTGCCACGAAGATCAACAAACTCCGCCTCAACCTGAAGCTCGAGACCGGTGAAACCGGCAAGGCTTTCGGATCAATCACGGCAGCCGACCTGCTGACGCGTCTGATGGAAGAGATCAAGGATCTTGTTCTTCCGAAGCACGCCATCGTGCTGGATCGCCCCCTCAAGGAGAGTGGCGAGCATCAGATCCCGGTGAAGATTCACTCGGAAGTGACTGCTACGCTCCGCATTGAGATTGCTGCCGCTCCCAAGGTGGAACAACCCGTTGATGAGGAAGAGGCTGGCACCCGCCGCCCCCGCCGCAAGTCTGCGGAAAGCACCGAGGCGTAATCCTCTCCTTGCATGGCCGAAGGTCCCCAGGACGGCCCTGCCCAGGTAAGCTCTGCAGCCGAAGGCGCCTCAACCCGCTCATCCCGTTCCGCTAGTCGCGGACCGGGATCTCCGAATCTGCAGAACCCGCCTCATCAGGGAGGGTTCTCCCAAGGTCAGCGCCTCCCGGAGGCGCATCGCCCTCTGCCTGCGAGTATCGATGCCGAGAAGGGAGTCCTCTCCTCCATCCTGCTCTCCCCAAAGGACACGCTGACCACAGCCATCGAGAAGGGGGTCAGTGATCAATACTTTCACCACCCCGCCCATGGGACGATCTATGCGGTCTTGGAGGATCTCTGGAAGAAGAATAGTCCGATTGATCTGATCACCATCACGCAGACCCTTGCGGATAGGAACCTACTTGAGCAAGTCGGAGGACCTGCTTATCTGGCGAATCTCCAGACCTTCCTCCCGACCGCAACCAATGCCGAGTACTACATCGACATCATGCGGGAAAAGCATCTCCTGCGTCGCATGATTGCCGCCTGCACTGGATCCGCGGCGCGGTGCTACGAGGAGCAGGGTGAAGTGAAGGTGCTGATCGACGATATCGAGAAGGAAATCTTCAGCGTGACCGAGGATCGTGTGCGAGGAGAACTCCCCGACATCAAGCAGCACGTCAACGACGCCATCGATGCAATCGAGAAACTCTACCAGAACAAGGGTGAAGTGACCGGCGTTCCCACGGGATTCAAGATCCTCGACAACATGACCAGCGGGATGCACCCGAGCGAAATGATCGTCATCGCAGCGCGTCCCTCCATGGGAAAGACAGCCCTTGCGATGAACATTGCGGAACATGTTGCCGTCGACAAAAACATCCCTGTCGCCGTCTTCAGTCTGGAAATGAGCGCCCAACAACTCGTTCAGCGTCTTCTCTGCTCCCGAGCCAGGGTGAACCTGCAGAGCATCCGGACGGGACTCCTTCCCAAGAACGCTCACCAGAGCCTCTTCAAGGTCTCCCAAGAGTATGGCAACAGCAAGATGCTGATCGATGATACGGCGGGGCTCAGCATCAACGAACTGCGTGCAAAATCGCGCCGCCTCATGGACAAGCATGGCTTGGGATTGATCGTCATCGACTACTTGCAGCTTCTGAAGTCGCCCTCCAAGCGTGGCCAGGAGAATAGACAGATCGAGATCGCCGAGATCTCCGGAGGGATCAAGGCGCTCGCAAAGGAACTGAAAATACCGATCATTGTGCTCGCTCAGCTCAATCGTAAGTCCGAAGACCGCGGCGACGGTAAGCCGCGCATCTCGGACCTCCGTGAATCGGGCTCCATCGAGCAGGATGCGGATGTTGTGGGTCTTCTCTACCGCTCCGCCTATTACGCCAAGGATGATGAGGAGAAGTCAGAGAAGGGAGGCGAAGCCGAACTGATCATCGCCAAACAGCGTAACGGTCCCACCGGCGAAGTCCCCCTGACCTTCCTGAGCGAGTTCACCCGTTTCGAAACCCGTGACATGACCCACGGCGAGGGGAGCTAGGGAATAGGGTCTGGGTCCTTGGTAATAGGGAAATAGGAAATCGGTATGATTTGCATTTTTCCGATACCCAGGAATTTGACTTGGGGTATCTTCTTCCCCATCACCCATTCGCGATAACCCATCCCCTACACCCCAATACCATGCTCCCTACCAAAGGCTACGCCGCCCAAAGCGCCACCTCACCGATCGCCCCCTTCTCCTTTGAGCGCCGCGAACCAGGCACCCATGATGTCCAACTCGAGATTTCCCATTGCGGCGTCTGCCACACAGACATCCATATGTCCCGCGACGAGTGGGGCGGTTCCCTGTATCCCATGGTTCCGGGTCACGAGATCATCGGCGTGGTCAAGCAGGTCGGAAGTGCCGTTACCAAATTCAAAGCCGGTGACCGGGTCGGCGTCGGCTGTTTCGTTGACTCGTGCCGCACCTGCTCAAACTGTAACGAGGGGCTCGAGAACTACTGTGAGAACCACTTTACCGGCACTTACAACAGCAAGACCCGTGATGGCAGCGGACTGAACTTCGGCGGTTACTCGAACCAGATCGTCGTCGACGAGCGCTTCGTCCTGAAAGTCTCCGATAAGCTCGATCCTGCAGGGGCAGCCCCTCTCCTCTGCGCAGGTATCACCACGTACTCACCTCTTCGCCACTGGAAGGTTGGTCCAGGAAAGAAAGTCGGTGTCGTTGGACTGGGCGGCCTGGGGCACATGGCACTCAAGTTTACCCACTCCTTCGGGGCCCATGTTGTCTGCTTCACCACATCCCCGGGGAAAGTGGCCGATGCCAAGCGTCTCGGGGCTGACGAAGTGATCCTTTCCAACTCGGAAGAAGAGATGACCAAGGCAGCTGGCAGTTTCGACTTCATCCTCAATACCGTCTCTGCTCCCCATGATCTCGGAGCCTATATCAATCTGCTGAAGCGCGATGGAACCATGTGCCTCGTCGGCGTCCCGCCGGAGACAGCGGCTGTTCACGCTTTTGCTCTGGTCATGGGGCGTAAGCGCCTTGCGGGATCTCTGGTCGGGGGACTTCCTGAAACACAGGAAATGCTCGATTACTGCGCCGTGCACGGGATTACCAGCGACGTGGAGATCATCCCGATGGCGATGGTCAACGAGGCCTACGACCGCATCCTCAAGAGCGATGTGAAGTACCGTTTCGTGATCGATATGGCCACCCTCTAAGAAGAGGGCGCGAAGTTACGCCACGACCGCACTGAACGCGTAGACGTGAGTTCCTATGTGGTTTTCTTTTCAGGAATTTCCTGAGGGGAAACTGTCGTACCGGAGGTTACCCCAGATTGATTGGCCGAACTGCCTTCCAAAGCAGTTGGCTGAAGGCCTGTAGGGGACTCAATCTTAGGGAGCGGGGGTATCCCACTGATCTCCCGGTGGAAGTCTTCCTTGGCCTTCTGCAACTCACCGAGGGCCTTGCCAATGCCTCGGGCCAATTCGGGCAATTTCTTGGGACCAAGCAGGACAAGCGCAAGGATTCCGATGAAGATCCACTCGGGGGCCGCCGGCATCCCAAAAGCAAGAAGGGTCATCAGCTTCAATCCTTATACCTGTGCTTGTAGCAGGGGAAGAGCAGCTTCCAGAGAGGCCACGTCACTGATGCTGATCACTTCGGTTCCCTTGCGGATGCGACCCACGAGTCCGGCGATTACACCTCCGGGTCCAAGCTCCAGGAACCGGGTGATGCCAAGATGGTCGATCATGTATTCGATGCTGGCGGTCCAGCAGACGGAGCCGGTCACCTGATCGGCCAGCGACTGGCGAATGGCATCGGGAGAGTCAGCAGGGCGTGCATCGACATTTGACACCACCGGAACCCGTGGCATCACGATCGATGTCTCCGCAAGCACGGTGCTGAGGCGCTGATAAGCGGGCTCCATGAGACGGGAATGAAAGGCTCCGGCAACTGTCAGTTCGACGGCCTTGCGCGCACCATGTTCTTTAGCCATGCCGACAGCGAGGGCGATTTTGGCCTTCTCCCCGGAGATCACAATCTGACCTGGGCTGTTGAAGTTGGCGACATCGACATCAGCAGCGGCCGCGAGATCACGAACCCCTTGTTCCTCAGCTCCGATGATTGCAGCCATCCCTCCTTCCGTAGCCTCGCAGGCCTCCTGCATGAATCGGGAACGCTGATCGACAAGTCGCAAGCCTGTCTCAAAATCAAAGGTTCCTGCGGCGCAGTGGGCCGTGAATTCCCCGAGGGAGAGGCCCGCGGCGGCATCGAAGGAGAGGGTCGGGAACTTTTCCTTGAGAACGGCCAGAGCAGCCAGTCCGTGGGTGTAGAGTGCTGGTTGGCAGACCGAGGTGCGGGTCAGTTCCTCGCTCGGCCCCTCAAAGGCAATGTTCGAAAGAGAGTAACCGAGGATCGAGTCGGCCTTGGCAAAGAGATCTGCTGCGACGGGAAAGCTGGCGGCGAGATCCTTGCCCATGCCAACGGCTTGGGCGCCTTGTCCGGAAAAGAGAAGTGCGGTTTTCATGAAGAATTAAAAGTAAAAGGGGATTGAGGCTTTTGCAAAAGCCTCTTTCTGATCCTTGAGATAGCGATCTCCCAAGCGCTCGAAGCCTCCTGAGGCACGGAAAACCTTGATAAAGGCATTGACCTGCTCGCGGAGTTCTTTTTCATCAGGACGCATGCCAATGGCCCACGATTCCCGTTGCAGCGGTTGAAGCAGGGTTATCGTCTCTGCGGGATGTTCCTGGTGATTCTTCCAGACGCTCATCTGATCATAGAGGAATCCGTCAGCCTTCCCCTGAACGACCTCCATCACCGCAGAGGACTCCTTGTCGAGAACCAGCACCTTGGCTTCTTTTAGGTGATCAGCAGCCCAGGCTTGGGCAGTGGTACCCTGCCTCACGGCAAGAGTGCGACCAGGTTGATCGAGATCCCCCGGTTTCATCGTCCCAGTCAGTCCGCTCTTAGTTCCGGCCAAAACGGCCAGCCCTATCGAGAGGTAGGGATCTGAAAAAGCGATCGTCTTTTCCCTCCCGGGGGTATCTGTCATGGAGGAGATGATGAGGTCGATCTTCCCGGTCAGGAGTGACGGAATGAGCCCGGTAAAGGGGATATTCTCGATGCGAACGGGACGATGGAGATACTCCCCGAGAGCCCCTGCCAAATCGACGCTGACTCCTGCGGGCGCTCCTTGGGAATTGATTGTCTCGAAGGGTGGGTAAGCAAGTTCCATCCCCACGACCAATGGTTTGAATGCAGTCGCCGTTTCTGTCGTCTCCTTGCGTTTGCAGGAGACTGCAGTAAGAAGCAGCGCCAGGGTAACGAGCGCGAGGCGTCTCATTCTATCAGCCTAAACAACTTCGGCCTTCAATCTGATTTCATACCTGAGGAGCATGCCATCCACCCGAAGGGAGAAGGACGTCGTTGACCTCCTCGGGACCCCACGTGCCGGGCTTGTAGGGATGGACGGGAACGGAATTACCGAGGATGTTCTCGACGATTCTCCATCCTTCCTCAACGACATCCTGTCTGGCAAAGAGGGCTTGGTCGCCTTGGATCGCATCACCAATGAGGCGTTCGTAGGGAGTCATCTCATCTGGTTGTTGATCGACGACCTTCAGCTCCATGGGCTCGCCGACCATGCGCTCTCCGTCGACCTTGACCTGCATACCGAGGGCAATCTCGATGCGGGGAGTGAAGAGGAATCGGACGTAGTTGTGCATCGGGGCCTGCTGGTCAGGGAAGACGACCAGAGGGGGACGATGGAACTGAACCCTCACCTCCGTGCCGGAAACGGGCATGTTCTTGCCGGCGCGGATATAGATCGGCACCCCCTGCCAGCGCCAGTTATCAATGAAGACTCGCACGGCAGCAAAGGTCTCAGTCGTGCTGTTCGGTGCGACTCCAGGTTCCTGTAGATACCCCTCAAACTGCCCGCGGACGATATCGTTCGTGGAGATGGTGCGGATGGAGCGGAAGAGCTTCACCTGCTCATCACGCACGCGCTCCTTATCTGGCCAGAAGGGGGGCTCCATGCAGAGGAATCCGACCACCTGCATGAGGTGGTTCTCGATCACATCGCGGAGGCAACCTGTGGCATCGTAGAAGGCACCGCGTCCATCCACTCCGAAGGATTCTGCCATCGTGATCTGGATGTTGCTGATGTAGTTGCGGTTCCAGACCGGCTCAAGGAAGGCATTGGCAAAACGCGTGTAGAGAACATTCTGCGTTGCCTCCTTGCCAAGGTAGTGGTCGATCCGGAAAACCTGACGCTCCTCCAGGACATCATGGAGAATCTTGTTGAGAGATTCGGCGGAAGCCTTGTCATGTCCAAACGGCTTCTCAACCACGACGCGGGTGTCGTCATTGATGCAATCGGCGGCCTTGAGGCCCTTGGTCACCCTTCCGAAGAGGACGGGCGGGATAGCAAGGTAATGAATGGGGCGCTGGGCGCTTCCCAAGGCCTTCTTCAGTGCATCAAAGGTGGCCGGATCGGAGTAGTCGCCATCAACGTACTGGAACTGGTCTGCAAACTTCTTGAAGACCTCCTCATCCACTCCGCGTCCGAACGTCGTGATTCCCTCACGGGCACGATCGAGTACCTGCTCGCGGGTCATGCCGCTCTTTGCGACGCCGATGACCGGCCCCTCAAGCACCCCGCGGCGGTAGAGCGCCTGAATGGTGTCGAAGAGTTTCTTATGGGCCAGGTCTCCGGTCGCTCCGAAGAGGACCAGGGCGTCGCTTTTGAGTTGGGACATGATGTTACGCTTCCTAAGAGAATTGGAAATTACTTCGAGCCAGCTGGCTTCTCGTGGTGACCGCCAAACTCAAAGCGCATCGCGGAGCAAACCTTGTCGGCATACTCGGCAAGATTGCGACTGGAGAAACGCTCGTACAGAGCATTGGTCAGCACTGGTGCGGGAACACCCTCTTCGATCGCCGCGAGGATGGTCCAGCGACCTTCGCCGGAGTCACTGACACGACCGCCGAATGTGGAGAGCTCAGGATCACGGGCCAAAGCGTCGGCCGTGAGGTCGAGCAACCAGCTGGCGACCACGCTGCCACGACGCCACACCTCGGTGATCTCGGGAAGATCCATGTCATACTGATAATTCTCCGGATCGCGGAGCGGGGTGGTCTCAGCATCGATCTCACGCTTGACCTTGCCGACATTGGCGTTCTTAAGAATATTCAGACCCTCGGCATAAGCAGCCATGATACCGTATTCGATGCCGTTGTGGACCATCTTGACGAAGTGTCCTGCGCCATTAGGACCGCAATGAAGATATCCCTCCTCGGCGGTGCTGTCCGTACGGGCACGGCCAGGAGTCACCGGCGCATCTCCCTTGCCTGGAGCAAGAGCCTTCAGGATTGGGTCGAGGTAGGAAACGGTCTCCTTGGAGCCGCCGATCATCTCGCAATAACCACGCTCTAGACCCCAGACACCACCGGAGGTGCCGACATCGACATACTCGATACCCTTGACCGAAAGTTCCTTGGCGCGACGAACATCGTCCTTGTAGTAGGAATTGCCACCATCAATCAGGATGTCACCCTTTGAGAGGAGAGGAACAAAGGTGGCGATCGTATCGTCCACGTAGGCTGCTGGAATCATCATCCAGACGGCCTTGGGGCCCGTGAGCTTGCTGACAAGATCTGCCTGATCCTTGGCGGCAATGGCTCCTTTGGAAGCCAGATCTTGGACGGCAGCCTCGCTGCGATCCCAAACGACGACTTCGTGACCTGCCTTGATGAGGCGAAGAACCATATTGGCTCCCATTCTTCCGAGACCGACCATTCCGATGCGCATAGTATGTGTTCCTTAGGTTTGTGTGTTTGTGTGAACCTTTCTCTTTATAGAGGAAAGCTCCGCCGTCAAGCACCGCATGACGCAATCTCAGCTGGCTCCCCGAATAATGACCATGTAGTTGATCAACATGACCAAGAGAACAGGCATCATCGCGGCAATGGATTCCGAAATCCGAAATCTCACAGCAGCGCTCGAGCATGAGCGTACCGAGAAAATCGCAGGTCGTGAAATCCACTACGGAAATCTGGAGGGCCAACCAGTTGCCCTCGTTCTCTGCGGCTGCGGCAAGGTGAATGCTGCCCTTTCAGCCACGTTGCTCACCTGCCATGCGAAGGTCTCCCGAATCCTTGTCACCGGTGTCTCCGGCGGCCTCGCCGAAGGACTCAAGGTAGGCGATATCGTGATCGGTGATTCCTTCGTGCAGCACGACATGGATGCCCGCCCCCTCTTTCCTCTCCATGAAATCCCCTTCGAGGGATTCTCAGTGATCGAGGCAGACCCTGATCTGCGGCAACTCCTTTCAAATGCCGGCAGGGTGATGCTTGCCACCAAGCGCCCTCCAGGGCTAGAAAACGCCTCCCTCTTAGAGGGGCTCGTTGTGAGCGGCGATCAGTTTCTCTCAAGCACTGAAGCGAGAGAGCGGGTTCTGGAAAGCCTCCCTAAGGCAAGCTGCGTCGATATGGAGTCGGCGGCTGTGGCTCAGGTCTGCAGAACTTCGGACCTTCCCTTGGGCGTGATGCGCGTCATCTCGGACTCCGCAGACGGGAGCGCCCACATCGACTTCGCCAAATTCGTCGAAGAAACCGCCGCCAAAGCCTGTGCCGAGACGGTGAGGCACGCATTGAGGGCGATGGCCCGATGATGGCCTGTCATAGCAGGCCAAGGCTGTTAGCGGTTTAGACTGAAGACTGTTAGCAAGAGAAACAGATCACTTGATCCAGTAACCGTCGACCTTCCCATCCCTCATACTCAGGGTGGCGAGAAGATCATCACCGCCGGAATTGAACCGGATCCGCAAGAGCGTGACCTGAGAGCCACGCTGGTTCAGTTCTCCAAGGTAGGCGAGTTCGTATCCAGCCTTGAGCTTGGAATTCAGTTGGGAAACCACGGCATCAAACTGTGATTTTTTGAGCTCTCTGAAAGCAGCATCCCCATCAGCAACAAACGAATCGTAGTCGCTGGTGGCAATAGCCAAGAGCATCTTTGTTGCCTCAGCCTGCACACCTGAAGGAGCATCAGCTGCGCCTTCAGAACAGGCACATGACAAAAAAGCAACAAAGATAGCCGTGAGGGCCTTTATGGATTTCCTAATAGCCTGCAGCCTAAACGGCTATACACCTCGTTTTAGCAAGGCAGAGCATTGCTAAAACGTGACCCCGATCTGGGCGCCAAGAACGAGGGCGTTGGGGATGGTTCCCGTGCCTCCCGGATTGATGATCCACTGCGCATCGGGTTGGACGTAGGCGAACTTGGTCAGATTGATGCGGTAGCCGAATTCGTAGGCCAGCTCATACGTGGCGTATCCGCCAGTCGCCGTCTCGTTAGCTTGAGCATAGTTGGAGCTGAAATTGCCGTAGGCGACCCCAAAGATGGAAACGTCCTGAGGACGGAATGGAATCATTCCCGTGTACACAAGACCGCCATTGTACTGGAAGGGAACCTTGGCCGTGTTCTGCTGTGGGCAGAGCATAAAGGCGCTCCAGGCGGTGAGCCCGGTGTCCTTGAAGGGATTCATGCGGTAGAGCATCTGGTCGAAATGCCAGTAGAGACCATAGGCACCATTCTGCCCCTGAGAACTGCCGAACTGGGGATAGGTCCAGGTCGAGTAGTAGCCACCCATCCAGTAGTGACCGGGAAGCCCATGTGGAATGGCATCACTGGCAGGAGTGGCGAAGGTCTTTCCATCCTTCCCATTTGCCGCGGCCACGGACTTACCATCATCAGACTTGGCAGAGGTTGAAGGAGCGGGGGCAGCCGGCTTGAAGAACTCATGAGCCCAGCCGTACTGACCGATCATCATCACGCCGTCACCAGGATTCATATTCCAGTTGAAGCCGTGCATATAGGACTGAGAGACTTGCGGCGTGACCTGATAGACACCGAACATCGCCTCTGTTTCCTTGGTTACAAGAGCGCGCAGACGCCCACCCCAAACACCCCAAGGATAGGTGGAGAACGATCCATTGACTGGCAATGACTGCGGATTGCCGTCGATACCGTTATTCATGTAGAGCCAGTAGAGCGGGGAGGAGGCAAAGTCGTCGCCCGCCGCCATACGTCCAAACTTAAAGCTGATCTTGTCGTCGTCGAAGCGCTGATTGTAAGCAAGACCATAAAAGATGAATCCCGTGCCGCCGTAGACCTGCTGGACAGTGAACTGGTTGCCAACGTGTTGGGCAGTCAGGTTGTTCCCGTCACGATTCAGTCCAATGACACTAAGGGTACCTCCATCGTATCCAAAGAGCGGTTTGGACTGGAACTCCAGGTCGAAGGTGAAGTTGTCGCAATAGGTGAAGCCAGCACTTTTTCCTCCGACCGGATTGCCGGCCAGATCTGCCGTATAGGATACGGAGACATCCATGCCGTGACTTGCCAGCGTGTCACGGAGTCCGAACCAGTTCATGGTCGCATAGTCGGACTGCAGCCAGTTTTTGGTATTGTCACGTTGGGTCTGGTAGGGCTCCCAGAAGCGCTGCATGTCCCAATTGAGCCCCGGAATCTGGTAAGGGATGTTGAAACGCAGCTCCTCGTTGGGAGTGATCATGGCCGGCATGGGAATATGGACGGTAGCCATGCCGGGAACTTCGTTGGTGGTGATCAGCGAAGCGGCGAGAAGAAGTGGGAGCATCATGGTTGATGAGGGGGGTTGGTTAAAGCATGAGGAAAACTCGGAATGTCATCATCGTGCAAACCCTTTTTCAACATCAGTAGCCTCGGTGCAGATTGCTTCGGCGATCAGCCGATGCTTGTCACAAGAATCCTCCAAGGGCATTGTCTGCAGAATGCGCCATATCTTTGTCTCCGGTTGCTACGACATCATCCATGCTGGTCACGTGCAGTTTTTTCGTGAGGCGAAGGAGTTGGGTGACTTTCTCACTGTCTCGTTTGCGTCAAGCGAGGTGCTCTGGGCCCATAAGCAACGGCGCTCTTCGCTCCCGGACGAACATAAGAAAGGAATCCTAGAAGCCCTGAACATGGTGGATCAGGTGGTGATCGGAACCGGCACCGAGCACGGGCTCGATTTCCTGGAGGATTTCCGCCGGCTCCGTCCTGATGTTCTGGCAGTCACTGAGGACGACCAATATGGAGACAAGAAAAGGGCACTTTGTGCAGAAATCGGGGCCGAATATGTCATTCTCCCCAAGACACCACCAAAATACGAACCCGTCTCGACCTCTCAACTGGTCAAGTGGATCAGGGCTCCAAAGGATGCCCCGCTTCGTGTTGATTTCGCAGGCGGGTGGCTGGATGTCCCCCGCCATGCGCGACCCGGCGGCTTCATCGTGAATTGCGCCATCCAACCTAGGGTCTCCCTACGCGACTGGGGCTATGAGCGGAATGCCGGACTCGGCGGCAGCGGTGCCTGGTCGCTTCTCAATGGCAACACGGGGGTCGATGATGAGATAGGTCTTGGTGTTGGATGGCAGGATCCGGCCGTCATTCGCGAAACCGGTCTCTGCGTCTGGCGCAGCGGTACCAGGCCCTCACTGGAGCTCAAAACCGATGGTTCCATGCTCCAAGGCCTCATGGCCCTCTGGTGGACAGGCAATCCCCATGACACGCCCGGCATGGTTGACCAATTACGCGACTATGCCGCAATTGAAGCGGCGGGCCATGTTGCCCGTGAAGGGGTCGTCAAAGGGGATGTTCGGATTCTCGCCCAGGGAGTCGCCGCTTCCTATGCAGCTCAACTTGTTGAGGGAATGAAGACTTTGCCCGAGGCAACGGGCTGTCTCGGGCGCAAGTACTCTGGAGGAGGATTCGGGGGATATACTCTCTACCTCTTCGAAAGTAAGGATGCGAGGACAGCCTTCGTGAAGGGGAATGCCGGAGCGAGAGAGATCGAGCCTTATTCGAATTGGGAGTAGCTGGGAGTAAAGAATCCCCTCTCCTTTTAGTGCGCCTTCAGCGCATTCACACTTGAGAGAATACCCGAGATCATGGAGTACGCGACCACTCCGACAAAGAGGGCTACGATAAGGATGACAGCCGGTTGGATCAGTGTGGTGAGATGCTGGATGCGGGAAGTCAATTCGCGATCATATCGCTTGGCGGCACGCGCCAGCGAGCCCGCCAGATCCCCTGTCTGTTCACCCACCGCAAGAATATCGAGCAGAACGGGGGGGAAGAATCCTGTGCGGCGCATCGCCGAGGCAAGAGAACTACCCTCACGCACCATGTCGGCAACCTTCTCGAGTAATCCCTTCAAATAAACGTTCCCCGTGGCCGCACGCATGAGATCCATGGCTGAGAGCATGGTCACGCCGTTGGAGACAAGCGTGGAGAGGTTCTGCATCACCTCGGCATAGAAGCGGGCCTTCAGCACCGGGCCGACCACAGGAACATCCAGTTGGGCACGATGCCACCATGCGCGCCCGGCAGGGGTGGCGATCGCCATGCGTCCGCCCGTGATGATCGCTCCGATGAGGGCTGCGATTGCCCACCACCAGTGAGCACAGAACAGACTGGTTGTAATGAGAGCCTGCGTGATGGCGGGAAGTTTTTGCCCTGATTTGCCGAGCAGGACCGAGAGCTGAGGCACAAGAAAAGTCAGGAAGATGAACATCAGCAGAATTGCCGAGGAGAAGACGATCGCGGGATAAACAAGCGCCGAGGTCACTTTTTTTCCCAACTCACCAACCATTTCAAGATGCGCGCACTGGCGCTTCAGGATCTGAGGAAGAACACCTCCCGCCTCTCCCGCAGCCACCAGATTGCAGTAAAGAGGGTCAAAGGATTTACCGCAGCTTCGAAGAGCCTTTGAGAAACCGACACCCTCGCGCACCAACTGTCGCAGGTGGGCAGCCACCACCTTGACCGGTGATTTCTCCTGGCGTTGCTCGATCACCTTAAGAGCCCCCTCAAGTTGAAGTCCCGCCTCAAGGAGTTCCGCCAACTCCTCGGTAAAGAAGAGCAGTTGTGGAGTGGTCAGCTTCGGCAGGTTTTCGGCCGAAGGAACCTCTCCGGCTTTCGTTTTGACCGCAGTTGGAGACAAAGAGCTAAAGAGTGCTTTTTTTCCAGGCGGCGTGGTTCCCTCCTCCGCGACACTACTCGGTTGCAACCCCCGCTCACGCAACTTGCGGTAGGCATCCGATCCTGAAATCGCCTCGATGCGTCCATTCTCGGAACGTCCGGCGGCATCCCGGGCTTTGTAAGTAAAAAAGGGCATGAGGATCGTTGCGTTTCTTTAACCATCGATCCCGACACCACCAGCCGTGTCAATGGAATTAAGAAACAGAACAGATGCTCTACCTCGCAAGCAGGGAGGAGGAAATGCGCACAACCCCCTCCTTGGCATGGGAACTCTGCGGAAAGCGTTCCTGCAACTGAAGGTAGAGGGAGAGGGATGAGGCAGGCTCCTTGCCTTCGAGGGCACGGGCCCTCTTTAACCCCGCTACTAGATCTTCCACCCCCGGAAGCATCCCGGCGCGGAATGACTCCAGATCCTTTCGCCCCGGGTACTTGACGCATAGCCATTCGGCCAATTCCCATGAAGCGACCAAGGAACCAAAGTCGCGGAGACGCCTTGCACGGCCCACTCCTTCCTTCACCGTTCGCGCCCTCTCCAGAACCTGAGCCAACTCGGCCTGACGGATCGGCAGATCGGCGAATGCCATGGCGAATCTACCGCTCTCTTTTTCGATTTCCTCGTCCCTGCCAGCCGCAAGCAATGTGTCGAATTCCTCGGCGCGCTGGCTCTGCATCCGGGCATTCCCCTGATACTCCGCAATCACCCTATTGAGCTTCGGATTACCGGGCCAGAGGTCGGCTGATTGTTTGAGTTCATCCATCACGACATCGGACTTTCCCTCCTGCCCCGCCCTTACTGCCGCTGCAAGATGAACCGCTGCTAGGGATTTGGAAGACTCTATGGTTGCTCGAAGATCTTTGCCGTCGAAATCCGACGAGTTGCTCTCTATCTCGGCCAGTTTGACGGCGGCGGCTGCGAAATCCTTTTTACGGATCAGTTCCATTGCCTTTTTCTCCCCCTCCGCCTGCTCAAGGATCCTCACTTTGGATTCACTGGGAAACGCCGACACATCGACTGTCCTGCCTCCTTGGGCGTACGCCGCAACAAGGTGCTTCGAAGCACCGACGGTTGCCCGGGCCTGAAGCAGGGTGGCTGTGTCGGAGAGGCTCTTTGCAACCCCCTCAAGGGCCTGGGTGGCCAGACGCTCGATCTCGCCGAGCATCGGCTCACCGCCTTCAGGCTGGATCTCTAAAGCGGCTTCTGGACCGAGCCGCAAGCGGGGATTCCTCTCCCCGAAAAGCCCACGGTAAAATCTCACCGCAAGGATCGCCTCGGGATAGTCGCCTCGCTCCAAGAACCGGAGGGCCAAATCCTGAAGCTCAAGTTTTACCTGCAATTCCCCCACCTCCCCTCCGAGTTCCATCATGCTGAGTTCGTTTTCGACCTCCTCAAGCTGTTGGGCGGCGGGACTCGGCGGCGGGGAAGCCTGAGTTGGAACCGACCTGCCTTTGCGCACGGGCCCGGCATCCGCCAACAATTCGGCGCTGCGTTTTTTTTCGATTTGGACATTCCAGGAGAGAATTTCCTTCCTCCTCCGCAATGCCGCCTCGGTTGCCGCCGGATTCTGCTGTCTGGAGAGCACCGACGAGGCCTTCACCACCGCGCGAAGAAGATCCCGGCATCGCCTGCCATCGAGAGGGTCGGCAGCCAGTCGCTGGAGATCCAGGTAGGCCTTTCCCAGATCCTCCGATGGGGCGATTCCCGCTCCCAGTTGAGAGGTGGCTTGTTGCAGCAGGTTTTTCCTGACGACCGCAGCCTCGGGAGATGTCGCCGGCGCGGCGAGGTAGTTTTGGAATGCGGCCTGCAACGACGCATCATCAACGACTTCGCACTCTCTCCCCCTCCAGACGATAAGTCCTTCACCCACGCTCCCCGGAGATGACTGTGCGAGCGCGGTTCCCTCCCACCTGATGATGCCGAGGTAACAGAAGAGGGCTGCAGCAACCGGAGGCAGGCATCGGGAGCCGTGTTCCTTCATGGCAGGAAAACCGGTCAGTTAGCGTCGGGCATGATCAGCCGGACCACCCGTTGGATCCCCTGCTTGGAAAGATCGCTGAGCGGATAGCGGCTCTGGGCGCGGAGGTACCACGCAAGAGCAGAGCCATATTCTTTCTTCTCCTCGTCACCCTTGGCCTGGCGGAAATCGTGCACGAAGTCGGGAGTCTGCGTGGTCAGATCGGCGCGCATCTGGCTCAATTTCATGTCATCGGGATACTTCTGGAAGGTGATTTCAAGCCCCTCCCACGCGCCAGCATAGTCGTCACGTTTAGCGATTTCCTGTGACCGCATGATCGAGGTCTCGATCTCCTGCATTCGAGACTTGACCTTCTCCAGCTTATCCCGGCGGTCGGAGGCACTCGAGGAGGTATCGGTCGCGACGGCCACGGCATACTTGTCGATTCCTTCAAAAATCTGGCGGTAATTCTTCTGATCGTAGAGCTGGTCGAAATCCGACAGGGCCCGGACTCTCGGGTCGGCCTGCTCGGAGAGCTTGCTCATGTCACTGGAGAAGCTCTGAAGTTCCGGATTATTGGGCCAGATGCCCGCGGCACGTGTGATCTCGGCCTGAACTGTCTGAAGATCCCCCTTGGATGCGGCGATCCTGGCTTGTGCCACATGCATGCTGCTGGCCAACTTGGTCGAGCGGATGTTTGCAAGAATCTCACTGTCATCGAAATCAGTGGCCTCCCTCTTGATTTCAACAACGGCATCGGTGAGCACATCCATGTTGCCGGACTGGCCCGAGCTGATGAGTTTGTTGACAAGCTGGGCAAACTTCAGCGAGCGGCGCTTCTGCTCCTGGGTCAGGAGTTGGACGCTGGGAAGGTATTGCCCTTTTGACCAGACAGAAACCAGCTGCGCAGTGGCGGCCTCCATCTCGTTCTGGGAGAGAAGAAACTCGTAGGATTTCACTCCCTCGTTCACATCCCGGATCACCTCGTTGGCAATCCCGTCCAACTGACTCAGCGATTTGAAAGTCCGGCTGGCTGTTTTCATGCCGCTGGATACGGCGTTCATGAGACTCTCCACACTCACATTCTCGATACCGAATTGCATTCCGGAGAGAGAACCCGCCGAGGCGCCGCCCCCTCCTTCATCATCTCCGCTGGAGACTGAAGTGCCGGCAGCGGCTGTAGATCCAGCCGCATTGTTCGATGCCCCACCGCCCGCGTTGGCGTTGGCACCGCCATTATTTACCGGGACATTGGCACCTCCTCCGCGCCCGCCTCCGGCAGTGGCTCCGGTGGCGTTGGGGGCTGCCTGAGCTATCAGTTTAGCCTGTCCGGCCGCCTTGTTATACCCGAGTTTATCGGCCATCTGCTGGAAACTTTGGAGCGACTGGTCTCCGTCGTCGAAGAGAGCTCGATAGAATCGGTTCGCGATGATGACATGCTGGTAGCGCCTCTGAACAAAAAGCTGAAGGATGAGGGATTGGAACTGAAACTTCGCCTGCACCTCCGAGATGGCGATCTGAGCCTTGTTGTGCTCGATAGTCTGCCCAATCGAGGCAAGTTCCCGTTTCGTTGGATCCATGCGTGCCTGACGCTCGATCTGCTGATTGGCGTTGTTATTGCTGACATCGTTTTTTTGTGCCGGAGGATTGTCCAAAGGACGGTCACGGGAGGCTTGAAGATTATTAAACTCAGCAACCTTGCGCTGTTTTTCGAGCACCTCGTTGAGTTCGGTCAATTTTCGTATCTCCACGCGGCTGTTCGCGGCGGCATAGACTGCATCATGAATGGTGGTACAGATATTCGCATCGCTCTCGAACTCGGAGGCCTTGGCGAGCAGAGCGAATGCGACATCCTGATGCTCCTTTGTGGCATTTCCCGGAGCAAGCAGATCCATGATGGAGTTGATGCGCTCACGGTAGATCTTTGCGGCCTCGGAGGTCGCGGCGGGCGCATTCAGGAACTGCTCAAACTGTGTACCTGCAAGCGGGTTATTGAAGAAGGCGATAAAGGTGTTGATCTTCGAATTCAGAATTGACTTCTGGAGTGCAAGATTGGAGGCCTCCATGCCATTGCGCCCTATGATGGTGTTATCGGCCGAACTCGAGAGGGGGTTGCCTTGTTTGTACTGCTGGCCGGTTTCGTGGATCGTCTTGGCATTGTCCTGCGGTGCCGACTGGGACTGGGCTCCGGCACTCATGCAGAGTGCAGATCCGAACAGTAGAAAAAGAATCCTTCGATTTTTTGCGGCTCGGCTCATGGTTTCCGCGCCTCCTCGACCTTGAGAAGTCCATCATCAACGACCTTAACCTTCATCAGGTAATGCTGGCCTTTCTGGATGGTAAGGTTGTTGAGTTCAAGTGGCACGAGTACCGGAAGCACCACGGGGGCTCCGTTCTTCGAGGAGTTTTTAATGGTTACCGAATAGAGCCTTCCCTTGGTCGGGGAATTTCCGAGTGCTGAATCAATCTCGGCGTCGATCTTGTAAGTATTGCCCCGGAGGGAGTTGGCATTCTCGTAATAGATCGAGGGGTCCAGTTCCTCGGTGGTTCGTAGCGAGGCATCACCTCCATTTTGACGCAGTCCATAAAAACCGCCACCCGCGGCAATCAGGACGAGCAGAACAATCAGCCAGAGGGGGAGTCCTTGGGACTTTTTTTGGCGGGACATTAGGAAACAATCACCCCCAGCTTGGGTAAATTCAAACCGAATCGGTCTCCCTCGTGATTTCAGCGTCAGGCTCGAGCCTGCGGATCTTTTTCAAATACCGAGTCCCGTCAGGTCCCAGCGTCGAAGGATCGATGAACGGATCTCCAAAAAAGCGGTCCCAAAGACGCTCAAGGGAGTGAGGCACCAGAGGATCGGTTGCGCACAGATCCAAGGCCCTTTCATAAAATTCACGAGGCCGACTCAAAACACCCTCCCGGGAGATTGAGAACTGGGCACCTCCCCGAAAATGGAAGAGCTCCGGTGACGTGCAGTCGAACAACTCTTCGAACAATTTCCCTGTGGCCAGCTCGGTTCGCTCAGGATTCTTGCTCCAGGGGACAAACAAACGTCGTCCCTTGGGATCGTCCGTATCCTCCAGAAACCCATACCAGAGAAATGGTGCCGGGACTTCTTTCCCCGCAGCCAAAGCTGCGAGTCGATCATGCAAATCCGGGGCATGATCAAAGGGCCGCCCTTGACAGAATACAGTGATGGAGGGCAGGGAATCATATCTCGTGATGAGATGGGTCAGGTAGCTGTGCGCCTCCCTGCCGATATTTGGGAAGGAGAGCACGGATATTCCCTCTCTGGCATGGACGCTTTCGGGCAATGCCTGAGTAGATCCCTTGTTGTAAACTAGGATTTTGAAAGATGAGGGAACCCGTTTAAGCCATCGGAGGTCCTCCTCGTAGCGCGCGACAACAAGTTCCATCGAGCTATTATCAGGGTGCTGGGCCATCTAGCCCCATTCCCTAATGAGCTTTGCCCTTGGAAGCCAGATCCATTGCAGATCGGCCTTGCAAAGGAGCATTCTGCTCGAGGAATCAATCTCTAGGCTCGGGGTGCTGATTCTTGAAACTATCAAATCAGCTTGTTGAGCCAATCATCAGGCCAACTTAAGCCGTTTGCTTCCGTGGCGGGTCTTGGCGACCACACTCCCACGGCGGAAGAGATCTTGGATGGCGGCCAGTGTCTCGCGTTCGTTGCGAGCATAGCTGGATACGGTGGCAACCAAGTCGCCGAGTGAGGTAATGTGCTTTGAGTTTGTGTGTGTTTTCATGATGGGGTCTTTCTGAGGAGTAAGACACGGGCTCTTCGCCGGATGTTCAAAAATAGTTTCCGCCGGCAGGCATCTCTCCCCTCGCCCGAGGTCCACGCCCCAAGGCGCAGGCCTTGCTTGTCTCTACAGCTCGGATATGCTTAGGAGATTCCTCATCAGGATTCGCATGAACTCACTCTTCGCCAAACGATCACCCCTCCACGGCGTCTTCTTCCTCTTCGTTTTTGGATGCCTTGCTTTCACTTCGGCAACGGCCATCGAGCCACACTCCTCAGGCTCACTCTCATCGCTCCCGGCGCTTGCCGCGAAGTCATCAGAAAATCCGGAAACCTTGCTGAAACTTCTCTCGGCCGGAGGGCTGGTAATGATCCCACTGCTGGTTCTTTCCGTGATCACACTGGCATTGATCCTCGTTTATCTCGTGACTCTCCGGAGGGGCGTCGTGGCGGGCTCACGATTCATGACGGTGGCTGAGACCCTCCTCGCCAAGGGTGATCTGTTGGGACTACTGGCTGTTGCCAATAAGCATCGTGACATCGCGGCCACCATCCTCACTCGGACCCTCGAATTTCTGGCCAGCCATCCCGTGGCCACGGACGATCAACTTCGGGAAATCGCCCAGACAGAGGGAACCCGTGAGGCATCACTACTCAACCAGCGCGTCGCATGGCTCGCTGATATAGCCACAGTTGCGCCGATGCTGGGACTGCTCGGAACGGTTTTTGGCATGATCCGCTCCTTCAGCGTGATGGCAAATGATGTGGCCGCTTCACGCCCCATGTTACTGGCCGAGGGAGTGGCGGAGGCGCTCGTCGCAACAGCAGCAGGCTTGGTCGTCGGTATCCCGGCAATGATCGCCTATGCATGGTTCCGAGGGAGAGTTCAGGAGATGATCTCCGAAATGGAAGGAGTGACCTCCCTTCTGCTCGTGAAGCTCGTGATCGCAAGGAAGAGTCCTCAGACACACCGCTGATCCGCGCTTCCCGCCGTGAACTTCCGTACGCGACTACAGCCGGAGCCACGGGGTTTCCTGATCGCCCCGATGGTCGATATCCTCCTCGTGCTGCTCGGATTTTTCATGCTCACGTGGAGCTTTGCTCGGCAGGAGAGGGAGCTTGATGTCCAGATGCCCTCGGCGGGCGAAGCCAAAGAACAGCGCCGCTCCGTCGGCGAAGTCATCGTCAATGTGAAAGCCGATGGGAGCCTGGTCATGAACCGTCGGAGCATGACCCCCGACGAGCTTCTTTCTGCACTCTCTCGGATCGCTGCACTCTATCCCGACCAGGCCGTGGTGCTACGGGGCGACCAGCGAGTCGACTATGGGCATATCGTCCAGACGCTCGACCTCTGCCGAAAGGCCAACATCTGGAACATCGCCTTCGCCACAGCGAGTCCCGAAGCGCCCAAGACACCAACAGCATCCTCGGTGAGTCCAT
The DNA here is from genome assembly GCA_903868795.1 of uncultured Spartobacteria bacterium. GTDB lineage: Bacteria > Verrucomicrobiota > Verrucomicrobiia > Chthoniobacterales > UBA6821 > UBA6821. The sequence continues at coordinate 46,332 of CAIPWR010000145.1, read as the reverse complement.
GAAGAGAGCCATTTCAGATGCCTCTCGTGATTGCATGCACTCTGAATACGGAGCTGTGCTTGCTTGGCTCTTACTAACGGGGTTGTGCACCTTCACGACCCTTCAGGCACAAACTCTCGCACCCGAACCAGAAGTCCGCAGGGCCCTTCCTGTCACGGAGTCGTTCACTCCAACACCCACGACCACTCCTCGGCCTACTCCCACGTCCTCCCCAATAGCAATTCCGGTGAGGAAGGCGCTTCCGGCACACCCCAGCTCAATCTCGACTTCGGCTCCCACCCCCTTGCCGCAGTTGCCGCAATCACAGCGTTCTTTCGAGACCCCATCGATCTCACCCACTGCTTCTGCCCCATCTTCTTCGGCTGCGGCTCATCCCGAAGCCTCCCCCAACGATGCGCCCGGAAGCATTCGACTGACTCCTGCGGTTACTGCTGATCCTGCAGCACTGGCGGCATCACAGCTCGCCATTGCCGATGGTTGCTATGGGAGAAAACAGCCGGGAATGGCCATTCCCGAATATGAGAAATTCCTGATCATGGCACCACAGACAGCACCTGACAGGGAGCGCGCCCTCTACCGTCTGGGGGAATCTCAGCGCCAGATGGGTAGCATGACGGCCTCGGAGAGCACCTTTCTGAAATTGATCACCGAATACCCGAATGGTCAGTATGTCCCCTCATCTTCGTTTCGCCTGGGAGAGATGAGGGAGGCACGCGGCGAATATCCTAACGCGGCGGATAATTTTGCAGTGACAGCCAAAGGGGCGAGCGATCCCTCGATTCGCCTTGCCGCACTCTATCATCAGGCACTCTGTCTGGAGAAGAGCGGTCGCCAACAGGAAGGAGAGGTTTTGTTCCGTTCCGTGGCGTCAGAGAAAATGATAGGGACAGCGACCAATCCCTACCGAACCCCCACCCTGATGCATCTGGCATCATTGGCCACCAACTCCGGAAAAAAAGCTGATGCGCTGGCCGACTACAACGAGGTCATGTCCGTGGAAACCAAAGGCGAAAACTTCTCCGAGGCTGCGCTAAAGGCGGCACAGTTGGAATCGGACTTGGGACACCCCGATGAGGCTCGGAAGATTTTGGAGAGAGTCGCCTCATCCAAAGACTCAGGGCGCTGGCAAGGCGTCGCTTCTCTAGGAGCCTTGAGACTTGCTGCACAGTCCGGGGACAACGCGGCCGTTCTAAAAGCAGCGGATGGGGCGCTCGCCACTGATTCCGAGAATAAACCTGAAATCCTGCTTCTTCAGGCAAATGCACTGAGAAAGAGTGGCAAAAATGCCAAGGCGCTTGAGAACTACGATGCGATCCTCCGCGAGTATCCGGGGAGCAAGGCCTCTGCCGAGGCTCCGTTCCAACGGCTCCTAGTGCTCCATGCCATGCGAAAGCCTGAGCTGACCACGGAGATCGACCACTACCTGCTGACAGCGAGCGATCCCTCCGATAGGGCGCGAGCTCAGTTACTCAAGGCAGAGTCCACGCTCATGGCATCAAAGTACCAGGAAGCTGCGCTTCTCTATCATGATCTTCCAGCCAATGATTTGCCGCCATCAGCAAAGCCTGACCTTCTCTACAAGGAGGCTTGGGCCCTCATGCAAGCGAACACTCAGAGTGCTTCCGATCAGTCGAAGCCAGTAAACCCGGACCTGCAGGCGGAAACAATTGTGGCTCTGACACACTTCATCGAATCCTGCCCGGATGATGAGAGGACTCCTGCAAGCCTCGCCCAACGGGGACTCCTCAATCTGAAACAAAAGAACTTTGATGCAGCGGTGGATGATTTCACCCTGCTTGAGACCCGCTATCCTAAGGCACCGGAACGGGAGCTGGCGCTTCAGCAGAAGGCACTCTTACTTGGACAGCAGCAGAAGAATGAAGAGATGGTGAAGACCTTCACCCTGCTCCTTCATGACTATCCTAAGAGCAGCGCCAGACCCGAGGCCCATTACTGGATCGGTTTAACCGCGCTGGATCACAAGGATTACGCCACGGCCGTCACTGAACTTGCCGAAGCCCGTAAAGAAGATCCCAAGCAATTTGGAGAACGGGCAGGGCTTCGGATCCTTCTAGCCCGATATGATCAGAACGATGCAGGGGAAGCCTCACGTGAAGCCATGGCCTTGAAGCCCTCACTCATCCCCCCTGAGGTTGGACGATGGCTTGGACTGAAAACCATGGAGGCTGGTGATCCAGCAAAGGCAGAACGGTTTCTCGCTCCGCTTGTAAAATCAGGACTGCCCGGAAACACGGATTCAGAGATTCAGGGAGCGCTCGCACAGTCCCTGATCATGCAGGGAAAACTGAAAGAAGCGCAGACACCGGCAGCGGCCTGCCTGAAGATGGCCAAGGATCCGGCAGCCCGTGCGAAGGCCCTGCTAATGAGCGCTGCAATCGAACGATCACTGAAGGATTATGCCGCGGCCTCCTCCATGGTCGAGGAAGCGATGCTGCTTCAACCGGAGGGACCGATCAATGCCGAGGCTCGTATTCTGAGCGGCGATCTGCTGGCGGCCAAACAGGACTACTCCGGAGCGGCCAAGGCCTACATCACAGTGGCTGTCCTCTACGACGACGCCTCCCTGGCGCCAAAGGCGCTGGCCCGCGCAGCCGACGCGTATGGCAAGGCGGGTAATCAGTTAGAGGCCCAGAAAGCACTCGACGAACTCCATCGACGATTCCCAGATTTCCAACATCAACCCGTCTCAAACAAACCATGAAACGCCTTCCTCTCTTATCGGCCATTCTCTTTTTATTCGCAACCTTCTGCCTGATGCCAAGGGAGGTCATGGCCGGCGGTACAAACACCAATTCCATCGCTGCGACCAATCTGGTGACCCCCTCGGTATCTGCACCGCCCACCAACTCAGCAACAACTCAACTAGCCACGAATCCACCTGCTAGTAACGGATTATCAACGAATCCATCGACCTCCAATCCGCCAACGCTGACCAGGCATGAGTTGCCCGAGATCCATGGATCGATCTCACTCCCCAGTGATTGGACGCTTCTTCCCGGCAAGCTCCTGGAAGGAGATGTTCTTATCGCCACCAAGGAAAAGATTTCCGGGGAGAATGATCCCTACACCACCGGTCTCAGCATGACGCTTGATCGCAACGGGGCGAGGGAGTCGGGTCAAAAAGCGACGGAATACGCCATGTCTCTCGCCCGTGAGGCCCATGACAAGGCGGGCGAGGAGGCCTCTCCGCTCCACGAGTCTCAAGACGGTGCCTTCCATGAAATTCGCTTCGACTTCCCGGTCGCGGGGGATCAACCCCTGCAAATCACCGAAGTACTGCGCGCCAACGAGAAGACCGGGACTCTCGCCATCATTCTCTGGCAATCCCCGAAGGAGGAGAGCGCCTCGCTGCGAGGCCTTCGTGATGCGATTCTCTCAGGACTCAGTCTTGATCCCGAAAAATGAGGATTCTCAGAGCCTACAAAAAAGGTAGAGGCAATCTTCCTGCATTTCTGCTTTTTCTCTTCGCCCTGGCGCTTGCCGTGGGGGGTGTCGCCTTCTGGCGACTGATGCAATCCAAGCCCCTCCCTCAGCTCTCTCAGGCACATTCCGGATGGTCCGGTTTGCAGGATCGGAGGGAGCGCACGCCACTGGAGTCCGACCGATCACTTGAGATCATGGATCGTGAATTCACGGAACTGGTCGAGCATGTGATTCCCTCCGTGGTCAGCATTATCACCACGACGGCGCCGGATCGTGATGCTTTGATCCGTCAATTCTTCGGCCTTGGGGGTGGAGGTGTGAGTCAGAACAATAAGATGGGCTCAGGCATGATCGTCTCCCCTGAAGGGTACATCGTCACCAACTGGCATGTCGTGAAGGGCGCCTCACAGGTCACCGTTCAACTGAGCGACGGCCGCTCCCTTCCTGCTTCGATCGCGGGTGCTGATCAGCGTTCCGACATTGCCGTCTTAAAGATCGCAGCCGAGGGGCTCGAGCCGATTGCTTTCGGTGACTCGGAGCTGGTCAAGGTGGGTCAGATGGTCTTTGCCGTGGGCAATCCTTTCGGACTTCAGGAAACGGTGACCCAAGGGATCATCAGCGCCAAGGGGCGCCGCACCGCCAGCGAAGCTGCCAATGAATTTTTCCAGACCAGCACGACCATCAATCCCGGCAACTCCGGCGGCCCCCTCGTTGATATTCATGGCAAGGTCATCGGCATCAATAACTTCATCCTCAGCAGGAGCGGCGGCTCCGAGGGGATCGGTTTTGCCATTCCCTCCAATGTGGCGCGGCGGGTCTACGAGGACATCGTGCACCGAGGTCATGTCATTCACCCATGGTTCGGGATCGTGATGCGCCCGCTGAATGCCAGTTTGGCGAAACAACTCGGACTCCCCGACGCAAACGGTGCCCTGGTCGCAGCGACCTTGGTGGGATCCCCGGCTGAACGAAGCGGCCTGGTTGGCGGAGACGTGATTACTTCCTTTAACGGTCATCCGATCCGTGACGGGAAGGACCTGCGGAACCGCGTGGCCGAAGCCGATGTCGGGCCGCCTATCAGCCTCGAGATCCTTCGCGCAGGGAAACCGCTCCAACTCAGCGTCACCATGATTGAGGAACCTGCCAACTGATCCGTTATCCTCGTTGATGCTCCTCTGACTCTCACCCACCACCCTTTCCAAGATGCCCTTCCAAGTTCCGATTCGCCCACGCTTGCGAAGGGCATGGCTTCAGAACTAGATTCACTACGTCTCATGGTTGCCAATTCCTCCACCGGAACATCTCGTCCCGATCGTAGCACTCCCGTTCGGGTAGCGATCTGGGTCCTCAGTGCTATTGCACTGATCGAGGTGATTCTCGCGGCGATCGCTCTCGCCCCCCGTTTTGTTTCCGGACTGAGGGCTGCCAACCCTGCCTTGCAAACACAATCACAAGCCCAGTTGCAGGGGACGCCGTCCACCTACAACAATCCCGTCACAAGCCCCTCCACTCCTCAGCTCCCTGTCTCCCAGCCAGCCAGCCAGCCGTCACCGACCACTCTTCCACAAGACCAGCAGGCTGCCGACTCCCCACTGACCACTTCCTCAGTAAAACAGACTTTTTCCAACGACAAGGAGGAGTTTCCCCCTCGCCAACCCCCTGCTGATGCCGCGGTGAATGGAGAGGCATCGCTTCAGATCGTCAACGCCCGTCTCTCGGACTCGGAAGATGGCTCCAAGAAACTTCAGGTAGCCATCAAGGGAAGCTCTCGCGAGCAAATCGACAGCTCGTTGGAAAAGGTTCAGGTCTACTTCTATGACCAAGACGGGGATGAGATCGTTCCAAGCAAGGCGCAAGTCACCTCCAAATGGCTGAACTGGGAAAGCGGCGCACCCCAACTCGTCGAGGTGAAATACCTCCCCGAATCAGTAGACCCTGGGGTCAAATTCGCCGGCTATGTGATCGCTGTTTATTATAAGGGAGACCTCCAGGACTGCCGCTCTCAACCTGCTCGACTCCAGAAGCTTTTCGAGCCCAAGTATTATATCGGAACGGACGAGTGATGCTTCCTTCCCCCGCAATCATGAATCCCATCGGGCAACACCCCAGAGTTGCCGGCGCCAGGTCACTACTTCTCATGCTGGTACTGGGCATGATGTCCATTCTTCCGGCCAGACTTCATGCCCAGATCCTGGTGGATCTCTCCATCAAGAGGGTGCTGTACATTGCCTATGAACCGCTTCTCGCGACCGTACGGATCACCAACCTCTCAGGCAATCCACTCCTTCTCGCTGATGTGGAGGGGAAGAAGTGGTTTGGCTTCCAAGTAGAAACCCTTGATGGACGACCCATCCCACCCTCCAACCCCGACTATGAGATTGAACCGATCAAGGTCGGACCCGGGGAATCGATTACCCGCACCATCAACCTCGTTCAACTCTACCCGATCACCGACTTCGGTTCCTACAGGATCAGGGCAAGCGTCTACTCCGCGGAACTCTCGAACTATTTCAGCAGCCCTCCGCTCACGATCGAGATCACGGAAGGACGCCTCCTCTGGCAGCAGACCGTCGGAGTCCCCACGACCGACGGCCTCAGGGGGGGAAGTCGCACCATCAGCCTCCTCTCCCATCGCCTTACGGAACGGACGGATCTCTACCTCAGAATCGAGGACAAGGATGCCGGGATTGTCTACTGCACTCACCGACTGGGGGACTACATCTCCTATGGGAAGCCCGATATCCTGCTTGATGCCTCCAATACCATCCATGTGCTGCAGAACAACGTGCCTCACGAATTCATCTACACCAAAGTCGGTCTGGACGGAAAGATCCTCGAACAACTCTCCTACAACGCCCCAAAAACACGCCCTCAACTCAAGCGCTTCGACGATGGCACCATCTCAGTCGTGGGAGGCACCTTGTTCGATCCAAAAGCCACCCCAACCCCAGGAAGCATTCCAAACCTCTCCGACCGTCCCGTTCCATTGCCCACCCCGGAGCAACCGACCCCTACCCCTCAGAGGGGAAAGAAAAAGAAGCCCGATCCCTTACCCACACCCGCTCCGATTCCTGCGTCCGTTCACATCGATTGAGGCATCTTGTCAACCGCTCCACTTGACTAGAAAGAGATCCCGTCCATAAGTATAAAGGCTCATGTCATCTCTTTTTCTCAAACGATCACTCCCGCTTGCGGTTGCCTGCGTGGCAATGCTGATGCTCGGAGGCTGCGCCTCGTATGATGGCCGACTGAACTCAACTGCGACCCAGTATCTCGGGACGGATGGTTCCATCGTGACAAGAACCTCCACGGCCTCACTGGCGGACAGGATCTCCTATTGGGCTGGAGAGGCCGTCAACGGACCGGCTCATATCGTCATCAATATCAGTCAGCAGAAACTCTTCTATTACAGGGGAGGCAAACTGGTGGGAATCTCCGCAGTCTCCACGGGAAGAGAGGGGCATGACTCTCCGGTTGGTAATTTCAAGGTTCAGAAGAAGGAGAAGGAGCATGCCTCCAATCTCTATGGTGACTTTGTTGACGCCTCGGGAAATGTCGTTGTGAAAAATGTGACCTTTAAAGTGGATGTGCCTCCTCCCGGAGCTCATTTCCAAGGTTCCTCCATGCCATGGTTCATGCAGTTTGCTCCCGGAGTCGGAATGCACACCGGCTTCCTGCCAGGAATTCCCGATTCCCACGGCTGCATCCGTCTACCCGATAGAATGGCCAGGATCTTCTTCGACGTAACACCGGTCGGCACACCCGTCACGGTTGAAAAGTAGCTGTTAGAGCCAAGGGCTCTACAAGGTTGAAGTCAGCAGTCGGAAGTAGGAAAAGGATCCCTGTTCTGTGACGATTTCGCTTTTCTCCCCCTTCATCATTCTTCATTCATCCTTCAGCCTTTGATTCCAATGCCCTCTTCCCCGATCACCATTCCACTCCCGCTTCAGAACTCTCCTTACGAGATCCTGATCGGATCCGGTATTCTTACCCAAACCGGTGAACTTGCCTCCAAGGTGCTCAAACCATGCCGCTGTGTCGTGATTTCGGATGAGGTCGTTGCTGCACTTCATGCCTCTGGAGTCATTGAATCCCTGCGGAGTTCCGGATTTGAACCGCACTTACTAACAGTCCCCAAGGGTGAAGCTTCCAAATCGATGGCGGTTGCCGCCGATCTCTGCAACCGGATGATTCAGCTTGGATTGGATCGCAAGAGCGCCGTCTTTGCACTTGGTGGCGGCGTTGTCGGAGATCTGGCCGGATTCGTGGCCTCGATCCATTACAGAGGCATTCCCGTCATCCAATTGCCGACCACGGTCGTCGCCCAAGTTGACAGTTCCATCGGAGGCAAGACTGGAGTGAACAGTCCTCTGGGTAAAAATCTGATTGGCACCTTCCATCAGCCCCGCCTTGTGCTCTCCGACACGGCCACACTTTCCACCCTGCCCGAAAGAATCTTTCAGGAAGGGCTTGCCGAGGCGATCAAACATGCCGTGATTGCCGATGAGGAAATGCTTCCTCTCCTACCCCCGGACCGCACCAGCAACCTGAGTCCTCTCATCGCGCGGAATGTTGCCATCAAGGCCCACATCGTCGGCGAGGATGAATTCGAGACCAAGGGAACGCGTGCACTCCTGAATTTCGGCCATACCATCGGACATGCCATTGAGTCCGTCGCAGGCTATGGGAAGCTCTCCCATGGGGAGTGCGTCGCAATCGGCATGATCGCCGCCCTTGACCTTTCAGTCCGCCTAACAGGACTACCAAGCGATCAGGCCGAGCGTGTGAAGAGGGTCATCATTGCATGCGGTCTCCCAACCACTATTCCAACCGATCTCCCGACCGACTCCATCCTCGACGCTCTAAGCCGCGATAAGAAATTCGATGCCGGTGCCATCCGCTTTGTACTCACCAGCCAACTCGGCACCGCCTTCGTCAGTGATAAGGTGACTATGGACGAGGTGAGTAAAGCGATTGGCAGGCTCTCCTGAAACCAGCTCCTTAATCCCAGATTTTGTGATAGCGGCGGGTTAACGGATTCGAATCTCTCACCTGAAAGGTGAGTCTCTACCGAGTTAAAATGTGAAAAAAGACTGCAAGAAAGCCATTCCTCCATGTGCTTCATGCTCTCCATGATGAATTTTTTACAGCCTTGGTTATTGGGCTGTCCGTGAGGCTCTTGAAAGGCGGTCGTAGATCCACTTTTTAACCTTGTAACGATTTTAACCTTTTAACTCATTCCCCATTCTCGGCATGAGTGAAGCCGTAGCTAAACCTACGGCGAATGAATAGCACCGCAGGCAACGCTCAAAAGCAGCCGCCAGGACAGACTACCACTCGACGACGGTGGAGGCCCAGGTGAGCCCCCCACCAAACACAACCATCAGGATCTTATCTCCGCGCTGGAAGCGACCTGAGCGCGCCGCCTCGTCGAGAGCGATGGCAACGGCTGCAGCGGAGGTATTGCCATAGCGGTCGAGATTGACCATGAAGCGGTCCATGGAAATATTGAGCCGATCAGCGATGGCCTCGATGATGCGGAGATTGGCCTGGTGAGGAATGAAGCAGGCTACCTCGTCAGGAGAGACCCCTGCATCCTCAAGCACCTTCTGGGAAGCGCTGACCATGGCGGTCACGGCATGCTTGTAGGTCTCGCGTCCATTCATCTTCATGGTAACGGGATTCTCTGCGGAGGTCGGACCACCGGCCGGATGGGCACTGCCACCACCTGGAATGTAGAGGATCTCAGCAAGACGACCGTCGCTTCCCATACGACTGGCCATTACCCCTCGGGATTCTGGAGAATGACGCAGGATGGCGGCACCGGCCCCATCACCGAAGAGGACGCATGTATTCCTATCGGTCCAATCAACAATGCCTGAGAGTTTATCCGCACCAATCACAAGGACGGTCTCGTACGTGCCGGAGGCAATGTACTGGCGGGCCGTCTCGACTCCAAAGAGGAAGCCTGAGCAGGCGGCGGAGAGGTCAAAGCAGGCGGCATTCACCGCACCAATTTTGGTCTGAACGAAGCAGGCAGTGTTCGGAAAGAACATATCCGGCGTGCAGGTCGCGCAGATAATCAGGTCAATCTCTTCCGCGCTGATGCCGGCGTTCTCGATCGCGGATTGGGCCGCGCGGGCAGCAAGGTCGCTTGTCGGCTGCTCGGGACCGGCAATACGGCGTTCTCGAATGCCGGTACGAGACTGGATCCACTCGTCGCTTGTCTCAACCAACTTCTCCAAATCGGCATTGGTCATGACGCGGTCCGGTGTATAGCTGCCGGTGCCGATGATGGAAGCGGTCCTAACGGGACGATCTGCAAGGGGATTAGATGGCATGGGACTCCTCCGGGGTTGAAGCATTCATGGCGACAGCCCCTGCAACCTGGGTCAGATGAGCGTTCTTGAGGTTGTAAGCTTTGACTGCCTCTACGATACGCGGATTGACCTGCTGTTCGATGAACTCGGTGGCGACGCGAATGGCGTTCTTAACGGCAAGCGGTGTGCTGGAGCCGTGGGCAATGATGCAGATGCCATTGACTCCAAGGAGCGGGCTTCCGCCATAGTCCTCGTAGTTGGTCTTCCTGCGAATCGCACGGAAAGCGTTCCTGGCAATCCATGCGCCGAACATCCGGAAGGGAGTCCTGGTAAGCTCGCTCTTCAGCCAGCGGAAAACAGCACTTGCGGTCGCCTCAGCGGTCTTGAGGACGACATTGCCGGTGAAGCCATCGCAGAGGATCACTTCGACGGGATGCTCGAAAAGGTCGTGCCCCTCGATGTTTCCACGAAAATTCAGAGAGGATGCTTTCAGGAGTTTGAAGACCTCCTTGGTGAACTCGCTCCCCTTCACATCCTCGCCGCCGATCGACATGAGGCCGATCTCGGGATTGGTGTAGCCAAGAACATGTTCCGAAAGAACCGAGCCCATGATGGCGTACTGGAGCAGGTGGACGGGGCGGGCGTCGACATTCGCACCAGCATCGATGAGGACACAGACATTCTTCTCGGTAGGAAGGTAGGAGGCAATCCCTGGGCGTTCGATTCCCTCGAGGGTACGGAGCTTGATCGTCGTGGCCGCAACGGCGGCACCGGTATGTCCGGCGCTGACGATGGCATCAGCTTCACCCTTCTTGACCAAGTCAACGGCACGGGCAACAGAGGAGTCTTTCTTGCGACGTACGGAGTCAACAGCCGCATCACTCATCTCCACAACCTGAGTGGTGTGGACGATCTCGATCCTGGGATCAGAACAACCCAGCTTGGCTAGCTCGGCCTTGATGGCAGACTCGTCTCCGGTGAGGAAGAGCTTGCTGATCTTTGGGTATTCCCGGATCGCCATGACGGCCCCGGCGACCGTATTCTGCGGGGCGTAATCGCCCCCCATGGCATCGAGGGCTATCCTCATGATTCTACAGCTACTGGTCTTAGCATCGTCACTGGGGCTGTCTGATTCCTCACTGGAGAGGAGGGAAGAGAAGCTTTCGTCAGCGAACTTTAAGCCAAAACCTTACGCCACCTCGACATCCAGCACCTGACGCCCGCGGTAGGTACCGCAGGCAGGGCAGGCAGTGTGGGACTGAAGAGGCGCACCGCACTGGGTGCACTTGCCCAACTTGGGGGCATGCCAGCGGTTCGCAGCCTTGCGGGTGCGAAGGCGCATCTTTGAAGTTTTACGTTTAGGGACTCCCATCGGATGGTGGTGTTTTGAGTTGGTCGAGTGCTTCCCAGATTGCAGGACGAGCCGCCTTCTCCATTGGCAAAGGAGCGGTGCGGGCGCCCGCCGGGAAACTGGCGGGGCAGGTCTTTTCTCCACCATGATCACATCGGGGATGTGCAGGCAGAAGGAGATGAATATCCTCCCTGACCTCGCGGGTCAAGTCCACTAATTCATTTCCGTCCAGTTCGATCTGGGTGGCAAATGGGTCAATGACGATCTCTTTCTCAAAAGGCTCAAGGCAGGAAACACAGGTCATCCCAACTCTCTGTGCAATAACTCCCGTGGCAAAAAGCCCCCCGTCGGAGAGTCCGACGTCCAGGGAATATTCCAAGGGACCGATAGGCGTGGCCCCTGCCTCTTCAAGACCAAGGGCTGAGGAATCCTCCTCACCCTCCAAATGCAGGGTACCTCCCTCAGGGATCTGACGGGTGTGGACTTTCATGAGGGGCAATCTAGCCCCAAGTTCACTCTTTGGGGAATTTTTCTTTCAGGGCCTCCAGTACGGAGAGAGAGACGAACGGGGAAACATCTCCGGCAAGTCGCGCCACTTCCTTCACAATCCGAGAACTCAGGAAGATACAATCCTCGCGCGGTGTCAGGAAGATCGTCTCGATTTTCGGCTCCAGACGACGATTCGTCAGAGCCATCTGAAACTCGAACTCGAAATCGGAGACAGCCCTCAATCCACGAATCACCACGAAGGCTTCACGTCGGCGGCAAAAATCTACCAGGAGGCCATTGAGCGGCTCCACGGAGAGACCGGGCTGATCGCCGACACTCTGTCTGATGAGGTCGACCCTCTCCTCGGTGGTAAAGAGCGGATTCTTGGCCTCGTTATCCGCCACGCCGACGATGACCTCGTCAAAGAGCCCAAGCGAACGTGTGATCAGGTCAAGATGACCATTGGTCACCGGGTCGAAGCTTCCCGGGTAGATCGCACGGCGGTGACTCATAAAGCGAAGAAGGAATTACTCCCACTCGATGGTGGCCGGCGGCTTGCTGGAGACATCCAGCACGCAGCGGTTCACTCCCTTCACCTCGTTGATGATGCGGCTGGAGATCTTGGCGAGCAACTCGTACGGCAGGCGTACCCAGTCGGCCGTCATGCCGTCCTGGCTCTCCACGACCCGCAGGGCGATCGTGTAGTCGTAGGTACGCTCGTCCCCCATCACGCCCACCGACTGGACCGGCAGGAGGACTGCGAAGGACTGCCAGACCTTAAAGTACCAGCCCGAGGCTTTCATTTCCTCAAGAACGATCAAGTCGGCATCGCGCACGATGCGGAGACGCTCCGGAGTAATCGCTCCGATGATGCGGACGGCCAGACCGGGGCCAGGGAAAGGCTGACGATCGACCACTTCCTGGGGAAGTCCCAGTTCGCGGCCTACCTCCCGAACCTCGTCCTTGAAGAGCTGCCGGAGCGGTTCCACGAGCTCGAATTTCATATCCTTTGGAAGACCGCCGACATTGTGATGGCTCTTGATCAGGGAGGCTGGATTCCCGGCAATGGGGACGCTCTCGATGACATCGGGATAAAGAGTTCCCTGAGCAAGAAACTTGAACGGATGCTTGGAACCCTTTGCAGATTTTCGGAGATCCTCAGCAGCCTGCTCGAAAATACGGATGAACTCCGTGCCGATGATCTTGCGCTTTTTCTCGGGATCGGTGACTCCCTTGAGCTTTCCGAGGAAGCGATCCGCGCCATCAACGATCTTCAAACGGATCTTGAAATTGCGTCCGAACAGTTTGTCCACCGCATTCCTCTCGCCGGAACGAAGAAGACCATTATCCACGAAGATGCAGGTGAGTTGATCGCCGATCGCCTTGTGGATCAGCGCGGCAGCCACGCTTGAATCGACTCCGCCACTAAGGCCCAGAATCACACGCCCATCACCCACCTGTTCGCGGATCTGGGAGCAGATGCGCTCGATGAAGGACTCCATGGTCCAATCGCTCGGGCAACCGCAGATGCCATGGAGGAAATTCTGAATGATGGTTTTCCCCTTTGGTGTGTGATGCACCTCGGGATGGAACTGCATCCCGTAAATTTTCCTTTTGGCATCAGCGATGACCGCATGGGGAGCATTCTCCGTCGTTCCAATGGCGGCGAATCCCTTCGGCAGCTTCTCGACGCGGTCGCCATGGCTGTTCCAGACATCGATTTTCTTCGACAGCCCCTTGAAGAGAGGTGAGGCGCCAAGCGTGGAAAGCACTCCCTTGCCGTACTCCCGATGAGTGGAGCGGGCCACGGAACCGCCTAAATCACGCGAGAGAAGCTGCATGCCATAGCAGATGCCGAGGATAGGCAGGCCCAGATCGTAGATCGCCGGATCGACTTTGGGGGCCTTTGGGGCATAAACACTTGCGGGACCACCCGAGAGGATGATTCCCCTGACGGTCCCGTCAGCGATGATCTCACTGGCCTTGGTCGTGTGAGGCAGAATCTCCGAGAAGACCCGGCACTCCCTGACGCGGCGGGCAATCACCTGCGTGTATTGGGATCCAAAATCAAGGATGACGATCTTGGACGTTGCCTTGGGAGACTTTGGTGCTTTGGAGGGCTTGCTCTTTTTAACTGCGGTTTTCACAATTTTTTTAGACAGGGTTGGCATCTCGGTCGGAAAGAAAAGGTTCGTGTCAGGCCTCCCGACTTATTGAAAGTCGTTTCCCAACTGGCCGCCCATATCCCCCTTCATCACCTTCTCGTTGTAGAGGTGACCCTTGCCTTCAAGCCCCTGGATAGCATTGTCAGCGACATCATCAGCGTCACTCTCAGCCGTTGCACAGCCGGTAAGACAGAGAGCGGGTAGAACAAGAAGAAGAGCAGTAAGTAGAATTCTGAGCGGATTCACTTCATGACCCTAAAAGATCCGATCCAGAAGGCAATACGGGATGGGAAGGGAATTTGAATATGGAACTCAGGAAACATGTGATGAAGCCGTGTTGATAAAGATGGCACCCATTGGAGGGAGACCTGAAAAGGTGCGGGACTCGATGTTTTCAATCGGGGATATGCATTTTTAAGCTCAGAATCATCCTATGGGCTTTTCTGATTCCTTCATGAGTTCCTGAGTTCCATATTTATTAATCGATTCCGGATAACTCTTTGATGAAAAACAGTATTCCTCCAGATCTGCTCTTGGAGGCCTATGCCTCGGGGATCTTTCCGATGGGGATGCCGGATGGTGAGATCCGTTGGTACTCACCCGATCCCAGAGGGATCATTCCCTTGGAGGAGTTTCACACCCCCCACGGGCTCAAGAGATCCCTCAAAAACCGTAGTTGGGAGATTCGAACAGACACCGCTTTTCGGGAAGTGATGAAAGCCTGCGCATCACGCGAAGAGACCTGGATTACAGAGACGATCGCTGAGAGCTACACCCATCTTTTTGAGAGTGGCCATGCACATTCCGTGGAAGTCTGGCTGGAGGGAAAACTGGCTGGAGGACTCTATGGGGTCTCTATCGGGGGTGCCTTCTTCGGCGAGTCGATGTTCCATCGGGTCACCGATGCCTCCAAGATTGCCCTCTGGCATCTCGTCTCAATCCTCAAAAGAGAGGGATTCACGCTGCTCGACAGCCAGTGGACCACACCACATCTCGAACAATTCGGTGCCATGGAAATCCCCCGGGCTGACTATCTGGAAAAGCTCGCCGCAGCACTACCTCTCATAACAGCTTTCCCCAGCTCAGGATCGATTAATTAAAGAGGGGGAGCTCAGCCGTGGGGTCGGGAGCTCCGGGCATCTTGCGTCGCGTACCTGCAAGGGTGGGACGCCCCTCGGCATTGAGTTCTGCCTTCTCCAGGTTCGTTAGAATCTCGCGGGCCCTCTCGACAACCGTCGAGGGGAGTCCCGCCAAGCGTGCCACCTGGATGCCATAGCTCCGATCGGCCGCCCCCTGGATGATTTTTCTCAGAAAAACGATCCGGTCATTCTGCTCACGGACGGCAACATTCAGATTCCGGACACCGGATCGCGTGCGGGCCAGATCGGGAAGTTCATGATAGTGGGTCGCGAAGAAAGCACGGCATCCCGTGATATCATGCAGGTATTCGGCAACACTCCAGGCGATCGAGAGACCATCGAAAGTAGCTGTGCCGCGCCCGATTTCATCCAACAGCACAAGACTGCGGGAGGTGGCATTGTGGAGAATATTCGCGGTTTCGTTCATCTCGACCATGAATGTCGAGTGTCCCTTGGAGAGATCGTCACTGGCGCCGACACGGGTGAAAATCCGATCCGTCACGCCGATACGGGCGGATGCTGCCGGAATCCAGCTTCCCATCTGAGCCATGACCGTGAGAAGCCCGACCTGCCGGAGATAGGTCGATTTACCAGCCATATTCGGACCGGTGATGATACCCATGCGGTGATTCGCAGCATCGAGATCTGTGTCATTCGGCACGAAAACATCGCCACCAGCACGCTGATCCATCACCGGGTGACGCCCCTCATGAATCTCCAGCAGTGTCGAATCATCCACAATGGGGCGGGCATAACCAAAAAGCCGCGCCGTCTCAGCCAGAGAGCCAAGGGCATCGAGAGCGCCTGCCGCCGCTGCAGTCTCCTGCAAGGGGAGTACCTGTTCCAGGACAGCGGAGCGGAGACGCTGGAAGATTTCGATCTCGAGCGCCTTGGATCTTTCTTCGGACCCAAGGATCTTACCCTCCATCTCCTTGAGTTCGGGCGTGATGAAGCGTTCCCCTCCCGCGGTGGTCTGCTTACGGGTATAGTCATCAGGGACGCTGCCGAGATTCGCAGTCGTGATCTCGATGAAGTAGCCAAAGACAGCATTGAAACGCACTTTGAGCGACTTGATCCCAGTACGCTGAATCTCCTTTTCTTGAAGCGCGGCGATCCAGGCTTTTCCCTCGGTTGAGGCATTCCGAAGTTCATCCAAAGAGGCATCGAATCCTGAGCGAATCATTCCTCCCTCGCGGATGGTCGGAGGCGGTTCATCAACAAGGGCCACCTGCAGCATCGCGGTGAGTTCCGGGAGCGGATGCAGATTCTCCCCAAGTCGGCCAAGGAGTGCACCGCCGCAACCGGCAAGCACCTCCCGAATCGCGGGCAGGGATGCCAGCGATGAGGAGAGGTTGGCAAGGTCGCGGGCGTTTCCAGAATTCTGACTGAGGCGTGAAACGGACCGCTCGATGTCGCGAATACCTCCCAGTCGATCCCGAAGATCTCCCAGCTTCAACGGGAAGGAAATCAGCAAGCCGACCGCATCTTGCCGACCGGAAATTGTTGCAGGATCAATCAACGGTTGCAGGATCCAATCACGCAGAGTGCGCGCCCCCATGGGGGTGACAGTCTTATCCAGCGCCCCGAGGAGGGTCATGCCCCGACCCGCCCTTGAAGCAACCAATTCCAAATGCCCCTGCGTGGAGGCATCCAGCAGTAGATGCTCGGCCTGCCGATAGGCACGGAGCGATCGAAGGTGCCCAGCATCCCGGCGCAGCGTCCGAGTGAGGTAGTACAGAAGCGCACCGGCGGCGATGACTCCGGCGGGAACATCATTCACGCCAAATCCATCGAGCGAATGGACCTTGAAATGGGATAACAGTAGCTCTTTGGCAGCCATCGGATCGAAGAGATAAGCCTCCACCTCCTCAGCCTTCGGGAAATCCAAGGGTAAATCCCTCAAGAGCCCTTTCCGTCCCTCGGGAATCAGAAGCTCTGCAGGCGCCAAGCGAACCACTTCATCGAGCACGGCATCGGCGGAAGAAAGCTCCGTGATTCGAAACTCACCCGTACTTAAGTCGGCACAGGCAAGGCCAAACATCGCTCCCTCCCTGGCCGGAGGCAGAATGGCGGCGGTAAAGTTGTGGCTTTTCTCTTCCAGACCGGCATCCTCCAGTGTGCCCGGGCTCAGGATCCGGGTGATCTCGCGCCGGACCAGCTTTCCAGCCTGAACCTCCCCCACCTGCTCGCAGAACGCCACACGCCGACCGGCGGCAAGAAGCTTTTCCACATAGCCGCGAGCCGCATGGTACGGGACGCCGCACATCGGAACATCGCCACGTTTGGTGAGCGCAACATTCAGAATCGCCGAGGCCTCTTTGGCATCGTCAAAGAACATCTCGTAAAAATCACCGAGGCGGAAAAGAAGGAAGGTTCCCGGCGGCAAATCGCGCCTCAAGGCGTGATACTGCTTCATCATGGGAGTCGCTTCGGAGGCCATTCGGGGGGTGGTTAGGCTGAAGACTGAAGGCTGTTAGCCAGAAATCAGAAGCGCTTCCTAGGAGTTGAGAAAGGCCGTGAGGGGACTTGTCGGAACGGCCTGATCAGCCCTCATGGGAAGCCCTGCAGCGACGGCTTCAGCAGCCGCTTCGACAGTCATACGGAAGGCATGCGCCATACGGACAGGATCGCCAGCGACGGCGATCGCAGTATTCACCAGAACAGCATCGGCACCGAGTTCTAATGCCTCAGCGGCATGGCTCGGCGCACCGATCCCTGCATCGACGACGACGGGAACGGTAGCCTGCTCGATAATGATTGAGATCTGGTGCCGGGTATCCAGGCCACGATTGCTCCCGATCGGAGAACCAAGTGGCATAACGGTAGCAGCACCCGCTTCCTGAAGTCGCTTAGCCAGCACCGGGTCGGCATTGATGTAGGGAAGCACTGTGAATCCTTCAGCCACCAGCATCTCGGTAGCCTTCAGTGTCTCGATCGGATCGGGAAGCAGATAGCGGGGGTCGGGGTGGATCTCGAGCTTCACCCACTTCGGCAATCCTGCTGCTGCGGAAAGACGCGCCAGACGCACCGCCTCCTCGGCGGTATTGGCACCGCTGGTGTTGGGAAGCAGGAGATATTTCTCCGGGTCAATGAACTCGAGGATATTCGCAAAGGGGTCTCCTTTCCCTCCTTTTCCGGAAAGATCAGCTCGGCGCAGGGCAACCGTGACAATCTGGGTGCCACTGGCATCCAAAGCCTCACGCATGTTGACCCCGGAGGAAAACTTCCCGGTTCCAAGAAAGAGGCGCGAGGAAAACTCACGCCCGGCAATGATCAGTGGCGATGCTGCAGACATTTGCGGAGGCTATCGTTTGAATCAAGGCCCTGCAAGAAAGGGCGTGAAATGGGAACTGATCCCAAAGGACTTTTCAGACCACTGGTTCTTTCCTCTAGGCCACGGAGGAACCGATAGCCACAAGGGCCTCGTCGCGCGTCGCGCAGACGGGATAGGCCGTCTGGAATTGAGCGATATCGAAGATCCTTTGCACGGCAGGCTGGAGAGCGCAGACAGCCAGACCTCCACCGACACGCTGCAACTGACGCCCCAGCAGGAAAAACTCGCGGAATCCAGCGCTGCTCACGTATTCCAGTCCGGCGAGGTCGAAAACAACTCCCTTGGAACTGCTGGATTCAATCTCCTTGGCAACGGAGTCCTTGATCATGTTCTGCTCGGTTGCGTCGAGGCGCCCCTTGAGAGTCACGACAAGGATCGGGCCGGCTTTTTCGAATTGGATGTTCATGAGTTTCATCCAACTCAAAATGCACCGGGGGATGCCCGTCAAGATCCGTTCTTGTGCCATAAAACAAAGACTCTGAGGAGAGAGTGCGTCATCCGCTTGGCTTTGCCCCTAGGATATACTATCGCTTGCAGAGGACTCCTGTATCCATGCCCTCCCTGAAACATTACCTGATGCCCCGATCAATCGGGCAGCGGTTCGCTCTGACCATCGGGGCCGGAGCCGGCGTGATCCTGATCGTCCTGGCCGTGGCCAACTATTTCAGTGGCAGGGAACTGCTCCTCAGACAAACCTCGCAGGAGGCACTCCGCGCCGTGAACGATGAGATCAACACCATGGACGATCTGGTCGAGCGGATGGCCATGTACCCCGAGGTCATTGCGGCCAGTGAACTTGCGGAGACAAACAACGAGGGGGTGAAGGTTCCGTGGCTCTCCTCCCTTCTGAAGCACTCTCCGATGCCTGCTATCTACGGTCTTTATATAGACAGGGAATGCCGGGACTGGCGCGATCCGGATTCCAATCCCTGGGTCGACCGAAAGAGTTGGCCCCATGCGGCCCACTTAAAATACGACTTCCATGACGAGAGTCAGGACTGGTACCGGGGAGCAAAGGAGTCGAAAGGCCTTCATGTCACCCAGCCCTATTTCGATGCGGGTGGCTCCGATATCGACATGGTGAGCATCACCAAACCCGTTTATTCCGCCAAGGGAACTTTCTTGGGGGTAGCTGGAGTGGATGTGGCACTGGATGAAATGCGAAAGATCGTTCGCAAAATCCATATCAGGAACTATGAATCCGATCTGGCCATGGGAGTGGAGGAGGGCAAAGTCACATCATCTCCCAAGGGACCGTCCTTGGGGCCGAAGGATCTCCGTGAAACCGCGTATCTTATCTCACAGAGCGGGGCTATCATTGTGAGTCCCGAGACATCAAAGGATAAGCCAGCTCCTAAAGGGGGCGAGCAGGATCCAGCCAAGGCACTCGAAGACCTCCTCAGCAATGGACTCGTCACCAGCGTTCCAGGGATTCAGAAGATCCTGGCCTCAGACAGCGGATGGCAGCATCTCAAGGATGGTAGCAACAAGGTGATCTACTGGGCGAAGGGACGAACCACCGGTTGGAAGCTGGTTCTGGAAGTTCCTTATCAGCTCATCGTGGCTCCGGCTGCGAAGTTGGCGCAAGAATCCGCAATCATCGGAGGGTGCGGACTCATTCTGCTGATTGGCGTGGTGTTTTTTACGGCCCGTAGAGTTTCGCAACCGATCACCGAACTTCAAACTGTGGCAACCTCTTTTGAGAGAGGAAGCTACGAAGGCGACAAAGGGATTTTGGAACGGATCGGCAAACGCCCTGACGAGTTGGGTCGTTTTGCGAAAAGCTTCTCCACCATGGTTCGGGAAATCCGACTGAGAGAAGAGCGTCTCTCGGAATGGAATGCCAACCTTGAGCAGACCGTTAAGGAGAGAACAGCCGATCTGGCCTCGGCCATGACCAAGGTTGAGAAGATCAACGCCGCCATGCAGGCCGAACTTGCCGAGGCGGCCACCTACTCGCGCGCGGTACTCCCGGAGAAACTCACATCACCGGTCTCCACCGACTGGGTTTTCATCTCCTCGTCACAACTCGGGGGTGATTCCTTCGGCTATCACTGGCTCGACGACGACACCCTCTCCCTCTACCTGCTCGATGTCTGCGGCCATGGTGTCGGGGCCGCATTGCTCTCCATCAGCGTGGTGAATGTCCTGCGCATCTCTTCCCTTGCCGACACGAACTTCCGGGACCCAGCCAATGTTCTGGGCAATCTGAATGCTGCTTTCCCGATGGAACAGCACAACGACATGTACTTCACCGCTTGGTACGGCGTCTACACCCGCTCCACCGGCACCCTGCGCTTTGCCTGCGGAGGACACCCTCCCGCCGTCCTGATCGCAGCCGATGGCAGCTTTCAAAATCTCTCGGCGAAGGGCGCGGTGGTTGGAGCCTTTCCCAAGCCCACCTACGAGACGGCTTCGGTCACGGTTGCCCAGGGATCCAGGCTCTATCTCTTTAGCGACGGAACTTACGAGATCGACCGACCCGACTCCACAATGATGACCCATGAGGAGTTTTCAATGATTCTTAGAGATTCGGCCGAAAGCGGACGCACTAAGCTGGAAGCCATTGTTAACGAGGTGCGCCGACAGCAAGGGAAAAATGACTTTGCGGATGATTTTTCACTGGTGGAGTTTACCTTCCCAAAGAACGGAGATTCTCTGACATGACTCCCAAAGAAACCAAGGCCGAGCATTCGATAGCCCTATCAATTCTCCGTGATGAACTCACGGGGGTGGCCCGGTCAATTGTCGAGGAAGCGGATGCCACGAGTCCGGAAAAAGACCGCTTTGAGAAAATCAGAAAGGAAGCCGTCCATCTCATGAGATTGCTGGATGAGCACCTCACGGAAGAACGGATCAAAGTCCTCGATGTGGTCCAGCCTCTCTGGGTGCCGGATGGTGAAGATCAGGAACCGGGAGCAACGGTTTCTCACAACCAGGTGGATCCGCTGGCCGGCACCATCATGGTGGTGGATGACGACCCTTCCCTGAGCGACCCCCTCATCCAGCAACTTAGAGAGCTAGAGCAACGGACATTCGAGGCTCTTGTCAAAAGCCAGAAGCAGCTTGCCGACGAGCTCGCCGAAGCAGCCGAATATGTCACCTCGCTCTTGCCGGAAAAGCTCACGAGTCCGGTCGCGACCGACTGGAGGTATATCCCGAGTTCACAACTGGGAGGGGACTCCTTTGGTTATCACTGGGTTGACAATGATCACCTTGCTTTTTACCTGCTGGATGTCTGCGGTCATGGCGTGGGTGCCGCACTCCTCTCGGTAAGCGTTCTTAATTTCCTGCGTTCGGGCGCTCTTCCTGGCCAGGAAGCGAGAGATCCTGCGCTCGTGTTGGGGAGACTGAACAGCACCTTCCCCATGGAGGGACACAATGACATGTATTTTTCTGTCTGGTATGGAGTCTATAACGCACGCTCGAGTGAGCTTGATTACTGCTCTGGAGGCCATCCGCCCGCACTGCTCTGCTCACCTGGAGAGCCTGTCAAAACACTTTCTTCCGGAGGCACCGTCATTGGTGCCCTCAACTATTCCCAATACCGAACCGGAAGAGTCACCATCCCCTCAGGATCGCAACTTTATCTCTTCAGCGATGGAGCGTATGAAATCGGGCGTCCCGGCGCCGAAATGATGACTCACCAAGAATTCACGGAACTCGTTGGCGGAATGCAAGGCCCTGAACGACTCACAGCCATTCTCAGCATGATCAGAAAGCAGCATGGCTCGATGGAGTTTGATGATGACTTCTCCCTTATGGAGTTTCGCTTTTCCGAAGCTACCCCCGCCCTCCCGTCATCCCTGAACCTGCGAAACAACATGGGGGAACTCACCCGGCTTCTCCGGTTTACCGAGGAATTCTCGACCACGCATGGCATCTCCAAAGAGGATCTCATCGATGTCGATGTGATCCTCGAGGAAATGGTTACCAATGTGTTCAAATACGGAGGCATTCCATTGGAGACTGAGGCCTGCTTGATCCAAATGAGGCTTCGTGGTGCGTCCATGGAAATCATGATCGAAGACAAGGGAAAGCCGTTTAACCCGCTTCTCCTTCCTGAGGTTGATACAGCGAAGGGGATCGAGGATCGTCCGATCGGAGGTCTCGGCATTCACTTCGTTAAGAAGCTCACGGACTCTCAGCACTATGAATTCAAGGAGGGGAAGAATATCCTCACACTCACTAAAGAACTTCGATCGTAGGCTTTAGCGATTTGGGTTTTTAGAAAACTGCAGAGGGGAGGACTCGCGCAAAGGCGCCGAGACGCAGAGATCTGAAGGAATCAGGAAACCACCTATTTTCTAATCCAGCGGACTCCTCACCGCAAAGTCTTGGAAGGGCGGATGGAGAGCAAGGTGTGAACGCGAAGCGGTAGTAGTTCTACCGCGAGTGAAGCCCAATGCTTCTATCCGCCGATATCCCAAGCCGCTAGGCGACGCAGCAGGCGCCGTCGGAATACCCCTCTTTCAGGAAAGCTGCAAATTCAGCTCCTCCCCTGGCTTGGATTGAGGCCAGGAACTTATTCCGCTGATCGACGGTCATCGGTTGAGCGATCAGAGCCGCCGCAACCGCCTGCTGGGCGTAGGTCATGGAGTCGATTCCGATGCATTGTGTGGCGACGACGGGGTAGCTGAGTGCGTAGTCGATCACCTGCTGGACGGTCACCATGCCGTGAAGACTAGCCCTCTTACTTCCGCCGAATCCCTTCATTCCAATGGCGGCGATCCCTTTCTCCTGCATCAGGGGGAGGACAATCTTATCGAAATCCTTCGCATGAAGGGTATTTCCCAAGACGGAAACAGGCAGGAGGGAAGCATCCCAAGGATACCCACTGTTAATCATGCGGACGTGAGCCTGGGGACTGGTATGCCCGGTAAAGCCAACATAACGGACCATACCCTTGCGCTTGGCTTCGTCGAGAGCCTCGAGAATCCCATCCTTGCCAAGATGGAAATCGACATCGGCGTCCTGAATCTCATGAATCATCCAAAGGTCGATGTAGTCGGTCTTAAGCCTCTTCAACTGCGCTTGCAGCATCTGCAGGGCTTTCTCCTTGTCGGTGCCAGTGAAGGGAATGTCGTATTTCTTGGCGTGATGGATGCAAGCCTTCGTCATGATGAAGGCCTTTTCCCGCCAACCTCCGGCCAAGGCCTGACCCATCCAATCCTCGGCACGGCCGTTGTGATACTCCCAGGCGTTATCGAAGAAATTGACACCCTGGTCGATGGCGTAATGCGCGATGTTCGTCGCTTCCTGAACAGTCGGAGCCAGCGCGAGCGTATGCCCACCGAAACCAATGCAACTGAGCGTCTCCTGATGTCGACCGAACTGGCGGCGGGGAACAATGCCAGTGGGAATGTTTTCGGCATTGACGGAAGGAAGACGCAAAGCCTGAGCCGCGGGGAGCAGTCCAAGCATTCCAAGGAAAGAGCGACGAGTGAGGGCCATGGGGGAAAGGATGAGTTATGAATGATGAATTATGAAGGGAAAGTTCTCCAAAATCTCATGATACTCTGCTGGGGAATCAAGTCCCTCCGCTTGCTTCATCACTCATACTTGAGCTTTCATCCTTTCCCTAACCTCTTCCTCGTACTTGCGACTGTAGCGGACAAAGACGGAAAAGGCTGTGGCAAAAGCGATCCAGAAGCCTGGGAATCCATCAAGGAAGCCAAGCCTTAGGAAATAAGCACGAATGAAACGCCAGATAGGGCGCAGGAGATTGGCCGCAGGCGACCAGCGCTCTCCTTCATTCTCCTGACGTTGGACGAATTCATCAGCAAAGGGGCCTATCTTATCGAGATAGCTCTGGATGGTCGGGTAGGAGTCATGAAGCAGATCGCCACGCAGACGCTTCACAGATCCCTCCACAAGCACGGCGTCATGGGAAGCATTTCCACCCATACGGGCCTTGTCTCGTCGCACAAGCCGCAGCTTCGTGTCGGGATACCAGTCTCCATGCATGATCCAGCGACCGAGAAAGCAGACCTTGCGGTTGAAACGGCACCCATGGAACCAACCGACATCTCCACTGGAGAAAAACGCATCAATAGAATGCCTCAGCTCCTCGGAGACCTCTTCGTCGCAGTCGAGGATCAGTACCCAAGGCTGTGTGCAGTGATCCAGAGCCACCTGTTTCTGAGCGCTGTGTCCGAGCCAATCCTGGCTGATCACGCGACTCCCTTCAGCCTCCGCGATGGCCACGGTCCGATCGGTGGAACCGCTGTCGACGACAACGATCTCACGCACGAGTCCGCGTACGCTCTCGAGGCATTTGCGGAGGCGTGACTCCTCGTTGCATGCTGTGACAGCGAGGGAAATCGGAGGAATCTGAAAGGAATCGCTCATGCTGATCGTTCGGATTTTTTTGCCATTTCCCAAAGTGCGTTCATTTCATCGAACGAAAGATCTTTGAATTCACGGCCAGAGGGAACGGCGCGCTCCATGCCGTGAAATCGCTTCTCGAATTTGACCGTAGCCTCCTGAAGCGCCGATTCGGCATCGATCGAGAGGGCTCGGGCGAGATTCACCACTGCGAAAAGTAGATCTCCCACCTCGATAGAGAGACGCTGCGCAACGATGGGATCGTGACGTCCAGGCATCTCGGCCTCCACCTCCACGATTTCTTCCCGGATCTTCTCCACGACATCCTCGGGACGCTCCCAGTCAAATCCAACCTTGGCCGCCTTCTTTTGAATTTTTTGGGCACGGACAAGCGCAGGGAAGGTGCGCGCCACTCCGTCGAGTAGCGAGGCATCCGCTGCCTGATCGAGTCCCTTGGCTCTCCGTTCCGCACGCTTGATCTCCTCCCATTGACTCAGCACGGCACCACTTGTCTCCGCGGAGGCATCACCGAAAACATGCGGATGGCGCCGCACGAGTTTCTCTGCGGCAGTGGACGCAATAGAGTCAACGGTGAATCCCCCATGCTCGGAGGCGATCTCGGCCTGCATGAAAATATTTATTAGAAGGTCGCCAAGTTCCTCCTCCAGATCGGAGGGATGCTCCCGCTCGATCGCATCGACGACCTCATAAGCCTCCTCGATCAGAGAAGAACGGAGGGAGGCCGCCGTCTGCTCACGATCCCAAGGACATCCGCCAGGCGCTCTCAATCGGGCAATGATCTCCTTGAGCTGATCGAGTGATTGGCTCATTGGACGACCCTAGGCGGGTTACTTAGGGTTCGTGCCGCCACGTTGCAGGATCGCTTGCCTTGCATTTTCCAGAGAAGCACGCTCGGAGGAACTCAGGCTTTTCATCCCCTTGCTGCTGATCTTCTCAAGCAGGCGATCCATCACCAGTTCCGGATCCAAGTGGGCCCTTGCCTCGGAAGGAGTTGCTTGTGCCTTTGATCCGTGATTCCCCATAGCGGTCGTGCGCATGCCAACCGAAGTGGCAGAGAACTTGGTCCGGGGAGTCTTGAGTCCAGGGAGCGACCATTGGAATCCATAGCCGAACAATGGCTCCTCGAATCCTGCGCGACGCATCAGCATGATGGCCAGGATGCTTGAGAAAATCAGCACGAGCACCTGAGGCGGCTGATGATCCGCAAGCCGTTGAAGTGAGGAAATGGCGAGCAGTCCCAGGAAGACCCAGCGGGCGGCCAATCCAAAGAAGAACTGAGCGCCCGGATGCATGGCCACAAAAGCAGCGAAGACCGCAAAGTTGATCTCCTGAGCCCCGGCGAATGTCTGCGGTTTTCCACCATACCCGAATGCCTGGAGAAGCAGCGGCCCAAGGAGGATCAGCCCCGCATAAAGGATTCCGAAACGCTTCCAACCGAGACCGTTCTCCACCTCGCGACCGAAGTAATAGAGCATCACCATCTCAAGGAGGAACCATACCGAGGGAGAAGCAACGAATGCGTAGGTTGCGAGCCTCCAGATCTGGCCGTGAGCAACGGCTGTGCTGCTGTAAATAAAGAGATCCAGCAGGGCTCCATGTCCTGCCGCAAGAAGAAGCGAGGCCGTGATCATGGCGGCGCTGTGAAGGGCCACCAGCAGGGTGATCAGACGCACAGGAAACTCACCGAGGTATAAGAGGGGCTCGTTCTCGCCGGGAAATATGGCAGCAGACATTACCATAACTTAACTGCGGCAATGATCCCCCGACAAGGGAAACAGGGATGAAATCGCGGACTAAAGTGTCCTTAGGAATCCGTATCTCGCTCAATCTCGTGGGGACGGCTATGATCAATGCCACGATGATCACGCACCGCGACACAACACATCCCGCTGATGTCCTCAAAAGCGCCATGGAGCGCATCTACAGCTACAGAATGACCACTACCTCCGGTGGAAATCTGTCGATCCTTGATGACGGAGGTTCCGTCTGGATCACCCCTGCTCGTGTGGACAAAGGAGGACTCAAGAGAGAGGATATCGTCGAGATCCGCAGAGATGGTGAGATTCGAGGTTTGCACAAGCCGTCATCGGAATATCCATTCCATCATGGGATCTATAAGGCCCGCCCCGATATCAAAGCGATTATCCACGCTCACCCCGTGGCATTGGTAGCCTTCAGCATCTGTGGCAGGCGGCCCGACACCCGTCTTTTCCCCAAGGCTTGGGAAACCTGTGGCGTGGTAGGATTCGCCCCCTATGCACTGCCGGGAAGCGAAGCTCTTGGGGAGAGTATCGCCCGGGAGTTTGCCAAGGGCGTCTCCTGCGTCATGCTCGAGAACCACGGCGTGGTTGTGGGTGCACCCACATTTCGTGAAGCTTTCATGAAGTTCGAGACTCTCGAATTCACAGCCAAGACCATCCTCAAGGCTTCGGTGCTGGGAGAGGTGCGTTATACGGGGGACGCTGGGCTCTCCGCGGAAAAACAACTGGCGGCTCCGCTTGAGGAATTCATCCCCGGGGAAGCAAGCGCCAAGGAACGGGCCTTGCGGCGCGAGTTGAGCGATTTCGTGATGCGGGGCTATCGCCAACGCCTCCTTATCAGCACCGAGGGGAGCTTCTCGGCTCGTGTCTCCGACGCAAGCTTTGTGATCACACCCAGGGGCTGTGACCGCGCACAACTCACTCCGGAGGAACTCGTGCTCGTCGAAAACGGACGCGCCGAGCATGGAAAGAAGGCTAGTTTTGCCTCGCGTCTCCACGAAAAGATCTACGCAGAGCACTCCTCGGTTCAGGCCATCGTCAACGCTACTCCCGTGAACGCCACCGCATTCGCGGTCAGCGCTGAGCAACTCGATACTCGCACCATTCCGGAGAGCTATGTCTTCCTGCGCGAGGTCGAGAAACTGCCCATCTCCGTACTTTCCGAGGATTCCGCGGCCGTGGCTCAGCGACTCTCTCCGAATTTTCCAGTCTATCTGATCGAGAATGATGGAGCCATGGTTCTGGGCAGCTCCCTGCTTGACGCCTTCGACCGCCTTGAGGTTCTCGAATCGACGGCCGAGGCCTTGATCAACAGCAAATCACTCGGAAGCGTTCGCGTGATGGGAGATGAAGTGATTCGTGAGCTCGAGGTGGCCTTCCACCTCCCCCTGCGTTAGCGAGACTTTCCTCCCAACTCTCAACGGGGATGAACAGTCAAGAGATCAAGATTCCTCGATGTTGCGTGGGTAAATCAGCGTCGGGATCGCCAACCCTATTCCGATTCCGATCAACGTAAAGGTCACGATGATGATGTTTTCTGCGGTCGCCACCAGAGGGACGATGGATCCCGCCGAGGGGGCCTGGATCATGGCAAACAATCCCATGAGTCCCTTGGCCGCCAGACTACCGGGGACCATGGCTATACATCCCACGACAGCCAGAATAGAACCGAGGGGAGACTGTGATTTCTGCCATGTCCTGTCCATGGTGGCTAGGGCAAGGGCAGCAATGAATGAGGAGATAGGGAGGCCGAGGTCATACGATTGGCACGTTGTCCGGACAGCTAGCGCAAAGGCCCCCGAGGCAAAACAGAGACCAAGAATCCTCGGCGGGGTGTTGAAGAGGACGCCAAAGCCTGCTGCGGCAATTCCTCCGAAGAATGCCTGATGGAGGATTCTCATCCAGAGTGTCATCTCAGGGGCCGGAGCATCAGGCGAAGCGAGAGTTCCACGCAGGACAAGTCCCTGGGCCACTGATAGGCCCAGCGTCATGAATAGTAGCAGAAAGGTGATGCGCAGGGCTCTGGCTGCAGCCAGATTCGGCTTCCCCTCCAGGATATCAATCTGCGCGTTGAGCACAGGAATACCGGGAACGAGAAGCAAGACAGAGGCCACCATGGCAAGCGGCAGATGGAGACCGCCAAGCGTCTTCGCCCCAAACCCTGCAATGATGGCGGCCGTGAAACTCACGATTCCTGCCGTCAGGAAGATGTTATGCTTTCTGCGGAGAAGGAGATGCCGCACATACTGGCCGACACCAGCCCCGATCAGCGTCGGCACAAAGGAGACCCAGTCGGAGTTGAAGAGTCGGCCAAAGGCGCTGCACGCAAGCCCCGTGGCCGCACAGATAAACCAGAGGGGATAGTGTTTCGTCCTCTTTGGCACCTGCTCAACCTCAGCCTGCGCCTCGTCACAGCTCAGTTGCCCCTGGCTGATCCGATGAATGATCTGTTGAAGGTTCTGGCTGCGCCGAAGGTTGACCCCATGCTCACCGACCTTCCCCATCTGAGTGAACGATTCATGCCCCCTGTTGAGCACAACGATGATCGCGGCATGTTGGCAGAAGGCTTCCGCTGAATCGCAGTCGAGTCCCGTCGCCACGCTTGCTATAGCCTCGTGCACCACACGGGCATTCGCGCCCCACTCCAGAAGCATCTTTCCGACAGTCAGACAGAGCCGCGCGACATCGGGTAGCGGCGCTTCTTTTCGGCTCTCCATGCCATCCCGGATGGTCTGATTGCTCGGCATGATCCCTCATAATAACAACCTGAGGTGCTTGCGGGAAGCTCGTAAAAGCAGTTCCAAAAATGGCGGGGATGTCGCTTGCAGGAGTCGAAAAAAAGGCGCAAAACAGAATCATGAACACAGCGAAAAACGAAGTGAAACTTGGTGAAAATCAACCCTCCATTCCCCAGGTGACTGATTGGGTGAAGGAGATTGCCGACCTGACTCAACCCGACGCCATCTTCTGGTGCGACGGTTCCGAGAAGGAGGACAAGCTCATGCGCGATCGCATCGTGGAGTCGGGAGCAGGCCTCTGGCTGAACGCCGACAAGCGACCCAACTCCCTACTTGTCCGCAGCGATCCCCGTGACGTCGCCCGCGTCGAGGAGCGCACGTTCATCTGCTGCAAATCGAAGAAGGATGCGGGTCCGACCAATAACTGGCGCGAACCCTCCATCATGAAGGCCAAGTTGAACGGCCTCCTCCAGGGATGCATGAAGGGCCGCACCCTGTACGTCATTCCTTTCAGCATGGGTCCCGTCGGGTCACCGATCGCCCAGTACGGCATCGAGATTTCGGACAGCCCTTATGTTGTCGCCAACATGCGCACCATGACACGTATGGGATCGAAGGTTTACGACGAGATCGCCAAGACCGGGAACTTCGTAAAGTGCCTGCATTCCGTCGGCTCCCCACTCGCGGAGGGAAAGCAGGATTTCCCCTGGCCCTGTGATCCCGAGAACACCTACGTCACCCACTTCCCCGAGGAGCGCCTGATCATTAGCTACGGCTCCGGCTATGGCGGGAATGCCCTATTAGGCAAAAAATGCTTCGCCCTTCGCATTGCTTCCGCCATGGGGAGAGACGAGGGATGGATGGCCGAGCATATGCTCATCCTTGGTGTGAAGGACCCCAAGGGGGAGAAGACCTATGTGACAGCAGCCTTCCCAAGCGCCTGCGGCAAGACGAACTTTGCCATGATCATCCCTCCCAAGCACCTCAAGGAAGAGGGTTGGGAGGTCTCCTGTGTCGGCGATGATATCGCCTGGATCAAGCCGGGGCCTGATGGCTGGCTACGAGCCATCAATCCCGAGGCCGGATTCTTCGGCGTTGCCCCGGGCACTTCTTACGACAGCAACCCGATGGCGATGGACTCCATCAAGCGCGATACTATTTTTACCAATGTCGCCCTCACCGACGACGGCGACATCTGGTGGGAGGGAATGACAAAAGAAGCCCCCGCTCACCTCATCGACTGGAAAGGGAAGGATTGGACACCCAACCAGAAGGATGGAGAGGGCAAACCTGTCCTCTCGAGCCATCCGAACAGCCGCTTCACGGCACCTGCTCAAAACTGTCCCATTATCGACCCCGACTGGGAAAATCCCGAGGGAGTGCGCATCAGCGCCATGATCTTCGGCGGTCGCCGTGCCACCACGATGCCGCTGATCTTTCAGGCCTTTAATTGGGTTCATGGCGTCTACCTCGGTGCCACCGTCGGCTCCGAGATGACTGCCGCGGCAGCGGGAACAATCGGCCAGGTGCGCCGAGACCCCATGGCCATGCTCCCATTCTGCGGTTACGACATGGGGGATTACTTCGCCCACTGGCTCGAAATGCGTTGCCTCGTGAAGCATGTGCCGCGCGTCTTCCATGTGAACTGGTTTCGCAAGAGCTCCGAGGGCAAATTCCTGTGGCCCGGATTCGGCGACAACATGCGCGTTCTCAAGTGGATCGTTCAGCGTTGCCAGCATGGCGCCCATGCACTCGAAACATCGATCGGATGGGTTCCTGAATATCCCGATCTCGATCTGAAAGGGCTCGAATCCATGACGCCAGAGAAGTTCGAGGAGCTCCAGAAGATCGATCCCTCCGAGTGGCATCGCGAGCTTGTTCTTCAGGATGAGCTCTTCATGAAGCTCTACAGCCATCTGCCGAAAGAACTCGTCTTCCAACGCGAACTTCTGATCTCGAGATTGTAGACTGAGCAATCAAAAGATTTTCCCGCGAATGTTTGTGCCTTGATTGTTTTGCCACCGCGTCTCTGCGCCTCTGCGGGAGTTTATTCCCGATCCAATCCCCTTCAAAGCGGCGGCGTGATCTTCACCAACTCGGCGAAGACCGAGCCGACGAAAACATCGACCTCGGCTTTGAGGGGTAATCGGCGAGCATCATCGGACATCCAGATTCGCCCGGAACGGAATTTCCTGTGCGGTGCTAGTCTTCCGATATTCGGCCCCATGGTCTCAATGGTCTGGATCCCGATCGTGAACCGGATGGCCCGGATCTTTTTCCCCATGATCTGAAGGGTATCGCGTCCAGCCACAGTGAGATCCACCAAGTAGGGATTCCTGTCTGGAAAGGTGGTGAGTCTCAGATGATCCCCGTCACTCAACGGTTGGCCCCGGACAAAGAGCATGGCTGCAAAGAGATCCCGAACTCCCGGTAAGGGAGTGTACCACCAGGGCTTCGATTCGGTCGTCAGGTGGTGGCAGGCAAAGACGGCATCAGGCGTGAAGACGGCATCGCTGAACATCATCCCTCGGGAAACCGACTCATCCATATGAAACCACGAGGGGACTTCTCCATTCAACCCGGCTTCCCCTTGATAATCCGCATGGTAATTCCAGAGCTTCTTCACCCACTCATTCGGACCCCCATCAGCACTGATTCGCCTCCTTAGAGAATCGGGCTTTCCGGCGGAATCGTCGCCGATTGTCACCGAGACGGTGGCTCCCCCTGCGGAGACCCCCTCCCATCCAAACCGGTAGGTAGCCTCGAAGGGTTCGATCGGAGGGAAGGGAGCGGTCGCTGTAGGTGTAAGCGTTTTATCCCACACCTCGTAGGCGTCGTGAGAATCCGTAGCCGCCTGAAGAGAAGGCTTATTCACTCCCCCCCAGAACAGAAAGAGACCTAGGAAGATCCCTTGGAAGAAGAGAGCAGAGGGGTTGCGGTGTTGGAGTGAATCCATCCTAGGAGGGCACTGGATCCAGTGCCCGCAGAAACATACCACCATGCGCCGTTGCGGGATAGGATGCTGATCAAGGTTCCTGGGTCGAGTTTCCCGGATTCCGTTGCGCTGTCGGCAGGAGTAGCCCGGAGTGTGACCGCCTCCTTGGCAGTAAGGACTGCTTGATGACGCGCCGTGCGGCGTGGATCTGCCATGGTGCCAAGCACGGAGGCGCCGTGACCGATGATGATCAAGATCAGCGCCAGCGCGATCAGTGTTTTCTTCCGGCTAGCTTGGAAAAGAAGAACCACCAGACCAAGCGCGCCGATCCAGCCAATGACAGCCCCACCCACGATCATGGTTTCGGGATGGAGTATCTGCATGGTGCGCTCCTTCCATCCGGAGGGAACGGGAAGGCCAAGGGAAAGGAGTGTCTTTCCCAACTGCACCCGTGCGGGGACCGAGGCGGGATCGAGCAAAAGGGAGCGCCGGAAGGAGAGTGAGGCGGCCACCGCGTCTCCCAACTGCATCTCGGCCAGTCCGCGATTGTACCAGATCTCGGCTGATCCTGAGGTCTTGAACTCCGGATACGTCAGCAGTGTCTTGTAGGTGGAGAGAGCCTCATCCGCATGGCCGGAAGCGAGATTCCCATTGGCAGAAGCAAAATCCTCCGGCAGGCCGGCGCGCACTGAAGTCACGAAAATGGCCAGCAGGCACAGCAGCAGGGAAAGATATTTCATCACGAGATTTTTGTTGAGGAAAGATCGAGTAACCCGAGCAGCTCCCGATGCTCAGAGGCCGGAAGTGTTAGTGATCCACCAGACCCGTACTTCAGCAGATCACGTCGCTCCGTGAGTCCCGAGATCAGGGCATCACGCTTGTCCGAGTGAGGAAGCACCAGTTCAGCATAATCAAGCGCGGCCTCGTAGGTGGATCCAGCATCGGATGTTCCGGAAGTAATGAGGGAGCGGAGTTCAGCAATGTGTTTCCTTCGACGCGAGGCAGCAGTGCCTCCCTGGGCCTGGATTTTGAAGTAAGCGAGAATCCCTGCCAGCGCGGCCGTGGCAACAAGCATGGCGAGCGAGGCAATCAGGAATTCGGTGCGCTGCACCGGCGTCGTCCAGGAGCGGAGCGTGATCCCCGACATCGGCTCGCCCTCTTTTAAGGAGGCGGAATTCCGTGAGGCTGCTGGAAGTCGGGCGGGCGTGGCCTCGGGAGACGCCGCCGGAACAGAACTTGCAATAGTCGGGGATGGACCTCCGGGTGAAGCGATGAGGGGAAGCGGCTTGGAGGTCAGGGTGACATACTTGGCGCTGGTGGGATCGAAGTAGGAGAATTCACAGCCGGGTGATTCTTTCTGCGGTTGCTGGGCGATCAGGGTGAAGTCGAACGATTTCACACCCGTGTAGGAGAGTTCGTCGGAGCTGTCGAATTTGTCACTCGGGGGATAGCTCCTCCATCCGTCGGTCTGGGTCAGCACGGGGGCGCCCATTCCCTTGAAGTTTCCACGCCCTCCGATCTTCACGACGAGGTTGGCGGGGTCACCCGGGGCGGGATGGGGATTACTGACGATCGAGTCGATGTCGAACTGCCCGACGGCTCCGGCAAAGGACTCGGGTCGGCCCTCCTTAGGCAGGGGAAGCACCTCAAGATGCAGACCGGAGGTCTTGACGGAAAGCTCCTTGGGTTGGCCGAAGCCGGCCTGTCCACCCATAAGTTGCTGGAAGACGGGATCGTCAAACCCCGGCGGCAGACCTCCGGGCAACTGCATCTCGCAGTCGAGCTTGGCCGGAGCGACATCCAGAGACCCCGGCTTCACGGCGGAGAGGAGGGAATGGAAGGTCAGGACATTATAAGTAACGCCGTCGCGATCCTCGCGGGTCTGCTTCGGATCGGGGAAGCGCTCGACAAGAATCCCCTCGCATCCGAAGTCGACGCGTCCACGCACTTGAACGGGATAGCGGGCATCGAAATAGTAGCGGATCTCGACGGGCGTCATCTCCCCGGCATAGAGCGTCTTCTTGGGGCAGTTGATTTCGCCGAAGGCGAGCTTCCCTTCATCGACCCTCTGCGGTGCCGGACGAGGACGGCGCTGCTGGAAGCCCGGCATGGGAATACCCCCGGGGATTCCGGGCGGTATACCTTGAGGCATTCCCGAAGGCATTCCCATCTGCGCTGAAGAAGATGAGGGCGTGGGCGCTGACCTGCTGTCATCGACCTTGAAGGCGAGCTCTCCAGTGCGAAATTGACGACCATCGGCCGTGACCGTCACCCCAGGGATTGTGAAGGTACCAGTGCGCAGCGGCATGACGATATAGCTGTAGATGACGGAGGAGGAGACCTTGAAATTCACCATCTGCACCTGGGTTGACTGGCCCGTGAGACGGATCTGCAAGCCATCCGCTTGAATCTGTTGGGGAACGTCGGCCTGCTGGGCACCCGTGACCTTGATCTGCAACTCCGACATCTCCCCCTGGCTGATCTGTGGATGCGTTAACTCAGCGCTTACGGAAACATCCGCGGCAACAAGGCGGGGCGCAAACAGGGCCCCGGCAAGTAGCACCGAGGCAACAAAACCTCGGGTGATGATTCGGAAAGGTTTCATGGATCTGAGGCCTTTGGTAACTGGGGTCTCGTTCATACTACCAATCGCGAAGCGGTTGTTCCACCGCGCGGTTCTGCTGGTTGCTCAGTTGGTGGGCTTCCTCGTCCTGCATCGAACGAAGAAGGGCCCGGGCTTGATTCGGACTCATCTTCCCATCCTTGCCCTCTTCAGCGGCAGCGGCCTCGGCAGCCTGCTTCTCTTGGTCTGCTTTTTTCTGTTCCTGAGCAGAGGCGCCATTCGCACCCTTCTCTTTCCCTGGAGAGGGAGCTGGGGTGGGCGTTGGTTGAGCCCCATGTCCCGCCTGCTTCTCGTCTCCGGGTTGTTGCTGCCGGCCCTGCTGTTGCTGGGAATCCTGCTTGTTCTGCTGATCTTTCTGATCCTGGGAATTGGAACCTTTGCCCTGCTGGGGTGAGGGAGTCGGCGTGGGAGTTGGCTCTCCCTGGCCTCCTCCCTGCTTTTGTTGATTCTGCTGCTGATCCTTTTGATCCTGGCCCTTGCCTTGGTTGTTTTTGGAATCTTTGGAGTCTTTTGAATCCTGGGGCTTGTTCTGATCGTTCTTCTGATCGTTGCCTCCCCCCTGAGACTGATCGTTCTTCTGGTCCTTGTCGTTTTTATCGTTTTTGTCGCTCTGACCTCCATCCTGCGACTGGTCTTTCTTGTTCTTATCTTTGTCCTGATCCTTCTGATCTTTTTTGTCTTTGTTGTCCTTCTTGTCCTGCTGTTTTTGTGGTGGTTCCTTCTTATTAAGATCAGCTATCAGCTTGCGAACGATCTCCCGGTTTTCCTTCGCCTTCGCATCGGAGGGACGATCCTTCAGCACGGTCTCGTAATGCTGCAGGGCGTTGTTCCAGTCCGAGAGTTTCGCCTCCTTCCCATTGGCCCCCTCACCCGAGCGAACCAGGGAATTCGCGAGATTATAAGTCGCGGCATTCCTGATCTTCGGGTCAGTCGAGGTCATCGCGGCGGCAAAGTAATCAGCCGCCTTTTTAAAATCCCCCGCCTTGTAAGCTGCAGCTCCCGCATCAAAACGGATCTCCGGCGCAGTCGCTCCTGCTTGCAGGCGTTGTTCGAAATCCTTAAGCGCCCCCTGATAGTTGCCCTGCTGATAGTCATTGATACCGGATGTGGCCGCACTCAACGACCCGGGAACCAAGAGCATCAGCAGAGAGGTGATCGCAAGCGGGGAAAGCGCCTTCTGACGACGCCCCTCACCTAGCACGGACCAGAGAGCTAGAAGGAACAGGGCGCATCCGACCGGCCAGCCGTAGCGTTCGATCGGCTTATGGGCACTCAGCACTCCGGTCTCTTGCTTGTCCATCGGGACAATTCCTTTTTCATAAATGATCGAGGCGGCATCCTGACCATAGGGGAGATAAAAGCCTCCCGTCTCCTTCGCGATCTCGGTAAGTCTCGTCGCATCGAGCTTGGAATTCACAGGACGCCCGTTCTCATCGCGCACAAAATCATTCCGCCCCTCCTCTGTCTTGATCGGAATCAGTGACCCTGCTGCCGAGCCAAATCCAATCGTGAAAATACGAATCCCCGCTGCCTCCGCCTCC
Organism: uncultured Spartobacteria bacterium; assembly: GCA_903868795.1. Taxonomy (GTDB): domain Bacteria; phylum Verrucomicrobiota; class Verrucomicrobiia; order Chthoniobacterales; family UBA6821; genus UBA6821. Next base: position 10,145 of record CAIPWR010000145.1, on the reverse strand, counting down.
TTGGCGGCTTCGACGGCGCTCTCATCGAGCTCCTCACCATCAGTCATCAGGACCAGCGCCCTGCTCATGGTCTCACCCTTGCCGAATGCCGCGATTGCAAGTCTGATCGCCGAGGCGATATCAGTCCCGCCCTTGGGTATCGTGTTCGTATCGAGATCGTCGATAGAGGTCAGAACAGCTCCCTTGTCGAGTGTCAGGGGCGCTTGGAGGAAGGAGGTTCCTGCAAAGGCAATGAGACCCACCCGATCGCCCCTAAGCAGGTTGAGCAGATCCTGGGAGATCAATTTAGCGCGACCGAGACGCGTCGGCGCCGTGTCCGTGGAGAGCATGCTTCGGGAAGTATCGATCGCGATGATCACGTCCCGTCCGCGGGATTTGATCTCCTGGTCGATGGATCCATAGCGCGGTTTCGCCAGAGCGAGGATCACGCAGATGATGGCCAGCAGTAGAGAGGCGATCCGCAGGTTGCGCTTGAAGTGACTCACCTGACCGGCAAGGGACTGCTGCAGTCGGGGTGCCAGGATCCTTGCCAGCAGGGCTTCTCGCCGACGAGCGGCATCAAGGAAAAACCAGAGCACGGGGGCAAGAAAAAGCAAAGCCCAGAACCATTCGGGAGCGCCGAACGTCAACCGGTCATCGAGGGCTGTCAGCAGAAAAGGATGCATGGGGTCAGATGATCAGGGTAGGCGACGCCAGACAGTCTGAGAGAGAATAGCCTCGGCGATCAGAAGGCAGGCGGCGATCAGAAGAAACAGTGCGAAGTAATCGTGGTAATCGGCACTCTTCTCGACCTCCACCTTGGTCTTCTCCAGACGATCGATCTCCTTGAAGGATCTGTTCATCGAGGAGGTGTCGGTGGCTCGGAAATACTTGCCATCACACATCTGGGCAATCTTATCGAGCAGCTTTTCATCGATCGGGAAGTACCCGGCAGGCAGATCCATCAGCACGGTGCGCCCGTCCTGAAGCTTCGCGGGAAACGGGATCGGATCATTACTCCCTGCGACGATAGTGTAGATCTTGATGCCCAGCGCTTTCGCCGCCTCGGCCGCCGTCAGTGGAAGCACCTTGCCGGCGTTATTGGCCCCGTCGGTGAGGAGAACGATGATTTTCGTCTTGGAGTCTCTGTCCTTGAGCCTGTTGGCGGCGGAAGCGAGGGCGGAACCGATGGCCGTGCTATCCTCGACCATGCCGATCTGGACGCGGTCGAGATTCTGAATCAGCCAGTCATGATCGAGGGTCAGGGGACTTACCAGGTAGGGACGGCCGGCAAAGGCGATAATGCCGATACGGTCGTTGGGACGTGCCTCGATGAAGTCCTGGGTGACGCGCTTCACCATATCGATGCGGTTCATTCGCTTGTCGCCGACCACGTAATCCTCGGCCCGCATCGATCCCGAAACATCGAGCACCAGCATGATGTCGACGCCACTAGCGGTGACATGTTCCAAGGTATGGCCGATCTGGGGACGTGCGAGCGCCACGATGAGGCAGGCCATCGCCCCGTAGATCAGCGAGGAGAGTACGGCTCCTGCACGGGAGCGGCGCTTCTTGCCGACGGCCACCACCAGCTGTGTCGAGGAAAAGAGAATGCCGGGCGTTCCGCCGATCTTTCCCCGCAACAGAGCCAGCAGGGGAAGCGCCAGCAGTCCCAGAAGCAGCCAGGGATGAGCGAAGGAGAAAAATGTTCCCGCGGCAATGATCATGGATGCATTCATGCGGCCGAGGAAGCACCAGCTTCCGGGTTGATCTTTTCGACAGGTTTTTCACCACTTCGGACAAACGATTCGGCGGCTTCGATCAAGGCAATCCGCTGCTCCGAGGTCGCCTCACCCTGAGCATATTTCAGATAATCGGAACGGTGCAGAAACTCCGCCAGCGCCTCCTGCTCGGCAGGAACAAACCGTAACGATCCCTGCAGCGAGATCAGAAACTCCTCCGTGGTCTGACGCGGTGCAGCGAGTCCAAGCGCCTCCCCTAGGAATCGGCGCAGCACATCGGAGACTCCGACCCCAAAGTCGTGATCACTTCCCAGCGAGACGGTACCTCGCAGACGTGACAGGGCATCAAGAGCAGCCTCCCGGGGTGTTATTAGAACGGCCTTTTTGCGACCCAGATACCACCAGATGGCACCCCCAATCAGTCCAACGGCAAGAAGGACGATCAGGATCAATCCCAGAGGACCCGAGAAGAAGGGTAATGGTCCCACAATATCGTGGATCGGGGCCGGAGTGGGTCCGACGGCTCCAGGCGCGAAGCTTAGGCCAGGGGTGGAAACTGCGGCTTGGGGCGCATTCGTCATGCCGACATCCTCCTTCCGCGCCTGTCGAAGAAATTACGCAAGACAGGCAGATAGTCCTTGTCAGTTCGAAGGGAAACCAAGTCGATGCCACGCGAGCCAAACATGCTGGTCAGCTCCTTCGTACGCAGCGCTGCAAGGTCTGCGTAATTTTGCGTGATGGCACGCCTCGATGTATCAACCTCGATCTGTTCGCCTGTCTCGGGATCCTCGAGGAGGATGACGCCGACATCAGGGAGTTCCTCCTCGGCAGGATCCACGATCGGAAGCGCCACCATGTCATGGCGCCTTGCAGAGACGTTCAGGGGACGGGTGAAGTCCCCCGTGAAGAAATCGGAAATCACGAAGACCACCGCCCGACGAGTGATCAGCTTGTTCATGTATTCCAATGCCCCCGCGAGATCCGTGCCGCGTCCCTTGGGCTCGAAATAGAGCATTTCACGGATCAATCGAAGGATGTGATGGCGCCCCTTCTTCGGGGGAATGAAGAGCTCCACCAGGTCACTGAAGAGAAGCAGGCCGACCTTGTCGTTATTGTGAATTGCGCTGAAGGCCAGGATCGCCGCCACTTCGGCCGCAAGCTCCCGCTTGCTCTCCTCGACGCTTCCGAAGTTTCCCGAGGCGCTGACATCGAGAACGATCATCACCGTCATCTCGCGTTCCTCGGTGAACTTCTTGATGTAGGGCTCCCCCGTACGGGCGGTCACGTTCCAGTCGATCGCCCGGATCTCGTCGCCGGGGGAATAGGGGCGAACCTCTTCGAAGTTCATCCCGCGTCCCTTGAAGACGCTCTGGTACTGCCCCGCAAAGGAAGACTCCACGAGTCGGCGTGTGCGCAACTCGAGTCTCCGAATCTTGCGAAGGATATCCCGTGTGTCGTTCATCGGTGGAGTGTCGGAGCGGACTGACTCTCGTCAGGGCGGACCCTGATTCCGGATCAGGGAACGGGCATTCCCTCAAAGACGCGCTTCACGATTTCCTCGGAGGAAATAGACTCGGCCTCCGCCTCGTAGCTTACGGCAACGCGATGCCTCAAGACCTCGGTGCCGACCGACTTCACATCGTGCGGAGTCACGTAGCCGCGACCATTCAGGAAGGCATGCGCCTTCGCAGCAAGCGTCAGGTAGATCGTGGCGCGGGGCGAGGCTCCATAACGGATGAGGCCGTCGAGCTTCAGATTGTAATTGGCAGGCTCACGCGTCGCCCAGACCAGGTCGACGATGTAATCCTTCACCCGGTCATCGACAAAGATCGCGTTGACGACATTGCGCGCCTCGAGGATCTGCTCCCGGGTGACAAGCGCATCGACATGAGTCTTGGGCGAGGAGGTCGCCATCGCGTCGAGAATCGAGCGCTCCTCGCTGCGGGTCGGATAACCGACCACGACCTTCAGCATGAAGCGGTCCAACTGCGCCTCGGGCAGGGGATAGGTTCCCTCCTGCTCCAGCGGATTCTGTGTGGCCAGAACAAGAAAGGGGTCGGGGAGCTTGAAGGTCTCTTCTCCGATCGTGACCTGTCGCTCCTGCATCGCCTCGAGCAGTGCACTCTGAACCTTGGCGGGGGCGCGGTTGATCTCGTCGGCCAAAATGAAGTTGGCGAAGACGGGGCCCTTGCGCGTGGTAAAGACTCCCTCGCGCGGATTGTAGATCAAGGTTCCGACAAGATCCGCCGGCAGAAGATCCGGAGTGAACTGAATTCGGGAGAAGTCGGCGTGGATACAGGAGGAGAGGGTACGGACCGTGAGAGTCTTCGCAAGCCCCGGAACGCCCTCAAGAAGTACGTGGCCATTACCCAGGAGACCGATGATCAGGCTACGGACAAGGCCCTGCTGACCGATGACCACTCGGCTCATTTCCTGCGTGAGGGGCTTGACCCAGGCGCTGGCCTCCTGGACGCGACGATCGAGTTCTTGGACGGATGGATTCATAAAACGGTGTTGTAATTACGATGCTTGGACTCTTAGAGATTTAGTTCGTGGGTTACGCTAGTTCGATATCGGCTCTTTGATTGGTTCCTCAAATAGTTCGATTAAGCAGCAACATTTTTTCAGACAAGCAGGAATCGGATGTGTTCAAAGATTTTTTCCGGATTGAGCTCCGGGATTCACCAGTCCGAGCAGTTCCATCGCTCTCTTCCCTGATTCCAAAAGGCCTTCTTGAGTCGAAATAAGCGTGCAGTGTCCCATCTTGCGACCGATCTTTGCCTCCCTTTTCCCATAGAGATGCAGGAAGAGCCGGGGCTCGCGTAACAGGGGCTGCCAGTCGGGCTCGCTTGATTGCCAGAGATCTCCCAGCAGATTCACCATCACGCCCGGAGAACGGAGATCCACGGAACCAAGGGGCAGGCCGCAAACGGCACGGATGTGCTGGGAGAACTGACTGGTCATCGTCGTCTCGAGGGTGTGATGGCCGGAGTTGTGGGTGCGCGGCGCGAGCTCATTCACGATCAAGTCGCCATTCTCCATGACGAAGAACTCCGCGGTTATAAGCCCAACGACCCCGAGCTTTTCAGCGATTGCCGAGGTGATCTCCTGCGCTTTTTGAAGCACGGCAGGTTCCAGTTTTGCGGGAACGGTAGTGACATCAAGGATTCCATTCCGGTGGACATTTGCCTGCACCGGAAAGCAGAGGGCATGACCATGATCTCCCTGAAGAGTGCGTGCGCAAATCACGGAGGCCTCCGAGGCAAAGCCAATCCGCTGCTCCAGCACGGCGCGGGGGGCGGAGAGTTGCTTCCAAGCACTCTCAACGTCATCGCCAGGCTTCAGGGATATCTGTCCCTTTCCATCGTAGCCAAGGACCGCAGTCTTCAGAATCGAGGGTGCATTCAGATCCGCAAGCCCAGCACCCAGCTCCTCCGCCGAGGTGACGACCCGAAAAGGTGCCACGGGGAACCCATTGTTCTTCAGGAACTCCTTCTCCAGCACGCGATCCTGGCAGACGCGTACGACCGCCGCAGAGGGCCGAACCGGCACGCGAGTCTCCAGAAACTCCAGCGCTCCGATCGGGATGTTCTCGAACTCGACCGTCACGACATCAACAGCTTCGGCGAAGCGAGCGAGGGCATCCAGGTCGTCGAAGGGAGCAGTGATGGAGAGGTCGGCGCAGGAGCTGGCCGGACCATCGAGCGCCTCATCAAAGACCACCACGCGGTAGCCGAGACTCTTCGCCGCCATGGCGGACATCCGGCCGAGCTGACCGCTTCCAAGGATGCCGATCGTCGCCCCTGGCAGGAAGATTGGCCCTGAAACGGGGATTTTGCCTTCCGAAGCCGCAAGAGCCCCATTACTATTATCACCTTCGATTTTGATCATGGATCGTCTTCTGTATCTGCTCGCTTTATCGGTTGTCACCCTGATCCGACTGCTCCCCATCACGCTTTGTTTCGTTCTGGGACAAGCTATCGGACTTCTGGTGTGGATGATTCTGCCCAGCTACCGCCGTCTCTCCAAACAGAATCTCCGGATTGCCTTCGGCCCCGCGCTGACGGACAAGGAGGCCTCCAGGATCACTTTGAAGCATTTTCTTAATCTCGGGGCAAATATCATCTGTTCCATCAAGATCCCGGCCCTGAGCGAGGAGAAGCTTCGATCACGACTCCGCTTCGACCAGGAATCGAACTGGGAGGATTGGATCGTCGGGAAAAAAGCTGATGGCAGGGGCACCGTCGCCGCGCTCAGTCATTTTGGAAACTGGGAGATCAATGCACAGATCGCCGAGTTCGTGAAGCCCCGCCAGGCAGGATGCGTCTATCAGGCACTGCGCAGCCCGCTGATGGATGATCTGGTAAACCGCGACCGCCGCAGCCGTGGCGTCCACACCTTTGACCGCAAGAAAGAGATGCAGGGCGCCGCCACCCTGCTCAAGGAGGGAGGAGTCGTCGGCGTTCTGACCGACCAGCATGCGGGCAATGCAGGAATCTGGATGCCTCTCTTTGGCAAGCTCGCCTCGACTTCACCGCTGGCAGCGAGCCTGGCCCAACGCACCGGATCGCTACTCTCGATGGTGAGCGTCCGTACCGTGGGATTTGCACGCTGGGTCATCCATACCAGCGATCCCGTGCCGACCGAGGGACGCGACATTGCGGAGATCACCATGGATCTCAACCTATTGCTGGAGCGCGAAATCCATCGCTCCCCCGCCGACTGGTTCTGGGTTCACAACCGCTGGAAACTCCCCCACCCCAACTTCCTCCTCAGCAGTGCCAAGCGGGGGATTCACCTTCCTGGCGAGCAGGATCCCGAGAAACTTCAGCCCCTGCATCTCCTGATCCGTTCCCCGAACTGGCTCGGCGATGCCTGCATGGCGGCTCCGGCGATCCGCGCCATCAAATCAGGCCGCCCTGATCTCCATCTCACTCTCCTTTCGCCTGCCAAACTCGCTCCGCTCTGGAGAGAGATCCCCGAGGTCGATCAAGTGATCGAGATTCCTCCGAAAGCCTCTCCCCGCGCCGTGGCACGTCTGATCAAGAAGGCCGGTCGATTCGACGCAGCTTTCCTGCTGCCAAATTCGATGCGCAGCGCTCTCGAGGTCTGGTTGGCGAAGATCCCGAGACGTATCGGACGGGATATCCATCGCGGACGGCGTTTCCTGAACCAGATGATGACGACATCGCGGAATGTGCATCCGACCGTCCATCAGAGTGACGAATTATTGACCATCATCCGCCATCTCGGAGGCGAGTCCCCGCCCCCGAGAATTCCCCGCGCTCAACCGCAGGGTCCCGTGCGTGTCGCTCTCTGCCCGGGGGCGGAATACGGCCCCGCGAAGCGCTGGCCCCTGGAACGCTACCGCTCGGTCATGGAAGAGATCTCCAAGGATCACAACCTCACATGGGTTATCGTCGGAACAGCCAAGGAAGCAGATCTCGGAGAAACCCTCTCCAAGAACTTCCCCGGCAACGTCGAGAACCTCTGCGGCAAGACCTCGCTCCCGGAACTCATTGCAGAACTGAAAAGCTGCACCCTGCTTCTAACCAATGATACCGGCACCATGCATCTCGCGGATCTGTTGGGTGTCCCGGTCGTTGCGATCTTTGGATCGACCGAACCGGCCCTCACCGGACCAATCGGCGTCACGCAACCTCCCCACCGGATCATCAGGCGCAAGGTCGAGTGCAGCCCCTGCTACCTCCGGACGTGCCCCATCGACTTCCGCTGCATGAAGGAGATCACCGTCGAGATGGTGACCTCAGCGGTCACGGAATCACTGAAAGCGATTCCGTAAGGGGTTTAGACTGAAGACTGTTAGGCTATTAGGCCGCAGAATTATTCCATCCCCTTTCCAAGCGAGAATCCCAATTACCCATCACCCATTCCCGATTATATAATCCCATGCTCACGATCAAAAAACTCAAAAAAACCATCGGCGGCCGAACCCTCTTTGAGGAGGCCGACATGCAGGTCAACTATGGCGAGCGCGTCGCCTTGGTTGGGCCCAATGGGGCCGGCAAATCGACCCTCTTCTCCCTGCTTCTGAAAAAGGATGAAGCTGATTCGGGCACGATCGAGCGCGATGAATGGACGATGATCGGCCATCTCGCCCAGGAGGGTGAGGCCACGGGTGATGAGACCGTCCTCGATGTGGCCACTGGCAGAGCCGGAGAAATTCCCGCGCTGGAAAAACAACTCAGAGAACTCGAGGAGGCCGGCACCGTCGACACGCCGGAATACAGCGAAGCCTCCTCCAAGCATGCAGCGCTGAGCGATCCAAAGGTCGAGGCCAAGGCGAAGAAGATCCTAGGCGGTCTTGGCTACAAGCAGGAGGACTTCGAGCGGAAAGCCAAGGAATTGAGCGGCGGTTGGGTCATGCGAGCTCATCTAGCCCGACTGCTTGTCATGGAGCCCGATCTCCTCCTCCTGGATGAGCCGACCAACCACCTCGACCTTGTCTCCCTGCTCTGGCTGCAAAACTACCTCAAGACCTATCCCGGCGCCGTGCTCCTGATCTCTCACGACAGGCAATTCATGGATGAAATCATCCAGACGGTTTATGAGATCGCCGAGTGCCGCCTGCAATCCTACTCAGGGAATTACAGCGCCTTCCTCGAGGAGCGGGATGCACGCTACGAGCGCCAGAATGCGGCTTATAAAAACCAGCAAAAGGAGATCGCCGACCTACGCGAGTTCTATGACCGCTTCCGTCAGGTCGCCTCCAAGGCCTCCCAGGCCATGAGCAAACTCAAGCAGATCGAGCGTATGGACCTGATCGAGAAGCCGCTTCCTCCCCGCAAGCCATTCCGCTTCCAGATTCCCCAGCCTCCGCGCGGGGGCCAACGATCCATCATTCTTGAGGAGATCCACATGGCCTATCCCACCTCGCAGGGTGAGCGGAAGGTCTACTCGGGCCTTGATCTCACCATTGAGCGCTTGGAGCGCACCGTTCTGGTAGGGCCCAACGGTGCCGGTAAATCCACCCTGCTCAAGATCCTCGCCGGGGCACTCGAATTTCAGAAAGGGAAGCGGATCGAGGGGCCGAATGCCAAGATCGGCTACTTCAGCCAACACCGCGCCGCCACGCTCGATCCGAACAAGTCGATCCTCGACGAGGTGAGGGCCTCCAATGGAGAGCTCTCAGAGAACGACGCCCGTGGCATCCTCGGCTCCTTCCTCTTCAGAAAGGATGACATCTACAAGAAGACCTCCGTCCTGAGCGGCGGCGAGAAGACCCGCCTGAATCTGGTGAAGTTCCTGGTCGATCCACCGAATCTTCTGCTCATGGATGAGCCGACCACCCACCTCGACATCCACACCGTGGAGTCGCTGATCATGGCGCTCAGCGCCTACGAGGGGACACTGGTCTTCATCAGTCACGACGTTCACTTCATTCGCAAGCTGGCCACCAAAGTCCTTCACGTAAACAACGGCAAGGTGACTCCCTATCTCGGGACCTATGATGACTTCCTGGAGAAGGTGGGAGCGCTGGGGAATGAGCGCGAAGCCTTAACAGCCTAGCCGCCCTTTGGGCGGCAGGGGTTTAGCGGATTAGACTGTAGCCTGTTAGGTCTGCGGCAGAACCGAGCCTTGGCTGAGAAAAGTGCGGCAGACAGAAAAAGGCTCAGGCCTTCTGAACCAGATCCCCCTCGACGAACTGGTGGATCAGGCCCGAGATGAGGGTCTGGTAGGGAACCCCCTTGGAGGCTGCCACACGCTGGATCCCAACCATATCGTGCTCGGAGAGCCGGATATTGATCCGACGATCCTTTCGGAAGGTGTTATCCGCAGCAGTTGCAAACTTGTTCAGCATCGCCCTCCCGGGCTTGCGCAGCACAACTTTTCCAGCTTCGTACAGTGATTCAACTTCTTGTTCTTCCTTAGTCAGTTTCATTGTTTTTTTCCTCTAGATAGTCCCGGGTAGCCTTACGGCTGGGAATGATGGTGATCAGCCAAATGACTTCCCCTCGCTGCTCATAGGGAATGATGTGGATATAGTCCTCAATGAGAACGAAGAAGAGCTTCTGCCCGGGGTAGCGTGCCTGATCGGGGTGATCCGCGATTCTCCAGAGATCCCCAAGTCCCAGATGGACCACAATGGCCTCGAAAGAAATATCTCGGGTGGATTTGAGAAGTTCATTTTTGTGAGGATCCCATTCAAAACGCATCTTCATTCAGGATGCCTTATCGGCACACATTTTGCAATAATATTTACCCGCTCGAGACCGCGTCAGCTCGTTCAGAAAATCTCCGTAAAAGCTACTCCGTGCGTCCCGGCACTCGGCGTTGCGAGCTCAGCAGAATCTCGCGCAGAGGCGCAGGGATTTTAGAGAAAACTCAGGGCAAGATTGGTTCTCCCTAGGCTTGGAAGTTTGGATGAGAGGCTAGACGCGCGAGTGAATGCGTAGTAGTCCT
>CAIPWR010000144.1 GCA_903868795.1 uncultured Spartobacteria bacterium | reverse complement strand
GAGACGGACCATATTGAGAATAGCCTCGGCGGCCTCGAGTTCCTCGCCTCTGCTACGGCCGGGATAGATCACCTCGTTCGCAAGGAGTTTTCCCTGCCGGTCGAGCAGGACGACCTTGCAGCCGGTACGGAATCCGGGATCAATGCCGAGAGTGATCTTTTGGCCCAAGGGCGAGGCTAGGAGAAGCTCACGAAGGTTATCGGCGAAGACGCGGATCGCCTCCTCGTCTGCCTTTTTCTTATAGAAACCGCGTGCTTCGACCTCCATGGCGAATCCCAACAAGCGCTTGAGGCAATCATCGCAGGCAAGCTTCACCTGATCAGAGGCCTTGGAATTGCCACGTACGAAGAGGCTGTAGAGAGTCCCCAACGCCTCGCTTTCGGGAGGAGTGAGGCGGAAGTAGAGGAATCCCTCGGTCTCACCACGGCGCATGGCGAGGATACGATGAGAGGGTGCTGTGGCGGCTGGTTCAATCCAGTCGAAGTAGTCTTTAAATTTCGCCCCTTCCTCTTCCTTGCCGGAAATAAGGGTGGATTTAATGACTCCCTTGTTCAGATAGAGACTGCGAAGTTGGGCGCGTGCCGTGGCGTCATCATTGATGCGCTCCGCCAGGATGTCGCGTGCTCCTGCCAGGACGGCGGCCACGCTGTCGACAGTCGAGGTCTTGACGTCGACCGTCACGGAGTTGCCCACAAAGGGTGCGGCAAGCGCCTCGGGATCGGTTGAGGGATCCTGAGCCCAGAGGATCTCGGAAAGAGGCTCCAGACCGAGTTCCTTGGCAATGGTCGCCCGGGTCCGCTTGCGAGGCTTGAAGGGAAGGTAGATATCCTCAAGAGAATTGAGCGTGGCTGCTGTCTCCACCTTGGCGCGGAGTTCCTCGGTCAGGAGCTTGCGTTCTTCGAGCGAGGCAAGAATCGACTCGCGGCGCTTATCAAGGACCTCAAGCTGTTCGAGTCTGTCGCGGATTGCGGTGATCTTTACCTCATCGAGTTCACCGGTGCGTTCCTTGCGATAACGGGCGATAAAGGGAACAGTCGCTCCTTCCTCGAGGAGGACAGCTGTGGCTGCAACCTGACGGGCTTGAAGGCCAAGTTCATTGGTGATTTGGACGAGATGTTTTTCGATCACAGGATGGGTAATAGGGAATGGGGATTGGGTAATAGGGTCTGGAGGATGGGGAATTGAAGAGGGAAAGCTTCTGCGAACAGTAATTACTTGGAGGGCGTGTTCTCGTCGTCCCAAGTCAATGGAGCGGGCTGGGTTTCCATCCGTGGACTGGGATTGAAGACGCGGAACCAGTTTCCGAAATTCTTTTTCATCCCTTCGGAGAAGGAGAGGTAGTTTTCGTCACGCTCGCCTCCTCGTGGGATCGCGTCGAGAACGGAAGCAACGGAGAGTTCGGGCAGTTCGTAGGCGGTGGAGCAGATCCCGGCGGCGGAAGCATGGTGTGCATCGCTGGCAGCTGTGCCAGCAAGGCCGCGCCGGGTTGCGTAGGCAGCAGCCTTGGCATTGAAACCACGCAGGGTGACAGCCGCATTGAAGGTCTCCAGAGCCGCCAGATCAAGCTGGTCAAGGATCGCTTCGCGGATACCGGCACGGAAGGAGTCATAGGGGTGGGGGGCGATGCAGATTCCGCCTCGTTCCTTCACGGCGGCGGCCACTTCGAGAGCAGGTACTCCCTTCATGTTGGGAAGAGTCACGCCCAGGCAGAGGAGGTGACCATCGGCTGTGGAGACCTCGACGCCGGGAATGATCAGGAAGCCATCGACAGGAAGTCCATCCTCGCGCATCAGTCCTACCTTGGCGAGATGGGCGACGGCGTCGCAGGTGTTGTGGTCGGTGACTGCGATGCCGCTCAGTCCGCGTCGTTTTGCGGCCTCGATCATGGCCTCGGGGGAACCGCACGCATCCGCCGAGTAATGGGTGTGGAGATGCAGATCGAAGGCGTGTCGCATGGGGAAAAGGCTGAAGGAAAAATGAAAAATGAAAAACGAAAAAGGGACCCAGCTTGGAAGTGTCACTTCAAGAGGCGAAGAACACGAAGCAAGAGATAGATTCAGAGCAATCACCTCTTCGTGCTTTTGCACGATGCCATGAGAGTCTTCAGACTGGAATTTGGAAATCTGTTTGCCGAATGTTGCAGATTAGGAGCATAAAGCGGGAGTTTCCTCCTTTCTCCTTTTTCAGTTTTCATTCAGAATTCTTTCCATGGCTATTGCGTTCAAAGAGTGGGCTCTGGTCTGCGACGCTCTCGGAAGCGGGGAGCAGAGTGTCATTCTCCGAAAAGGAGGAATTGCCGAGGGTAAGACCGGCTTTGGCTTCGATCATGACGAGTTCTATCTCTTTCCCACGTGGTTCCATGGACAGATTGACAAGGTGAGGAAGGAGGATGCTGTTCTCCCCGAGCAGGCTCCTGAACAAGTGACGGTAAGTTACGCAGCTATCCTGGAATGGAGTGGTCGCATTGATAATAAGGAGGTCGCTCATCGTCTGAGCGAGCTTCATGTGCTCGATGCCTCGGTGATCGAGGAGCGTTTCATCTATGATACCAAGTCCGGCTCGCTTGGAGGGAATGGCATCAATGTCGCCTTTGTTCGGGTTTACAGGCTGGAACCGTCCACCACGCTCCCGATGAGAAAAGAGTTCGGAGGATGCCGCTCATGGATCGAGCTTCCGGAGGGGAATTTCGGCGCCATGGTTTCGGTCTTAAGCGACGAGGAGCACACCCGCCGCAAGGAGCTTTTTGCACGGTTGCTCGGGGTGAATTTTTAAACTTCCTCCTCTCTGGAAGGGATTCTGTGGGGAATCTTTCACTGTCCCGATGGCTGAGCTGGATTTTCCAACGGGCCTCCCTATGATCTCCAGTCCATGAAGTATATTTTCGTGACAGGTGGTGTGGTTAGCTCTCTTGGAAAAGGCCTCGCCGCCGCTTCCCTGGGTACTCTTCTGGAGCATCGCGGTCTGCGGGTGACGTTGCAGAAGCTCGATCCCTACCTGAATGTCGATCCCGGCACGATGAATCCTCTCCAGCATGGAGAGGTCTATGTCCTTGCCGACGGTGCTGAGACGGATCTCGATCTCGGACACTATGAGCGCTTCACCAAGTGCGTGCTGACCCGTGATAACAACCTGACGAGCGGTCAGGTGTACGAGACCGTCCTCGCGAAGGAGCGTCGCGGAGATTACCTCGGCAAGACGGTCCAGGTCATCCCGCACATCACCGACGAGATCAAAAACCGGATCCGGACCCTCGAGCAGGCTGGTAATGCTGATGTCCTTATCACGGAAATCGGCGGTACCACGGGTGATATCGAGGGGCTTCCTTTCCTCGAGGCGATCCGTCAGTTCATTCTCCAGGTGGGGCATGAGAATGCGATCCTCCTCCACGTGACCCTCGTTCCCTACATCAAGGCTGCCGGTGAGCTGAAGACCAAGCCGACCCAGCAGAGTGTCGCCAAACTCCGTGAGATCGGACTCCAGCCCGAGGTGCTGATCTGCCGCACGGAAAAGCCCCTTGAGGAGGATGTCCGCGAGAAGCTCTCCCTCTACTGCAATGTCCCGATCAGCTCCGTGATCGAGGCGAGGGATGTCGAGAACTCGATCTACGAGTTCCCGCTGATGCTTCAGGCGGAGGGGCTTGACGAGAAGGTCTGCAAACTCCTTCACCTCGAAACGCCTCCTGCCGACATGGAGCGGTGGAAGATGATCGTTCATTCGATCGTGCATCCTTCGCGTCGTGTGAAGATCGCCGTGGTTGGAAAGTATGTGGAACTTCAGGACGCCTACAAGAGCATCTACGAGTCACTCTGCCATGCCGGTGGCGCCAATGATTGTGGCGTTGATCTTGAGATTGTGGATGCCGAGCAGATTGAGGCTGAGGGGGCGGAGATTTTCCTAAACGGTGTCGGTGGAATCCTGGTTCCCGGCGGCTTCGGTGACCGTGGAACGGAGGGGAAGGTTGCTGCCGCCCGCTATGCGAGGGAAAATAAGATTCCTTTCCTCGGCATCTGCCTCGGTATGCAGATTGCCACGATCGAGTTTGCCCGGAATGTCTGTGGACTGGAGGGTGCCAATAGCACGGAGTTCGATGCCGCAACTCCTCATCCCGTCATTGCCCTTCTTGATGAGCAGAAAGAGGTGGCCGGAAAAGGGGGCTCGATGCGTCTTGGCTCCTGGCCCGCGGTACTCAAGGCCGGTTCGCTTGCTCACAAGATTTATGGGCAGGCTGAGATCGCCGAGCGACACCGGCATCGGTATGAGTTTAACAGCACCTACCGCGCTCAGATGGAGGAGAAAGGCTTTATCATTTCCGGCACGTCGCCCAATGGGTCGCTGGTCGAGATGATCGAGCATCGCGATCATCCCTGGTTTGTGGCGGTTCAGTTCCATCCTGAGTTCCTTAGCAAGCCTGAGGCTCCTCATCCGCTCTTCGACGAGTTCATCCGTGCCTCGCTTGGTTAAGCGGTTGTTGCATCAGATTTCCCTGCCATGAGTGAAACGAAGGATCTTGAGCGGATGGTTGAATTCGAATTCGTCCGAGCCACGGAAAATGCAGCCCTCCATTCCATGCAGTGGATGGGACGGGGAGACAAGGAGGCTGCTGATGAGGCTGCTTGCGACGCGATCAAGGGGATGTTCGATCTTGTTGATATCCGAGGTGAGGTCGTGATCGGGGAGGGAATCAAGGACAATGCTCCCGGGATCTTTCTAGGTGACAAGTTGGGCCGCTGGGGTGAAGGAGATCCCCGTTTCGATATCGCCCTCGATCCGATCGACGGCACCAGCAATATCTCCAAGGGGATGCCCAACTCGATTTCCGTCATGTCCGCGGTCCTTGTGCCTGATGGTAAGGAGCGGAGCATGGTCAATATCCCCAGCTTTTATGTGGAGAAGCTGGCCTATGGCGCCCGCGTGGAGCGCTGCATTCTCAACGGCACCATCGCGCCAATCACACTGGATGATCCCTTCGAGCAGACTCTGGAGCAGGTTGCCAAGGCTCTGGGAAAAAGAATCGGTGAGTTGGTCGTGACTATTCTGGACCGCCCCCGCAATCAGCCATACACGGATGCCGTGCGTCGTGCCGGCGCCTCGCTCCGACTGATTGCCGATGGAGACATCACTGCGGCCGTGGCTCCCTCCTTACATGATTCCGGAATCGATCTCTACGTGGGACGGGGAGGTGCCCCCGAAGGAATTCTTACTGCCGCAGCGCTTAAAGCCCTGGGTGGAGATATTCTGCTACGCATGTGGCCCCGTGATGAGGAGGAGCGTGCAGAGTTGTTAAAAACGCTCACTCCTGCCGATCTGGAGCGCGTTTACCACCGGGATGATCTGGTCCATGGTGACAGCGCCATCTTCTGCGCCACCGGCATCAGCGACAGTCCCATGTTGCCCGGGGTGAAACTGATCGGCAAGACAGCCATCACCCACTCGATCCTAATGCGTTCCCGAAGCAAGACAGTCCGTTATATCAAGGCCGTGCATGATCTGGAGGTGAAGACCATCCACCTCCGAAGCCTGCGGGGTGAGGAGCACCTCTAACGAATTTTCAGTCAATTTTCCGTTTCTGTGACAATTCCGGAATTGCTTTCCTTAATCATCCAACCCAACACTTCAATCATATGAGCATGAACCAACTCGAAGCCCTCAAGCAATTCACCACCGTTGTCGCCGACACGGGCAATTTCGCCGAGATCAAGAAGTTCCAGCCTCAGGATGCCACGACGAACCCTTCGCTCATCCTCAAGGCTGTTCTCCAGCCTGAGTATCGCACGCTTCTTGACAAGGCGATTGCCGATAACAAGGGATCCAGCCTCTCTGGTTCCGCCCTCTGGAAGAAGATCATCGACGACACGCTCATTCTCTTCGGATGTGAGATCCTCAAGATCGTCCCAGGTCGCGTCAGTACCGAGGTGGATGCCCGTCTCTCCTTTGACACCGAGGCCACGCTCGAGAAGGCCCGCTACCTCATTGGTCTCTACAAGAGCGTCGGCATCGATCGCGAGCGTGTCCTGATCAAGATCGCCTCCACCTGGGAGGGTATCCGCGCCGCCGAAGTCCTTCAGAAGGAAGGGATCAACTGTAATCTCACTCTGATGTTCTCAATGCCCCAGGCTGTTGCCTGCGCCGAGGCCAAGGCTCGCCTCATCTCGCCTTTCGTAGGTCGCATCTACGACTATTACAAGGCGACCACCGGCAAGGAATACGTCGGCATGGAGGATCCCGGTGTCCAGTCGGTCCACAAGATCTACAATTACTTCAAGAAGTTCGGCTACGAGACGCAGGTCATGGGTGCCAGCTTCCGTAACACGGGGGAAATCGTCGCCCTTGCCGGTTGCGACCTCCTCACCATCAGCCCCGACATCCTTGAGAAGTTGGAGCAGTCCACGGAGCCAATGCCTCGCGTCCTCAGCCCCGAGGCCGCCAAGGGCATGGAGATCGAGCGCATCCCTGTCGATGAGAAGAGCTACCGCTGGCTCCTCAACGAGGATGCCATGGCCACCGACAAACTTGCCGAGGGTATCCGCAAGTTCGGTGCCGACATCGTGAAGCTCGAGGGAATGATCGCCGAGGCTTGTTAATCTTGGCGAGCTGACCTCTCGATACGATTTTCACCCTGCCTGTGATGATGAAACGCTTTCTCCCACTTTTTCTGGCGGTAGCCCTTACCGGTTGCGCCACGGCACAAGTTCCCTCGACGGCAACTGCCGGTGGGGCGGGCGATGATCATCCGGGTTCGGTACCCGTGTTATTGGGGCTCGATCCTGTCCGTCAGGATTTGAAGCTCTCGTCACTGCAGTGTGCGCTGCTTGATTCCCTCCGGACCGAGTACAAGTCGCGTGCGAAGCAAATCACCGCGATCGGAATGGCGGATCAGGATGCAAGCCTGCGTTCCAGTTGGGATCTCCGGTCCCTTCGCAAGAAGTTCAATCAGCGTGCGCTTCAGGTGCTCAGCTCCTCCCAGCAGGACAGACTCCGTCAGATTGAACGCCAGATGCTAGGTGGCAAGCTGCTCTCCTCACCTAAGGAACAGCAGTTGCTTGGACTCTCCCAGCAGCAGCAACAGCAACTAGCTGCGATTTCGCAGTCATCCAATGCAAAGATCGTCGCCCTCAATGCTCAGTCCGCTTCAGGAAAAATCTCTCCCTTCTGGACCGACATCAAGCGTCATCAGATCGACAGTGCCACCAAGAATCAGATGCTCTCCGTGCTGACACATCAGCAGAAGAAGCAGTGGCTCGTGCTGAGTGGTCAGAAAATGGGCTTCCCCAAGGTTCACGACCCGAACGCTGACACAAAATCCCTCTTCGAGGGTTATTAATTCCGAGTCGGGCATCGTCTCAAGAACGATGCCCCTCTTGCCTGCTGAAGCTTTCCCCCATCAGTTCCTAGTTCCTTTAATTATCCAGAGATCTCATGAAACATCTGCTCCTCCTTATCCTCCTCACGGTGACACTTGTTTCGGCTTCCGCCTCTTCTGCCACCGTGGCTGAGTCGACTCCGGACAGCATCTCCTACATGCCTGTCCTGCTCAACCAGCCTGCGATCCACAAGGATCTTCAGATCTCCCCAGCTCAGGATGCCCGCATCGATATTATTCGTGCCGAGTGCCGGGCCAAGGTGGGGGTGCTCTCTGCTGAGGGGCTTCTCGATCCTGCACTTTCCCCTATCGCCTTAAAGAATCTCCCCAGCTATCAGGCTTCCTGCAACCGCAGGGTCTTGTCAGTGTTAACTCCCGCCCAGCGGGTACGATTCCGTCAAATCGAGCGTCAGTTCCAAGGGGGACTCTTCCTCCTCTCCCCAAGCGAACAGAACCTTCTCAAGCTGGCCCCGGACCAGCGCCAGAAGGTTGCTGAAATCCGTTCCTTCGATACCGCCAAGGCTGCTGATGTCCAGAAAGCCTTCCTGGCTGGCAAGAAGTCTCAACTCCGCAAGGAGATCGATCTCCACCAGATCCATCGCACCACGGCGCGCAGCCTACTGCATCTGCTCACGCCCGAGCAGGAGAAGGTGTGGCTTTCCTCCCTCGGCACACCCCTTAAGAAATAGGGCTTGGTCTTTTAGCGCCGCGCGACGTTCTGCTGCGCTCGCAGTAGTTCACTACAGCTTCGTTCGCGCGCCTTGCGCGGCATCTGAACCTCCAAGCCTTTGGTGGATATAGGTGCCTCGCCAAAGGCCTCAAAATACCTTCGTCCTGACCAAAAAAGAAGAGGGTGTTCTTATCGGTCTAGATAGGAGATGGCCCACTCTGGAGGCGTTTCACCATAGGCAATGCATCTGCCTGCTTGCTGGCCGCCGCTGGGAACAAGGACCTCGTCAGCCAGAATATCTTCTGGTCAGTCGGAGCTAAGTTCTAATCATAGGCTGAAGACTGAAGGTTGATAGACTATTAGCTGAAACCCACCAAAAGAGTGTCGGGGGCTGAAAGGTCTCGGACACGCCCGAGTTCAATCCCAAATCGCCCTATTTGAGTTCCGGGGGGAGGTTCAGATTCTTAATCTGCTGAACCGCATTGCGGTGGCAGACCAAGACGGCATCGTCGGTTTCGACGACAACGAGGTCGCTGACGCCGCAGAGGGCGATCGTTCGCTTGCCGGCAATGACGATATTGTGGGCGGCATCAAGTGTAACGACCTTCCCCTTGAGGGTGTTTCCGTTCTCGTCGATTCCGAGGTGAGGTGGGAGCGCCGTCCAGGACCCGACATCATCCCAGTCAAAGCAAGCGATCAGGGCGACGACGCTAGTGGCGTGCTCCATGATGGCGTAATCGACCGAGATCTTGGGAAGCAGTGGAAAACGATCCGCGAGGTAGGAGGCATGATCACCCTTGGGGAGCTCAAGAATGAACTTCTCGAGATCAGGCTGATGCTTCCTGCATTCGGCTAGGAAGGTCTCCGCCTGCCAGAGGAACATTCCGGCATTCCAGCCATGGCGTTTGCCTTCAAGGAAAGCCCGTGCCTTTGTCTCATCAGGCTTCTCGACGAAGCGGTTCACGGTGACAACCCCCTCTTTGGATGCGGCCCCTTCCTCGAGTTCGAGATAGCCGAAGCCTGTGGAGGCATGGGTCGGCGTGATCGAGAAGGTAAGGATGGAGGGATTGATGGCTACGAATTCCGTCGCTTCGGTCAATTGTCTTCGGAAGGTCGCTGCATCATGAATCATGGCGTCTGCGGGGAAGAGGGCGACGATAGCATCGGAACGACGGTTGCGTGCGATTCCTGTGGCGAGAGCTGCCGCTGGGGCGGTGTCACGCTTCGCCGGTTCAGCGATGATATTGGCAGGGGGTAGAAAGGGAACCGCTGCCAGCGTCGCTTCGATCTGAGCCACATTCGTTAGAACGAAGATCTGCTCAAACGGGACAATGCCCTCAAATCGACGAACGGTCTGCTCCAGAAGGGTCTGATCACCCAGGAGTTTGAGAAGATGTTTCGGCGTGGCAGTCCGACTGGCGGGCCAAAAGCGCTCACCGCTTCCTCCGGCCATGATGAAAACTTGGAGACGATCGAGGGAGGAGGACATAGAAAATATGAAGGTTGAGGAATGAAGTATGAAAAGAGACTGACTAAAGACTGATCAACTAAAAGCTCACTTCTTTTCCTGAGTTCCTGAGTTCCATATTAAAAAATCACCCGAGTGTCTTGAGAGTGGTTTTGAGTGTCTCGAGCTTTTCGCTCCACTTGGTGTGGCGTAGGCGGTGATCCTCAAGGACGGCAGCGGGGACTTTCTCCACGAAGCTCTGATCAGCAAGCTTTGCATTCACTTTCTCGAGCTCTGCCTCGACCTTCGCAATCTCGGTTGTGACGCGGGCCCTCTCCGCTTCGAGATCGATGAGACCTTCGAGTGGCATGGAGATGGTACCGATATCGGTGAGAATGCTGGGAGTTCCGGCGGGAGCGGAACCTGTGATGAGTTCCACGGCGGAGGCTCTGGTGAGTGCCGCAAAGATCGCCGACTGGAGTTTGGTGAATTCACCCAAATCCCCCTTGGAGGCCAGCAGGAAGCGAACCTGTTGCTTGGATGGGATCTTGAATTCCGCACGGAGGTTGCGGACAGCATGGACTGCCGAATAGAGGGCCTTGGTGCTTGCAGCGGCTGCGGAGATTCTTTCGTGAGAGACCCCTGAGAGATGATTCTCCTCCGGTGGCTGGGTGTAGAGCAGGAAGCCGTTTCTTGCACCCCATGCGGAGGCGGAGGCTGCGGCCGTATACCCAAGGTGGCGCCAGAGTTCCTCGGTGAGGTGGGGCATCAGTGGGTGAAGGAGCCTCAGGATCCCTGAGAGCACGACATCCATGGTTGCAAGGATCGCCGCTTTAGCAGAGGAATCCTCATCACTCTGGCTGTAGAGAATTGGCTTCGCGGCCTCGACGAACCAGTCGCAGTAGTCACCCCAGAAGAAGTCGTAAAGTAAGCCTGCTACTTCGTGGAATCGGTAGTCGGCGTAGGCTCCACGCAATGCAGCATGCATGGTGTCGAAGCGTTCGAGGAGGTGAATTGCGATCTCTGGAAGTTCAAGTCCTGTGAGATCGGGTGATGCGGTTGCTGGTCCCTGCATCTCGCGGAAGCGAACGGCATTCCAGAGCTTATTGGCGAAGTTTCGGCCCTCCTCGATCTGCTTCTCGTCGAACTTGATATCCTGACCCTGAGGGGCGACCCGGATGATGCCGAAGCGGAGACCATCGGCACCATATTTGGCAATCAGGTCGAGCGGATCGGGGGAGTTGCCGAGGCTCTTCGACATCTTGCGGCCCGTCTTGTCACGGATGATGCCTGTGAAGTAGACGTCGCGGAAGGGGATCTCCCCGGTGTACTCAAGTCCCGCCATGATCATGCGGGCGACCCAGAAGAAAATGATGTCGGGCCCTGTGACCAGCACGCTGGTGGGATAGAACTTTCCTCGGACCGCCTCGTCCATGGTGTCGTGGGCCCAGAGCCAGGAGGAGAACCAGGTATCGAGTACGTCGGGATCTTGCGTCCATCCCTCGCCGGGGGATTCGATCTGGACACGTATGCCTTCAGTCGTTCCAGTGGCCAAGGATTCTGCGGGATACCAGACAGGAATGCGGTGGCCCCACCAGAGTTGGCGGCTGATGCACCAATCCTGGATGTTCTCGAGCCAGTGGTCGTAGACCTTCTCCCAGCGATCGGGGAAGAATCTGATGAGTCCCTTTCGAACCGCGTCCCGTGCCTCGAGGGTCTTCGGATACTTGAGGAACCATTGCTCGCTGAGGCGCGGCTCCACGGGGACATCAGCCCGCTCGCTGAAGCCAACATTATTCTCATAGGGATCCTCCTTGGTCAGCAGTCCCAGTTCCTTCAGACGCTCGACGGCCTCCATTCGCGCCTCGAAGCGGTCAAGACCGGCAAAACCCTCTCCGGCCAGATCATTCAGGGTCCCGTTCGCATTCATGATGTCAATGACGGGGAGGTTATGACGGAGGCCGATTTCATAATCGGCCTTGTCATGGGCGGGGGTGACCTTCAGAACGCCGGTGCCAAACTCGAAGTCAACCGCCTCGTCGCCGATGATCGGCAGGAGCGCTTCGACATTCAGGGGAAGGGGACGGCGGACATGCTGGCCGATCAGGTGGGCATAGCGCTGATCCATCGGATTCACGGCGATCGCCGTATCCCCCATGATGGTCTCGGGGCGTGTGGTCGCGATTTCCAGCCAGGTTCCCGGAGCCTCCACGACCTCGAGCTTGAAATGGTAGAGGTATCCCTTCTGTTTCTTGGGAATGACCTCTTCATCGCTGAGCGCCGTGAGGGAGACGGGGCACCAGTTCACCATGCGCTTGCCGCGGTAGATGAGTCCTTTCTTGTGAAGATCGACAAAGACCTCCTGCACCTTGCGGGCATAGGCCTCATCCATGGTGAAGCGTTCGCGCGACCAGTCGCAGGAGGCGCCGAGTTTCTTGAGTTGCCCGATGATGATGCCGCCGTGCTTCTCCTTCCACTCCCAGACCTTCGCCAGGAAGGCCTCGCGGCCGAGGTCATGGCGGGTCTTCTTCTCCTCCTTGCGGAGTTGGCGTTCCACAACCGTCTGGGTGGCGATGCCGGCATGATCCGTACCTGGGAGCCAGAGGACCTCGTGGCCGGTCTGGCGAGCGCGGCGGGCAAGGATATCCTGTAGGGTGTTGTTCAGGACGTGGCCGAGGGTCAGGATCCCGGTGACATTCGGGGGAGGGATGACGATCGAGTAAGCGGGAGCTTGGGAGGTGGGATCGGCGGTAAAGCAACCAGAGTCACACCAGCGGGCGTACCATGAGGATTCGACGTCGGCTGGGGCGTAGGCAGTGGAGAGTTCGGGTAAATGTTCGGACATTGGAAAAGAAAGAAAATAGTAATATGGAACTCAGGAACTCAGGAAGAAGTAAGAATAGATCTGTTCTTAAAGAATCAGCGCTTCACTAGAGCTCCCTTATTCGAGATGGTGACAAAAAAAGGAGTGTTTTGTCGAAAAGGCTATGGAATGATGATTTTATTCCTGAGTTCCTGAGTTCCCTATTATTTTAAGATCCACTCTGGGCGAATGCGGGAGCACCCGAAACTCCTTGCAAGGATCCTCAGGGGAGGCTACACTCCGACCCTCTAAAAATATGACGACAACTGAAACACCAGAAATCGCAGCACTCCGGCTGCATGAGAAGGACACCGGTAGCGCCGACGTCCAGGTGGCTAATCTCACCCAGAGGATCACCACTCTCACCGAGCATCTCAAAGGCA
This sequence comes from uncultured Spartobacteria bacterium, assembly GCA_903868795.1. GTDB lineage: Bacteria > Verrucomicrobiota > Verrucomicrobiia > Chthoniobacterales > UBA6821 > UBA6821. Next base: position 7,085 of record CAIPWR010000144.1, on the reverse strand, counting down.
ACGCCAAGGATCATTCCTCCCGTCGCGGCCTTCTCAAGATGGTTGCCACGCGCCGCCGTCTTCTTGATTACCTCAAGGATAGCGCCACCGAGCGTTACCAGGCTGTCATCGAGAAGCTGAACCTGCGTAAGTAATCTCAGGTTAACGGTTTTCCCACTTCCTTCCAGAGGGACATGGCCTGATTCAGGCATGTCCTTGTGGAGAAGGGTTGGACCGAGAGCTCTCCTTCTCCCCGTTCTCCGCCCGTTTGGCTGGAGAATTCCAAGAAAAACACACAACCATGCAGACACTCATCCGAGTGTCATCCGCATTTAGGGCGCTCACCATTTTTCGCGCCCCCATCGGACCTACGCAACCCACCCCACAATCCAAAACTTAATTCCTATGTCACACACTATTGTCACGGCCAATGTCGGCCAGAACCCTCTCAGCTTCGAGACTGGCAAGATCGCCAAGCTTGCCGACGGAGCCGTCATGGTCCGTTCCGGCGAGACCATCGTCCTCGTGAGCGCCGTCTCCGCGACATCCGTCAAGGAAGGGCAGGATTTCTTCCCTCTCACCGTCGATTACAAGGAGAAAGCCGCCGCAGTCGGCAAGTTCCCCGGCGGTTACTTCAAGCGTGAAGGCCGTCCGAGCGAGAAGGAGATCCTGACCGCCCGTATGACCGATCGTCCGCTGCGCCCGCTCTTCCCGAAGAACTACTTCTACGACACACAGATCATTAGCATCCTGCTCTCCGCGGATGGCCAGATCGACCCCGATATCCTCTCCATCAACGGTGCTTCCGCAGCACTCTGTGTCTCCGATATTCCGTTTGAGAAGCCGATTGCAGCAGTCCGCGTCGGTCGCGTGAATGGTGAGTTCGTCGTGAACCCAACCCACGCCGAGCGTGAATACAGTGATCTCGACCTCGTCTATGTCGGCGACGGTGAGAATGTCATCATGATCGAGGGTGCTGCCAACGAGCTTCCTGAAGATGACTTCAAGAAGGCCCTTGATTTCGCACGGGAGCAGACTCGTCCGATCATTGCCGCCCAGAACGAATTGATCGCCAAGGCCGGCAAGCCGAAGCGTGAGTTTACCCTGCTCAATGTCGACGAGGGAATGCTTGAGATCGCCTACCAGGTCGCCGGCGACCGTATCGAGGCAGCCCTCTACACTCCGAGCAAAGTGGCCCGCGGCAAGGCCGTCGGCGCACTTCGCGAGGAAGTCAGCGCGAAGATCCTTGAAAAGTTCCCTGCGGCCACGAAGTTCGAGATTTCCCAAGCCTTTGATTATCTTCAGAAGAAGGCGTTCCGCGTCAGCATCCTTGACAAGCAGAAGCGTTGTGACGGACGCGGCCTTGCCGAACTCCGTCAGCTCTCCAGCGAGACGACGGTTCTCCCGCGTGCTCATGGTTCTGCTCTCTTCGCCCGCGGTGAGACTCAGGCCATGGCCCTCGCAACCCTCGCCACTTCCGACGAGGCCCAGATGATCGACGGCTACGGTGGAGGCGAGACGACCAAGCGCTTCCTGCTCCACTACAACTTCCCTCCTTTCAGCGTCGGAGAGACCGGCCGCTTCGGAGGTCAGAATCGTCGTGAAATCGGTCACGGCGCGCTCGCCGAGCGTTCCATCTTCCCGGTCATCCCGAGCCAGCAGGAGTTCCCCTACGCGCTTCGCGTCACCAGCGAGGTCATGGAGTCGAATGGTTCCACCTCGATGGCCTCCGTCTGCGCAGGCGTTCTCGCTCTGCTCGACGCGGGTGTTCCTCTCAAGCGTCCGGTTGCAGGTATCTCCGTCGGACTTGTCTCCGAAGATGACGGTAATGGCAAGCTCACACGCCACACACTGCTGACCGACATCATTGGTAGTGAGGATCACTTCGGCGACATGGATTTCAAGCTCTGCGGCACCGAAGCCGGAGTCACGGGATTCCAACTCGATCTCAAGTTGAAGGGTATCAGCCACGAACTCATGTCCGCAGCCATCGATGACGCCCGCAAGAACCGCGGGCTGATCCTTGATCACATGAAGCAGACCCTTCCATCGCATCGCGGCGAGATGAGCAAGTATGCTCCTCGTATCGAGACCGTGAAGGTTCCTCAGGACAAGATCGGTCTCATCATCGGACCTGGTGGCAAGACCATCAAGAGCATCGTTGCCGAGACCGGCGCTGAGATTAACATCGAGGATGATGGCTCCGTGAACATCTACTCCAGCAATGGCGAGAGCTTGAAGCGTGCCAAGGAGATCATCCTCGGCATGATCAAAGAGATCACGGTTGGCGAAATGTACCAAGGTACCGTCGTGTCCATTAAGGAATTTGGCGCCTTCGTCGAAGTGCTCCCCGGCAAGGATGGACTCGTCCATATCTCCGAACTTGCCGACATGCGCGTTAACAAGGTCGAAGACGTTGTCAAGACCGGCGATGTCATCTGGGTCAAGTGCATTGGTGTCGATGACCGAGGCAAGGTGAAGCTCAGCCGCAAGGCCGCGATGAAAGAGCGCGACCAGGCTGCTGGCGGCCAAGCCGCATAGTCTGGCGAGAGCTTTCCGCTCCATTCATTAGTCCATTTACGAAACCCCCGGGATAAAATCCCGGGGGTTTTCTTTTTGTGTGACAGGATTGTCACGTTAAAAGCTCTTGAGGGAAAAGAGGGTTCGTGATGACTTAGATGTTCGAAAAAACCTCAAACCATAATGATTAAACCATTTCATAAGCTTGGTGCTCTCCTTGCAGTTGCATCGGCCCTCACGACTGTTAGCTCGGCAACTGCCGGCGACGGCACCATCGGCAGCATGACTAATGCTCCATCAAAGAGTGGCATCTCGCTACCCGAGTTCAGTTGGACGGCTCCGACGCTTGATTCCTGGTGGAATGGTAAAAGTGGAACAGCAAATTGGCTCGGTCTTGGTAAAACCATGGGAGACTATGGACTGACAATTACTGGACAGGCTAAGGAGACTTTCCTTGGACAAGTCACGCCCGCCGCCCAGCCAGCAAATGCAAAAGGAAAAATCTATGGTGTTCCCGTGGACAACTGGTCGAGCGAAGAAAAACTCGGTTTCAACTACGACTTCGGCACAGTATTCGGTCTTACGGGGCTGACCGCCCAGTCAGACTGGCGTTATCGTAATGTCGATGGGAATCCAAATTGCGGATACACTGGCAATGCAGCTGGAACTGTCGGTGCCTCCAGCATGTTCAATCCCAACAAGGACACCAGTGGCATGGGAGTTCGCGTCATGTCCCAGTATTTCCTCTACAAGACGGATAAAACCTCAGATCCCCGTTTCCTGCTCAAGCTCGGCTGGATTAATCCCTACGAAGATTTCCTTACCCAGCCGGAGTCGAAGAACTTCGAGAATAATGCCATTGCCTCAGCCAAAGGTATTGGTGGCCCGGTAGGGAAGTATTACCAAGGTGGGAAAACCTATTCCGTCACCTCCGTTCCTTGGAGCAGTTCTTATGATTCCTGGGGTGGCATGCTTCGAGGAAAGCCCTCTGCTTCCACGTATGTGCAGACTTACTTGGGACTCTCCATCGCTGGCACTGGAGGAATCCAATCAACGCCGACAAGCACCTATTCCTATAATAACCATGGTTTTAACTTCCAAGGCACGGCTCCTTTCAATCCTAAATCCACCGCTTATGGACAGAATGGTGTCTATAACGTGAACGAGATCGGATGGATGCCTAAGCTGGGAGCAGACAAGCTTGAAGGCCGCTATGCCATTGGTAGCTACATCTGGGGTCAGAACAACAATAACTTCGGCAGTCTTTCCGGTAACGGCACGGTCTGGGGGATGTATTTCCAGGCTGATCAGCGCTTGACTGCAGTTCATAAGCAGGTATCAGCACCTGTATCCTCCGATAAGAATCCGGTCGACGGGAAGAATCCCACGACTTCGAGCAGTGTTGCTGACAAAACCCGTGGTCTCTACAGCTTCACTGAATTTACGTTCACTCCTGCTTCGAATTGCCAGTTGCCCTATTACTACCAGACAGGGTTGGTCTATAAGGGGCTCTTTGATGCCCGTCCCAACGACAAGACGGGTGTCGTTGTGGGTGAAGGATTCTACAGCAGTAATTACAACAGCACTCTTCCGAAGGGTCAGGGTGGCGCTGCCAATAGTTACGCAAGCCAGTTTTTCTCCACCACTGCTGTTTTCGAATGGTTCTACACCGTATCGATCAACAAGTGGTTGGATTTCGTTCCTGATGCCCAGTACATCGTTAATCCAAGTGGAAATGGCTCGACAGGAAATGCGGCCATCCTCGGTTTTACGATTGCGGCAAAGTTCTAGTAGTCTTGGTTGACTGATTGAAGACGCCTTCCGGGAAACCGGAAGGCGTTTTTATTTGTCCGTAATGAATTCTGTTCCTCCGGAGAAAAATCCTGATTATCTAGGAGACTGTGCACGAGTTTCTCCAGCAGTTGATTAATGGCCTCTCCCTTGGGGCGATCTATGCACTGATTGCACTAGGATACAGCATGGTCTACGGCTTGCTGAAGTTCATCAATTTTGCCCATGGCGATGTCCTGATGATTGGGGCCTTTGCAGGTTTCTATGCCACGCCTTACGTACGGCATCTCTTCCCGGATCCCTGGATGACCACTGGTGTTGTGCTAGTTTGGGCCATGGTGGTTTGTGCACTGCTGGGCGTCATCATCGAGCGTCTTGCTTACCGACCGCTGCGTAATCAGCCCAAACTTGCTGTGCTCATTACCTCGATTGGAGTTTCCCTCCTGCTCTCCTATGGAGGGCAGATTCTCTTCGGTGTCAACCAGAAGGCTTTCCCTGATCTCTTGCCTCCCATCACCATTCCACTTGGGGTCGGCGTGTCGATCTCTGGCAATCATCTACTGGTCATGGCGGTAACGCTCGTGCTGCTCATCGGGCTCCGGGAGATCGTCTTGAGAACCCGCTTCGGGCTGGCGCTACGGGCCCTCTCTCAGAATCGTGATGCTGCGGCACTCATGGGCGTCAATAGCAACGCGGTGATCTCCCTGACCTTTGCGGTGGGTTCGGCCCTTGCCGGTGCCGCCGGGGTTCTCTACGCCATGAATATCCATTCGATTGAACCGCTCATGGGAACTCAGCCGGGCATCAAGGCATTTGTGGCGGCTGTTTTGGGCGGGATCGGTAGTCTGCCGGGTGCTGCAGTGGGTGGACTTCTGCTCGGCCTGAGTGAGTGCCTGTTGGGAGGATCTTTTCTCTCTTCTTACCGCGATGCCATCGCCTTCGGAATCCTGATTGTAATCTTGCTCATCAGGCCCTCGGGTCTCTTTGGAAGTTCGGCTGCTGAGAAAGTGTAAGGTGGCAAGGACAGGAGTGATCACCTGCCTTGACGCGATTGAAGGAAGGGATTAAAAACTCATTTATGGAGAATTTATTGAAATATAAGGCATTTTTATTGGCTTATGTTTCAATTTTCGGGATGTGTTCTTTGTCGGCTCAATCTCAAGAGCCTGCCCAGATTTCAACAAAGCCTCCTCTGCAATGGAAGTATGGATGGAGGGATGATGGAAGGGCCAATACTATTGGAACATTTCGAAAAAATGATCCGATGCCCGCTGCCAATGGGACGATTGGCTCAGGTTACAGTCCCTCTCAGATAGCGCATGCTTATGGTTTTGATCTCATTTCCACGAATGGCAATGGCAGTGGCCAGACCATCGCAATTGTTGTGGCATTCGGCAGTCCGACGGTGCAGCAGGATTTGAATGCCTTCTGCACACAATACTCGCTTCTCTTAACAAATGTGCCCATCATTTATCCTTCCGGAAAACCTCGGAGGGTTGACTCGGGGTGGGCGAGTGAAACATCGCTTGATGTGGAGTGGGCTCATGCCATGGCTCCCGGGGCCTCCATAGTGGTGGTGGTCTCCCCTGATGATAGTATCAACAACCTTTTGGCATCGGTGAATTATGCCGTTACGAACGTCAAGGCATCGGTTGTCTCCATGAGTTGGGGAACTCCGGAATTTCATGGTGATAGTGCTTATGATTCGAGTTTCAATAATTCTTCTACTGCCTTTGTTGCCGCTGCTGGGGATTATGGCGCGGAGGTCGATTGGCCGGCATGCTCCCCATATGTGCTGGGAGTGGGAGGCACCTCCTTGAAATGCACCACCAATGGCACGATTGCCTCCGAGAGTGGTTGGAGTGGAAGCGGTGGTGGAGTGAGCGCAACGGAAATTCTCCCTGCTTTTCAAGCCGGATGGAACGTGAATTCCGGACGAGGTGTTCCCGATGTGTCGTTTGTTGCTGATCCCTACACGGGCGTGGAGGTTTACTGCAACGGGGGTTGGCAGGTTCTTGGTGGGACAAGTGTGGGAACTCCTCAATGGGCGGCACTGCTGGCCAGGCGTGGCAGTCTGGGTAATCCGATGAATGCAAGATTCAGTACTGTTCTCTACGGCAATGCATCAGCTTCCTACGCCACCGATCTACGGGATGTAACCTCTGGGAATAACGGTTATCGCTGCGTATCCGGCTATGATCTGGTTACCGGCCTCGGGAGCCCTGTTGCCAATCAAATCGCAGTGATGCCTCAGACGCCGCCCCAGGTAGCGCCCACCCCCACACCATCAGCGAGTCCTACCCCTTCTCCGACGGCAACGCCTAGACCCTCTCCAACTCCAACTCCGAAGCCCACACCAATCTACTGGAATCCCTGGGGTAGGAGATGAGCTAGAACCATAAATCTCGCCTAGACCGCTTGATCAAAGTAGTCAGGGATTTTTGCCCAAGACTTCAAGATACCGACGGGTGACGGGATTGGGATTGCCTGGAATGAAGCTCTCGATGCGCATTTGCTTCAGCATCCAGAGTCCATCGATCTTCTGAGCAGAGACGATTTCAAAACGGCGCAGGAGAAGCCCTTTCTTATCATACCCCTCGATGCGCAGGATGGCGCCTGATTCCTTGTCGATCCAGACACGGGCAACGCCATAGATTTGTTCACTTGCCGGTGCCTGTAGATCGATTTTCCAGGAGGGACGAGTTCGCACTGTTTCCTCTCCTTGGAGAAGGGGTTGAGGCCAGTAGAGGAATCCGAGCGAGAGGTCCTGGTAGGTGACACCAGTGTCCCTGATT
>CAIPWR010000143.1 GCA_903868795.1 uncultured Spartobacteria bacterium | reverse complement strand
GGCAGTTGGGAGGGATCCCCTGCCGCCACCGCCAGAATGGCAGTAACGATCGGCATGGGAGAACTCAGTTAGCGAAGCAGCAGCTACCGGCGCAGACGGGGGAACGGAAGGTGGCAATCTTGAGGGACATCAAAACGGCGTAACAGAGAACCGGTGAAATTGTGCCGTTTTCCATACTCTGCCGTTCGTATGCTGGGGTCCGCGCTCCTGCCAACGGCGGGATGCGGAAAATCGGTTCTACCAGCTGGACTTGGTGACGCCGGGGATGAGTCCGTTGGTCGCCAATTCGCGGAAGGTGATACGGGAGATTTTGAAACGGCGGAGGAACGCACGGCGGCGGCCGGAAACCTGGCAGCGGTTGACCAGACGGACGGGGCTGGCATCGCGGGGGAGCTGGCTGAGGCCGATATAGTCCTTCTTAGCCTTGAGCTCGGCACGGAGTTCCGCCCACTTCGCGACGGTCTCGCGCTTGCGTTTGTCTCTTTCAAGCCATGAAGTCTTTGCCATAGGGAGGGGAGAGGTTATGGAAAACTCGTTTTCCTGCAAGCTCTTTTTTCAATCTATTTTTCCCAAGATGCATCCTGCTCCTTTCGGGTTGATTACCAGGGGCCTTTCACGACATCGATAGGTGATGAGCAAACCGTCCCCCGATAAGGGCCCTTCCCGGAGTCGGGCCCGTCTGATCATCTCAGAAAGCGAGTCGGGAGCCGACATGCTGCATGCGACCGGATTCCGGGCGCCCGATCCCTTTGTCTACCTGGAAAACAGGGGACGGACGGCGATCCTTCTCAGCGATCTCGAATATGACCGTGGAATCCGCGAGGCATCGGTCGATGAAGTCGTCTCCCAAAGCGAACTTGGAGCAAGCCTTGAGAAATCGCTTGGGCGTAAGCCCTCCCCCATCGAGGTGACTGCACGCTTCCTCAAGGCGCGGGGCGGCAGCCGTCCTCTGGTCCCCGCTGAATTTCCTCTGGGCCTTGCCAGGGAGCTCGAGGGCCAAGGCATTGTGGTGACGCCGGTGGAGGGTATGTTCCGGCCGGAGCGACAGATTAAGAATGCCGGGGAAGTGGCGTTGATGACTGCCGCCACGCGGATCACCGAGTCGGGAATGGAGCGCGCTTTCGAAGTTCTCAGGGCGGCCAAAATCAGTACCCGAAGGATACTCCGATGGGGCGGAGCCCCCCTCACCTCCGAGCGTTTGCGGATCGAAATCGAGACGGCGATCCTAAGGGCCGGGGGGATCCCTGCCGGTAACTCGATTGTGGCTTGCGGAGAGCAGGGGTGTGATCCCCACGAGAGGGGTCATGGTCCCCTGAAGGCCCATCAGCTGATCATTCTCGATCTCTTTCCCCGTGCTGCCGGAAGCGGCTATTACGGGGATCTCACCCGCACCGTGGTGAGGGGAAAAGCCACGGAAGCACAGGCACGCCTCTGGGAGGTCTGCCTGTTGGGTCAGAAGCTGGCTCTGGGCTCCCTGCGGCCTGGCGCCGATGGTGGCGTGATCCATCGGGAGGTGACTCAATTTTTCACCGAGAACGGCTATCCAACCGAGCGCGTCGGCGTGAAAAAGGATGGCCAAGGTGGGCGCTGGAGCGGATTTTTCCACGGGACCGGACACGGCCTCGGGCTTGATCTCCATGAGTCGCCGCGGTTTGGCGCGACCAAACTCAAATCGGGGCAGGTCTTCACGATCGAGCCTGGACTCTACATCCCTGGGTTAGGAGGGGTACGCCATGAGGATGTGGCCCTCATCACCAAAACCGGTCACAGGCTGCTGAGCCGCTGTCCCAAACCTTTCGAACTCTAAACCTCCAAGAACTTTTCCCGCAGAGACGCACAGGAGAAGATTTTATAAGAAATTAAAATAAGAGGGGCGGAGCTTCGGCCGCGGTCTCCGATTGTCACCGCGTGGTACAGGTTCAAGACATGGGTAACGCTTTAGGTTCAGGACATAGGTAACACCATGGGGCTCTTACTGGCAGGGTAAGAGACTATGCCGTGGCAACACCTAGACCTAATGAGCCAGAGAACAGAGTTTGCGCTTCGAGCGTTACAAACAGACAACTTTCGAGCCCTGTGCCGAGAGTACGGGATCAGTCCAAGAGTGGGCTATAAGTGGAAGAACCGGCTTCTCGAGGAGGGGATGGGCCGGATGGAAGAACACAGCCGTCGCCCGAAGAGCACTCCCAATGCCCTGAGCGAAGAGGAAGTCTGTCGCATTGTAGCGTTGAGGGTCCGACATAAACACTGGGGAGGCCGGAAGCTACAGGAAATCTACTTGAGACGACACGGTGAGGCACCGAGCGAAAGCAGCTTCAAGCGGGTCTTTGAGAAGGCGGGGCTCGTAGAAAAGAGACGCAAGAGGAGAGCCTCCCAAGGAGGCAGCATCGGAGACACCCGTAAAGCCGGGGCATCCAACGAAGTCTGGACGATCGACTTCAAGGGATGGTGGCACGATGCGCAGGGGAAATGTGAGCCCCTGACCGTCCGCGATGAATGGAGTCGCTACTTGCTTGAGGTTCGGGCCCTGGAGAACGCACGCACAGAGACAGTGCGTGCCTGCTTTGAAAGGCTCTTTGGGCGCTACGGACTCCCTCAGGCCATCCGTAGTGACAACGGTTCACCCTTCTCCAGCTCCCGCAGCATCATGGGACTCTCCAAGCTCTCTGCATGGTGGGTGGCTCTTGGGATCGATTTACTCCGTGGGCGTCCCGCCCACCCGCAGGATAATGGGGCTCATGAGAGGATGCACAAGGACATCAGCCGGGAACTGGAGGGCACCCACTATCGGGATCGTCAGGCTGCTCTAGATGTCTGGAAGCGAGAGTTCAATGAGGAACGCCCTCACGAGTCCTTGGGCATGAAGATGCCCTCTGAGGTCTATGAACCTTCCAAGAGGAAATGGGAGGGAACACCCGATCAACTCGACTACGAGGGTCTCATGACCCGAAGGGTAAAGGGCACGGGGCATATCTGCTTTGAGAACCAGTTAGTCTTCCTCTCCACAGCTCTTCACGGATGGGATGTGGGTCTTAAACCCCTGCGGGATGGAACCCTTGAAGTCTACTTCGCCAGGCTTCTCTTGGGACATCTCGACCCCGAGACAGCCAGCTTTATCCCGGTTCTTCCCGATGCCCCAGAAGCCATGAAAGAAGCAGCTTAGGGATAGCTAAGCAGGCATCTCCGCTTCAGGGGCTCCCGCCCCTTCCGCTCCGCTGCCTGCTACCCCAATCTCCCTGCCATTGACCAACAACCAAAACACCAACACCATAACCAAACACTCACGTCATGTGTTACCCATGTCTTGACCCACATGTGTTACCTATGTCCTGACCCGTGCCAGTCGAGGGAGATTCTTTCACCTTCAACTTTTAACCTTTTACTTTTTACCCCCAGCTCCTGACAGAGATGGGTGAGCTCCATTTCATGTCCTCCCTGATCCCAGCCGGCTATGACGAGCTGCCAAGGCTCTCGACCCTCGACCCTCGACTTTCGACTTTGGGCAAATGCCCTGATGAGATTCACCAACCCCTTCTTCGGATGAATGCGCCCTAGGAAGAGAAGTGTACGGGGAGTCGACCCTCGACCCTTGTCACTCGACTCGGTAAAATCCGGCAGATCCACCCCATTCGGTATGACTGCGATCGGCTGGGTCAGCCCATACGCCCTGATGGCCTCAGCCTCCGACTGACAGAGCGCCCGCAAACAGGTCGCCTGATGGAGTTGGCGATTCTTGAACAGCAAAGCGGCGATCTTCTTCTTCCATGCCGCATTGGAGAGCGCCCAGGCATCGAGAGATCCATGGGGTGCAGCCATCATCGGTTTGCCTGTCCCCTCAGCCCATTGAAGGGCGGCCCACGAGGGATACTTCCAGAGCGTCGCCGCGTAGAGCAGATCGGCCTTCGGATCCAGAACGGGCAGCAGATCGGGGGAGTATCCAGCGGCGCCGGGTCCCTTGACCTTTACGGCTCGAGGCTTCAGCGGCAGCCATCTGCCGGCATCCTGCGCCGTGAAGGTATCCTCCATACCTAGCACATCCACCTGCACCCCCTGCCCAAGGTGGAGTTCCCGTTGCAGGGCACACTCAGCCTCAAAGATTCCGCCATCAGCACGGGAAACGGATTCGAGGAGGCAGATGGTGTGCATAGGGGAGCTAAGTCGAAAGCCGAGGGTCGAGAGTCGAAAGTCGAGAGTCGAGAACTAGAACAATCGAAAGGTGGGATGGGCTAAATTAGAAAATGGCGCTTCCCTGATATCCGTCATCCAAACTTCAAGGAGCCAATATCTCCAACCTCAACCCACTTCCCTTAAACCTATCGAAATCCGAATCCCGCGTTACCCAAGTGCATCCATTTTCTAGGGCAACCGCGGCATGCTGGGCATCTCCGACCAATTTACCTTCTGCTTTTGACATCGCGCAGAGACGCCGCACAAGATCCCAGTGATTCTCCCCGGGCCCCAATAGAATGCATGAAGAGGCTTCAACCAAGGCATCGATAGTACTCAACGCCTGAACCAGAGGTGTGGGATAAGGACGAAACGAGGGATGCGTCACAATGCGGACAAACGCAGTCGCCACCAGCATGGAAAGGGCGAACTTTTCCTCACCATTGGCCAGATTCTCAATCCATGACTTGTAAAACTCATGGGCTGGATCCTCCCGCCGGTGTGCATAGATCAGAATGTTTACATCGGGCATTCTCATACCTCATCTCCCCTCATCCCTGAGTCGAGCCAACTCTTTTGGATCTTGGTGGATGTTTTCTGACTCTCCCACGACAGGCATAAGAAAGCGTTTCTGATTTCCGGTCGTCACCCTCCGAGTGAACAAAAATTCCCTTAGAGCAGCAGTGGTAAATTCACTGAGCGTCACCCCCATCTCAGCCGACTTCTTCTTTGCCTTCTCAAAGATGGGGTCATCTAGAACAAGCGTTGTTCTCATACAAGCATACATACATATGCAGGATCAATTTGTCAATATACTCTCGTCCTCCGTCGATCTTATAGAACCCTTGTATTGCAGGATCAACGGAGAGGCAAATCTCCGCGCCTCTGCGCCTCTGCGC
>CAIPWR010000142.1 GCA_903868795.1 uncultured Spartobacteria bacterium | reverse complement strand
GCCCTCCGGCTAGAGGGTCGGGGATTCTTGGCTCTCCCAACCTTTGCCAGTTCGGGAAAGTTTGCCTGCAAAATCTGCTCCCTTCGTGCCGAAGGGATTGGAAGGAAAACGGAGTTCTTCCCAAACCGGTAGCTCTGGCTAAGCGCCAGCGCCCGAGCTGTTCGGCTCGGGCTGCCGCCACCTTGCCCTTCCGGGCATTTGCGAATAACTCCTTGAATATCCATATTCCGAGACCTACAAGACGCAGAGATTGCTGAACCGAAGTATGGGAGAATCTCAAATACGGACTCTTGTATTGGATCAAATGATCTACAGGTTTTTTTCTCCGCGTCCCTGCGTCTCTGCGTAATAAAAACATTCAAAACGAGTTGCCCTCCATGACGTCATGAGTACAAAGACGCTGTCAAAACGGGAAAAATGGATCGTTCTTGGGATGCTCTGGCTGGTCTGCATGCTGAACTATGCGGACCGTCAGGCTATCAGCAGTCTCTTCCCCCTGTTGGAGAAGGATTTTGGCTTCTCCAAAGCTCAGCTCGGTTTGATCGGAAGCGCCTTCATGTGGGTCTATGCAGCCTCTGCTCCCTTCGCCGGATTTGCAGGGGACCGCCTCTCGCGAAAAAGCCTGATCCTTGGGGGGTGTTTCTTCTGGAGCATCATGACCGCGATGACGGGATGGTGTGGAAAACTCTGGCAGTTTGTCTCGGCGAGGGCGCTGATCGGACTGGGGGAATCAGTCTACTTTCCTGCGGCCGCCTCGATGCTCTCCGACTACCATGGGGCACGGACACGCTCGACGGCGCTCTCCCTTCATCAGTCCGCCGTTTACATCGGAACGATTGCGGGTGGATGGCTTGGTGCAGTGCTTGCGCAGCGCTACGGGTGGCGATGGGCCTTCTACGGTTTCGGAGTTGCAGGAGTTGTGGTTTCGCTTCTGCTTCTGCTCAGACTTCGGGAACCGCGCCGAGTTTTTTCGGAATATCATTCGACGATAGAATCTCCATCCATGGCACCCCTTGGATTTCTAGAGACGCTGTGGACACTACTCTCGAAACCCGGCGTTCTCCTGCTGATGCTGGCCTTCGCCTGCGCGAATGGCGTCGGATCGATCTTCCTAATCTGGGCGCCGACGTTCCTCTTTGAGAAGTTTCACCTCGGTTTGGTGGCGGCGGGATTTTCCGCCGTGGCAGCGATCCAGTTGTCGAGTGCTGTCGGTGCTCCGCTTTCAGGCATCCTTGCAGACCGGCTTGCGGTCAACCTTCGGGGTGCCCGGATGCTAGTGCAGGCCTCGGGTCTGGTTCTTGGAACGCTTTGCGTGGTGGCCGTAGCCTTGGCGCCAACGATGGGGATGCTGATGGTCGCCATGGCATGTTTCGGTCTCTGCAAAGGAGTCTATGACGGCGGGATCTTTGCCTCGGTCTTCGAGTTCGTGGAGCCGGGCCAACGAGCTTCGGTCGCGGGACTTATGAATCTCCTTGGATGGGGTGGTGGGGCCCTCGGTCCCTTAGCCGTCGGCCTCCTCTCAACCTATGGATCAGGAACACCCATGGACCGGATGAGTGGTGCGATCGCCTGGAGTGGGCTTGCCTACCTGGTGGCCGCTGGGTTCATCCTGGGAAGTTTTAAGATCTACCGCAGAATCCCACACTTCTCCGCCATCTCAGCAGGTGTGGAGGAGCGGTGCTCCATGGAGGAGAGGTAGCTGTCTGAGTGGGGTAGGGGACGATTGATGTTCTCGGGATGTTCCAAGCGTGAAAAAAGCATCCGGTGGATGCGGCTCAGCGGAACGGTTTTTTCGCCGTAGCCCCCAGGAATATTGTTTTGTGGCGTATTACTCGACCAGAAGGTGAGGGTTCTCGCGGTAGAATCCTGACGCAGAAAAATAACCGAATGACCATGCTCGGTCGCCCCGATCCCTTCGTTCCAGAAGATCTTGAGAAAATCACCGGGTTGAGCCCGTGAGAGATCCGTGAAGTTCGGTCCAAGTCCAAGTTCGTAGAAGAGCCGTGCCGTTCCAGGACCATTGGCATTCCAGCGACCCCAGATCGCTGTGCCGTCAGGTTGACCGTTCGGTTTCAGCGCAGCAAGTGTCTGCGGGGTTAGTGTCAGGACTCCCTGTGACTGAAGGGTGAAAAGTGTTTTTAACAAGACCAGGTAGGTGGCCTCCGAGCAGTAACTCGGCGTGGCCTCCGTCTGGTTGACCAGTAGTTTGGAGTCCTCGGTTGAAACGGCATTGCGAAGCTGGCGGTTTGCCATCGATGAGGTCGAATATCCGCCCCCGCTCGGCATCTGATGCAGGGACTCCAAGACTAATCTGTTGATGTCGCTTGGATTTGCTTCCGCATGAAGCAGACTCATGGAAAGAATCGCAGCAATAAGAGAGGAAACAAAAATCAGCGATGACATCTCGCCATAGCATCAATCAATCTGGATCATCTGCAAAGGGGATCCTTAGGGGATCTGTCGTTCTTTTGCTGGTGGTTATTTCCGGCGGTGCCCTTTGGTGGTGGCCCCATCCCATAGGAGCAAGCGGGGGCCTGCCGATTCCCGGTGAGATCATGATTTCCGTTCCGCAGTTCCTCCAGGGCGATCCGCAGTGGGGAAATGACCAACTCGGAAATTCTCCCGGTACGATGGGAGGAGAGGGTTGCGCTGTCTCCTCAGCTGCGATGGTGCTCTCCCACTACGGGATGGATGTGGATCCGGGGCGCCTGAACGTCTTTCTAAAACAGCACCTTGGTTACGAGGGGCAGGCGTGGCTGAAGTGGGAATCGGCTGCCGAATATTCGTCCGGTCTTATTGAAAAGGCCTATGAGGATCTCCCCTCCTATGCCCGGATTGACTGGAACCTTCTTCGCGGGAATCCGGTGATCGTGCGCCTCAGGCTGCACGACGGTATCACCCACTTTGTCGTGATTGTTGGGAAACGGGGATTTGATTATCTCATCCGTGACCCCTCCTCTTATGGAGAGGGGAAGATCTATCCACTGAAGGAACTTGGGGTTCCTATCGAAGCCCTGCGCTATTATCGACGCCTTCCGTAGTCAGATTTCCTGGCGACAAGAGCAGTGCAACCAGGCTGATCAGCGCCATCGCGGCGAGATAGAACCCAACAGAACCAAGCCCGTGACTCATGGCGAGGGAGGTGGCCAAATAGGGGGTCAGGGATGCTCCTAGGATCCCGGCGATGTTGAAGGCGATCGAGGCTCCGGTGTAACGCACCTCCACCGGGAAGAGTTCGGAAAGAAACGTCCCGAGCGGGGCGTAGGTGACTCCCATGAGCAGAAAGCCGATCACGAGCGTCGCGATCACGCCGGTTGTTCCTGCAGAGAAGAGGCGTCCAAAACAGAGGCCAAAGATCAGAATCGCCATGGTCGCCAGAAGGAGCATGTTCCGACGTCCAATCCGCGAGGAGATCCATGCGGTGCAGGGAATAGAGAGGGCGAAGAAGAGTACGCCGGCAAGCTGGATGATCAGGAAAGTCTCACGGGAGAAGCCCAGATGCGTTGTGCCCCACGAGAGGGAGAAGACGATGAGGATGTAAAAAATCACAAAGGTCGCGACTGCTGCGAATGTTCCGAGAATCACAGGGCGGAGATGATTGCGTGCCAGATCCAGCATCGGAAGGGCGACATGACTTCCACGGGACGAGGCTTCCAAGAAAGCAGGCGTCTCCGTGATATTGAGCCGGACATAGAGTCCAACGAGCACCAGCACGCTGCTCGCCAGGAAGGGAACACGCCAACCCCATGTCAGGAAACTTTCGGCATCCAGGTGTTTGCTGAGCAGAAGGAAGATAGCCCCGGAGAAGAGGAAGCCGATCGGAGCTCCAAGCTGGGGAAACATGCCGTACCAGTCGCGTTTGCCGGGAGGAGCATTCTCGGTGGCAAGCAGCACTGCGCCGCCCCATTCCCCTCCAAGCCCAAAGCCTTGTCCAAATCGGCAGAGGGCAAGGAGTGCAGGTGCCACCAATCCAATCGAGGTGTAAGTCGGCAGAAGCCCGACCAGGACGGTGGAGAGACCCATCGTTAGGAGGGCTGCAACCAAGGTCGTTTTCCTTCCAATCCGATCACCAAAATGGCCGAAAAAGAGCGAACCAAGAGGCCTGGCAAAGAAGGCCAGGGAGAAGGTCGCCAGGGATTGGAGGGTGGCTGCTGTGGGATCACCCTGGGGAAAAAAGAGTTTAGGGAAAACGAGAACCGCAGCCGTGGCGTAGATATAGAAGTCGAAAAACTCGATGGCCGTCCCTGCTAGGCTGGCGATCAGGACGCGGGCGGCGGAATTTCCCGTGGGCGAACGGTGGCTATCGGAAGTAGTTTTCATCATATCATGCCTTGAATGCGCGATCGGCCTCATCACCGGCCAAGCGTTTACGTATAGTGGGGTCTCTGGGTGCAGCGGAAGGGTGAGCAGCAGACGGCGTTCATATCGCGGATCCTGCTGCCGTTCCCAACTGTACTGCCGTGACTACTTGAGTACGGCGGAGAGTTTGTCGGTGTGATGACTGACCATTTTCCAAACTCCGCCTTCCATGCGGTAGACATTGGTAGCTCTAATCGAGAGTTTCAGGCCCTTGTCCGTGGTGATTTGCTCGATGTCCTGAACCACGGCGATCCCGCTTCCGGGCAGCATGAAATAACTGACATTGGAGAGAACTGCTTTTCCTCCAAGTTTCATGGAGGCCTGCTTGTTCCAGTCGGCCTTCACGCTGTTCCAGCCGGTCAGGAACCGGCCGTCGGGGCCGAGGTAGGCGACATCTTTTCCGTGCGACCACAGTGCGAGCATCGGATCGATCTTGCCGGTGAACATAGTGTTTAGTGCGCTGTAGAAGCCCTCGTTCGCGGCCTTAAGTTTCTGGGATGGCGCATCGGATGCATTTGCAGCAACAGTCAGGGCGATGGAGGCAAGTGCGACCATCAGTGTCCTGGTGGTCTTGAGGAGAGGGAATCGGGTCATCGTATGGGTGTTCATGTGGTGTTGGTTCGGCGGTGATTGATCAACTTTATTTAAGACTTTTTTTGAGTTTGGAAACGATGCCTTGCTCTTCTTTAGAACGATTTGCAAAGGTAAGGAGAGGCCTGACCTCCCAGTCAAAGACGCCCCAGCATGGCAACTCGCGCAGGATCCGGTCTGCTTCCTCATTGCAGGAGGCTTCCATGATGAAAACGAGTGTTCTCTCTCCGAGCGGGAGTCCTCCGGCAAGGATGATGCCTACTTCCTCCAGATTATGAAGTGCGTCAAAGGAGGGAATAATCCCGCCTTGGAGCACGGCGAGTTCCTCCTCTTGCGAGCTAAAACCGGGTCCGTGGGATCCGATGACGAGGTATCTATCCTGAGAGGTTGATTTTTTTGAGCGTGATTTCATGGATGTTTTATTGTTAAGGTTGTGAGTGCCCAACAAGGTGCTTGGACCGCAATCTCATCGTGACTTCGGTCCTGTCGATGAACAGAACAAAAGAAGCTATTTTGAATAAGGGAAAACATTCTCTTTTCCGAGCTGACGAAAAGAGGGGTTCCCTCCGATTGTAGGAATGAGTTATCACATACTGATGAATTCCAGCCGTTCCATTTACTTCCTGCTTGCGTTCGGATTCATTCTTACCTGTTTTTCAGGATGGAGTGCTGATTCTAGTCCGCTTGCTACTATCCCGGCGGGGACTTCTCACAAGCTTCGCGTGGCTGTCTGCTATCGACCTCCGTTCAGTTTCAAGGACGGGGTCGGAGCCTGGAGCGGTCTGAGCGTCGATCTCTGGAAGCAGATCGCCGGAAGGCTTGGGATCTCCTACGAGTATGTCGAGATGCCGTTGGTCGACATCATGAAAAAGCTGCGTACGGGTGAGTGCGATCTGAGCCCCGCCATAGCGCTTTCCGGTGAGGAGGCGGGTGATATCGAATTCACCGAGCCTTATCTCTTCAGCCATGGGGCGGTTTTGACGGCCCGCAAATCCCTGTTGCAATCGCTCGGCACATTCCATGGGATCCTCATGAACAAACGGGTGCTTATTATCTTCCTCGCGATGCTGATCGGGATGATTTTCTTCAGCCTTCTGCTGATGTTCGCCGAGAGGAAACATGAGAAGGGGCATTTTAACGGCCCCTCGGTGAAAGGGTTTGGTTCGGCCCTCTGGTTCTCGGCTGTCACCATGACTACTGTCGGCTATGGGGACAAAACCCCGATCTCGCTGGTGGGACGTCTGGTCACCTTTTTCTGGATGCTCGCGGGGGTTCTGATTATCGCCGTGTTCACAGGGACGGTCGCCTCCTCGCTCACCCGCGCCGAGATGAAAGAGGGCATCGTCAATTTCAACGATCTCCCTCGATTCAAGGTTGGGTGTGTCGCCGGGTCACGGATGGATTTCCTACTCCAGGAGCGGGGGATCTCCGCTCAACGCTTTAACACCTACGACGAAATCAAAAATGCCCAGGAGACGGGACTGATCACTGCGTTTGCCGGCGATGTGGTGCCGCTACAATACATGATGAACCGCAACCCTGATTTGAAGTACGATCTCTACACGCCTCCCGACTCGGCGATGATTTATGCCTTTGCCACGAGGCAGGGACTTCCACAGTTATCAGCCATTAACCGCGAGCTTCTCAAGATCTCCCTGCTTCCCGACTGGCGCTCCAAGGCTGAAAGGTGGACGGGGCCTCTTAGTCTATGAGTCTCATAGTCTCTGACTTTTTAAGACTTTAGAAGAACGACGGAACGACGGAACCGCGTCAGAATTTCTTCTGCTGAGCCTGGGAGAACCAATCTCCACCGGTTCCAGGCTTTCCTGAATCGGTGCGCATAAACCGGCTAAGGTCCTCTCCTCGGCCTCCCTGCCCGCGGCGATCACCACCCAGAGCTCCGCCGCCCTTAGGATCACGAGGGGTGAGGTCGACCTTGGTCTTAAGCGAGAGGGCGATGCGTTTGCGCGGCAGATCGATCTCCATGACGGTCGTCTGGACTTTCTGGCCGACCTTCAGGAACTCGGCGGGGTTCTGGACGAAGTCGTCGCTGATCTGGCTGATATGGACGAGTCCGTCCTGATGGACCCCGATGTCGACAAAGGCCCCGAAGGCGGTGACATTCGTCACGATGCCGGGGAGCCTCATGCCGGGTTGGAGATCCTCCATCTTTTGGACTTCATCCGCGAAGCTGAAGGCCTCGAACTGCTCGCGGGGATCGCGGCCCGGCTTTGCCAGCTCGGCGACGATGTCCTTGAGGGTCGGGAGTCCCACTTCGGGGGTGACATAGCGGTCGAGCTTGATCGCGGCGCGCTTCGCAGGGTCACGCAGAAGATCCTGCACCGTACAGCCGAGATCCGACGCCATGCGGTCGACGAGTTCATAGCGCTCCGGGTGGACGGAGCTTGCGTCAAGGGGATGTGCCCCGTCGCGGATGCGGAGGAATCCCGCCGCCTGCTCGAAGGCCTTTGGTCCAAGGCCGCTGATCTTCAGAAGTTCGGCACGCGACTTGAAGGGGCCGTTGGTATCCCGGTGGGTGACAAGACTTGCGGCAGTTCTTGAGTTCAGACCAGAGACATAGGCCAGTAGGTGTCGGGAGGCGGTGTTAAGTTCGACGCCGACCTTGTTCACGCACGAGATGACGACATCGTCGAGGGAGCGCTTCAGGGCTGCCTGATCGACATCATGCTGATACTGGCCGACGCCGATGGACTTGGGATCGAGCTTCACGAGTTCCGCTAGCGGATCCATCAGACGGCGGCCGATCGAGACGGCGCCACGGACGGTGAGGTCAAGGTCAGGGAATTCTTCACGGGCGATCTCACTCGCCGAGTAGATCGAGGCGCCGCTCTCGCTGACCACAACGATTTGGATGGAGGAGGGGAGCTTTAGCTTCTTCACGAAGGTCTCGGTCTCGCGGGAGGCGGTACCGTTGCCGATGGCAATGGCCTCGACCTTGTGGAGACGGACCATATTGAGAATAGCCTCGGCGGCCTCGAGTTCCTCGCCCCGACTCCGACCGGGATAGATCACCTCGTTCGCAAGGAGTTTTCCCTGCCGGTCGAGCAGGACGACCTTGCAGCCGGTACGGAATCCGGGATC
>CAIPWR010000141.1 GCA_903868795.1 uncultured Spartobacteria bacterium | reverse complement strand
CCTATGTCCAAGGTCTTCGAGACAGGGGAAAACCCTACAAATGCGCCATCGTCGCAGCCATGCGCAAGCTCCTCATCCACCTCCAATGCCTCATCAAAAAATCACAACTCTCACCTTGCTAAAAACCACAGTTGCTCCGCGCGAGATAAAATTTCTTACCTCCGTGACTTGGAAGTCACTCCAAGGATCTCGTAAAGACGAGTGAGAATACCTTGTGCCATTGATGAGGAGTGACGGGCCATGCTGCTGCTCATCGAAGGTTTTTGGGTTAAGGAAGCGGATCTCCTGAGTGCGGCCCATTGCCAGAGTTCATCGGTGGAGCGGATCGCTGATTTCTTGCTGATGGTTTTCATGATGCTTGATGCTGATGGTTTGTTTGGTTAAGGAAGCTGAGTTCGGATGAGCGCACGGAAGACCCCCTGGATCAGGAGCTCCTGGGCAGGAATGAGGTCGGGATAGAGAGGGTTCTCTGCGCGGAGGAAAGGTGAGCCTCCCTCGAGCAGAAAGCGCTTAAGCGTGACATCCCCATCGATCAGAGCGGCGACAATATCTCGGTTACGGGGTTGAGCGTGTTCTAGGATCACGACATCACGGTCCAGGATCCCGGCCCCAATCATGGAGTCTCCCCTCACCTCCAGGGCGAATGTCTTGGCATTCCTAGGAATCTTGATCGTCTCGGGATCGAGCAAGATACAACGGTCCACCTCCTGCTCCTGACCCTCGGGAATACCAGCCGGGATCATTCCGTAAAGCGGGACCTCAAGAAGTTCCGAACGACCGGAGCTTTTATTCAGATCCGGCAGAATGATATTCCTCGAACGGCCGGGCTCACGACGAATAGCACCCTTCTTTTCCATCAGTTCCAGGTGACTCGCCACCGTGGCCGGAGAGGTAAATCCAAAGCGTGCCATGATCTCGCGAACCGAGGGAATACCGCCACAATCCTCCGCATACTCACGGATGAAAGAGAGAATTTCGCTTTGGCGTGGGGTAAGATTCATATGCCGTTCATATGTTCGGTATATGAATCCAAAAGAGCCCGCAAGGAATTTTTTACCAACCCGAGGCGGCCGAACCGGCCCTGCCCTGCCTAAGCGTTCAATCCCGTCTCCTCTACCAATCCCTCGATAGGGTTGAAGTCCGAGGCGTGATAGGAACTGCGAACTAGAGGGCCGCTGGCCACATGGCTGAATCCCTTCTTACGAGCGATCTCACCGTAGAGATTAAAGGTCTCGGGGGTAATATATTCCACAACAGGAAGATGCTGAGGGCTAGGACGGAGATATTGTCCCATAGTAAGCACGCTGACATTGGCTTCACGCAAGTCATCCATCGCCTGGAAGATCTCGTTCTCCTGCTCCCCCAGACCAAGCATGATACCACTCTTGGTCACCATCTTCTGACCACGGGACTCGGCAAGGGCGCGGGCCCTTTTCAGAAAGTCGAGGGAGAGGCGGTACTTCGCGCGTGAGCGGACCATCGGAGTGAGGCGCTCCACGGTCTCGAGGTTGTGATTGAAGATATGGGGAGCGGCATCAACCACGGTCTGAAGAGAGGAATCCTTGCCGTTAAAGTCAGGAGTCAGAATTTCGATAATGATTGAGGCATCCATGGCACGGATCGCCTGAATGGTCCGTGCGAAATGCTCGGCTCCTCCATCAGGGATGTCATCACGGGCCACGGCGGTGATCACGACATGCTTCAACTTCATCCGACGAACCGCCTCGGCAACGCGCTCCGGTTCGTCCTCTTCCAAGGCGAAAGGCTTGGCTGTATCGACGGCACAGAATCCACAGGCACGGGTGCAACGGTCCCCTGCGATCATCATCGTGGCGGTACCACCGCTCCAGCACTCCCATCGATTCGGGCACTGGGCACTCTCGCAAACCGTATGAAGGCGGAGATCGGAGATCATCGCCTTGGTGGAGAAAAAGACGGGATTCGAGGGGAGACGCACCTTGATCCAATCGGGCTTTCTCTCCTGATGGAGTGCGGGATCAATCTTTGGAGTGGCCATATGGAAAAAGTATGAAGGCTAAGCGATGAAGGATGAAGCAATAAAGCGGAGAAAAAAATGAATGGCTCCTCGCAATTTGAAGTAGGTGAAGTGAAGCAAGAGGTTAAAATATGGAACTCAAGAACTCAGGAAAGAGAGTCAGGAAGCGGAGGGTGACGAACCACCGATGAAACAACTGCGGAACATCCTAGGCTTAGGGATACCAGGTCTGTGATAGATCGGCAGGTATCAGGACCGAGGGAACCCTCCTCTGATTCGAAGGCCAGCATGACAATCAAGCCAGCTTGATTAAGCAGTTCCATCCTGCAACCTGCTAAATAGACCCATTCTCTCACCATTCATTCCTGGGTTCTTGAGTTCCATATTCAAAATCTTCTCTGTTCCTTCTCAAGGGCAAGAGCTCTGTGGCTTCACCTCTGAGAACCCATTAAAAATAGCGGAGAAAAAATGAATTTGGCTCAGTGTATCAAAGGGCTCACCGCGATTTTCGCCACATCTGCGGGAATACCTCGTTGCTGGAGCATTCGCTGGGCCTCTTCCCGGTCAGCCCAGTCGAACTGGGTATGGCAGACAACCACCCACTGACGAAGCATTTCCCGGTTCAGCTTGTCCAAACGAGGCCTGATCTCGGAAGCAAGATCGAGCGGCTTGATCTTCGGCACTTCGATCCCGGAACGCCATCCGGCAATGAGTTCCTGCTGATAGCGTCGTGAGGCTGCAATCTGGGGAAGAAACAATCGAACAACCTCAGCAGAGGAGAGGCCAGTCTGCGTACCCATGTTCTTCAGATCAGTGAGCATCCGCGCCTCCCGAGTCGGGTCAGCTACAGGAATCCCCGCCAGACATTTGCTCCAGGCCACTTCACGAGATAACTGGAGCCTCTGGATCATGAGGGTCACCAGTGGATTGAGATGCTCATTAACATCGGCCTGCAAACGGAATGGAAATGCTGTCAGCAGGAGTCCCATGGTGAGCAGAAGCAACCGAAAAGAAATCTTCAATCGTAAGCTTTCCCTCATAATTTTTACCGTTGCAGGTAGGCGCCACGGTTCGCGAGCGCACGATGAAGGGTGATCTGATCAGCCTGATCAACTCCCCCTCCAGCGGGTAGTCCTTGGGCAATCCGTGTCACATGAACGCCGGTTGGAGCGATCATCTCAGCCAGATAATGGGATGTGGCCTCACCCTCTACGTCAACCCCGAGAGCCAGAATCACCTCAGAGGGACGCTCTTCCCCAATCCGCTCAATCAGTTCGGCGATCCGAAGTTGCTCGGGTCCAATCCCATCCAAAGGAGAGAGCTTCCCTCCAAGCGCATGGTAACGTCCTCGAAAGACCCCTGTCCGCTCCAGTGGCAGAATATCGGTCGCCGTCTCGACAATGCAGAGTTCCCTGCCGGCGCGTGCCTGATCACGGCAGAGGGTACACTCATCTGTCTCGGCAAAGAATCCGCAGAGACGGCAGGTTTTCAAACTCTCTCGGGCCTTGGAAACCGCTGAGATCAACTGATCTGATTTGGCATCGGGAGATCGCATCATCCAGAGTGCGATCCGCTCCGCGCTTCGTGGCCCTATCCCGGGAAGCCGTCTGAACTGGCGCACCAGTTCGCGGAAGGAATCGGGATAATCAAGCTGGGACACAGGTGGAGAGAGTGAAAGGTGAAGGGTTAGATAAGTTAAGCTCCTCGCTGTTTTCCGTGGGTAAGAGGGATGACACGGAAAAATATGGAACTCAGGAACTCAGGAAAAGAAACCAATGAGGAAGTTTGCCGCTGAGAGCAATCTGATGCTGAGTTATCGTGAATAGATGGAAGTGGAGCAATCCGTCAAGAATGCAGAGGGACTGTCCGGCCAGCCACAGCACCAAGGATCACGAGAACTTATCATATCCATACCGATGCAACTTTTCTTCCTGAGTTCCATATTCAAAAAACCCTATTTTGTTCTTCTAGATAGTGTCGTCACGAGATAAGAGCCCAGAGAGCGATGCAGCGTATTTGGATAGCAGCCAGGAAGGAGGAGGCATTTTTCGCATAACGAGTGGCGATTCCTCTCCATCTTTTGATGTG
>CAIPWR010000140.1 GCA_903868795.1 uncultured Spartobacteria bacterium | reverse complement strand
CTTATCAAAAGCATCGGGAATCACATCGGCGGCATTTTTGGCCACCCACTGGTGGGCTCCGGCGGGGCTTTTGGTCAGCTCCCAGTCGTAGTTGAAGAGATTCTCGAAGTAGTAATTGCTCCATTCGGTGGGAGTCTGCGTCCAGGTGACCTCGAGGCCGCTGGTGATCGCGTCGGGTCCTTTGCCACTACGGAAGCTGCTGATCCATCCGAAGCCCTGCTCCTCGATCGGTGCGGCCTCGGGTTCAGGACCGACATGGCTGGCCGGGCCGGCTCCATGAGTCTTACCAAAGGTGTGTCCGCCGGCGATAAGGGCAACGGTTTCCTCGTCATTCATCGCCATCCGGGCGAAAGTCTCGCGGATATCGCGCGCCGAGGCGATCGGGTCAGGATTGCCGTTGGGGCCCTCGGGATTCACATATATGAGTCCCATCTGCACGGCGGCGAGAGGATTCTCGAGTTCACGGTCTCCGCTGTAGCGCTGGTCGGCGAGCCATTCCTTCTCTGCGCCCCAGTAGATCTCCTCCGGCTCCCAGATATCCTTGCGACCACCGGCGAATCCGAAGGTCTTGAAACCCATCGAGTCGAGGGCGACATTCCCGGCGAGGATCATCAGATCAGCCCAAGAGATCTTGCGCCCATACTTTTGCTTGATTGGCCAGAGCAGGCGGCGCGCCTTGTCGAGATTGCCGTTGTCGGGCCAGCTGTTAAGTGGCGCGAAACGCTGGCTGCCATTGCCACCTCCACCGCGTCCATCCGCAGTGCGGTAAGTACCAGCGCTGTGCCAGGCCATGCGGATGAAGAGGGGCCCATAGTGACCGAAATCGGCGGGCCACCATTCCTGCGAATCCGTCATGAGCGCCTGGAGGTCTTTCTTCACTGCCTCGAGGTCGAGGCTCTTGAACTCCTCCGCATAATCGAACCCCTCTTCCATCGGATTCGTTAGCGGTGACTGCTGGTTCAGAAGCTTGAGGTTCAGCTGATTCGGCCACCAGGCAGCGTTATTTGAGGCTCCGGTGATGGCTTCTTTACGGATGGCACCCGAAAAGGGGCACATGGATTCGGTGGTCATGATGGTCTCCTGTTGTTGAAATGGTGAGGGGTGTGAGGGAATGGTAGAGCCGATGACCTATTGTTGAAATACTTGTTACCTGTGGTAACCATAGGGGGAACCTATGGAAATGCATCAACTCCGCTATGCCGTTGCCGTCGCACGGATGGGGAATTTTTCCAGGGCTGCCGAGCAGTGCCATGTCTCCCAGCCATCACTCAGCCAGCAGATTCTGAAACTCGAGGAGGAACTCGGGGAGAGACTCTTTGATCGGACTAAGAGGGAGGCACGCCCGACATCGCACGGAGAGGCGTTTCTGCGACGAGCAGTACGCATTCTGGAAGAGGTGGATGGGGCTCGGAGGGAGGCCGAAGATGCCAAGAGCCTCAACTCCGGCACCGTGACGCTGGGTGTCCTGCCGACAATCGCCCCCTATCTGCTGCCGGGAGTCATGGCAGCCTTCGCGAAGCACTATCCCGGTGTCGAAATGATCGTGCAGGAAGAAACGACTTCACGCCTCTTGAAGCTGCTTCATGGCTACGAGATCGACTTTGCCCTGATAAGCCTTCCACTAGCGGGAGACGAGGCGGAGCGCCTTGAGATCATGTCGCTGCTCACTGAGGAGCTTCTCCTGGCGCTCCCTTCCGACCATCCGCTCGCACACAAACGAACGCTGACTCCACGCGATCTTGAGACGGAGCGCCTGATCGTGATGCAGGAGGGTCATTGCCTTGGCGATCAGGTCCTTGGCTTCTGCAACCGGCGCGATCTTCGCCCCATGATTGGCTTCCGCAGTGCCCAGCTCGAGACCATCCAATCACTGGTCGCAGCAGGAATGGGCATCTCGCTGATCCCGGCTATGGCCGCCGTCTCCGAGAAAACGAAACGTCCTGCATACCGCTCCCTGAGCGGGGAGAGGCCGGAGAGGAAAATTGTCGCTGCGTGGCCTACGCAACGTCCGTTGGGACGAGGATCCATGGAGTTCCTCAAGATCCTGACCAAACAACTCAAGGAACAACTAAAATCCCGAGGATCAAAAAAAAGATGACCCCTTCGGAGTCCCTCGATCATCTTCTCTCCCAAGACGGGCCCCTGCTTGCACTCGCTCCGATGCAGGATGTAACCGACTTGCCGTTCTGGCGATTGATGACCCGCTATGGTGGAGCGGATCTCTACTACACTGAGTATTTCCGGGTAACGGCAACCTCGGGCCTCGACAAACCGATCCTCGCCTCAATCACCCAAAATCCGACAGGGCGTCCCGTCATTGCGCAGATGATCGGCAACGACATCCCCTCCTTGGTTCGTACTGCCAAGGAACTGGGCCAACATCCCATTGCGGCAATCGATCTGAATCTCGGCTGCCCGGCCCCTGTGGTCTACCGGAAGTGCGCGGGAGGCGGCCTGCTGCGAGATCTGCCCCGTATCGATGGGATCCTCGGGGCGCTGCGTGATGCCATCTCAGGCAAGTTCACTGTAAAGACCCGCCTCGGCTTCGATGACGAAAAAACTATCGAAGCACTCCTGCCGCTTTTCATAAAACACTCCATCGATCTTGTGACGGTCCATGGGCGAACCGTGCTCCAGATGTACAGCGGAGGGATTCGCCACGACCTGATCCGGATGGCTGCCGAATCACTCCCCTGCCCCGTGCTCGGCAACGGGAACGTCTCCACTCCGGCCGACGCCGAGACCCTCATTGGTGAAACAGGTTCCCGGGGGCTCATGATCGGGCGTGGTGCCGTGCGCAACCCATGGATCTTTTCTCAAATCAGGGAACATTTTGCCGGCAAGCCGATCTCTCATCCCACAGGGCGGGAAGTTCTAGCCTATATCCACGACCTCTATGAGACGGTCTGCGATCCGACGATTCCCGAGCCCAAGGGAGTCCAGAAGATCAAGAAATACGCGAATTTCATCGGTGAGGGGATCAATCCCGAGTTCCTTCATGCCGTTCGCCGCGTCAGCAGCAAGGAGGAGTTTTTTGCTCTCTGCCGGGAGCATCTCGATCATGGGGAGGCGATGATGCTGGAGCCAAAGAAAGGGTCCCAGGCTCTAGACCTTTAGGCTTTAGGAAAAAACCATGCTATCTTCCTGAATCTACTACTTCTAAAAACCTAGAGCCTAAACCGCTAACAGTCTCCACTTCCATTCATGTTCGAAATCAAACCCCGTGATAAGATAGTCGAGCGCGCCCTTCTGGTCGGCGCCCACACGGTTGCTGAGTCGCGCGACGATGCGGAGGATCTCCTGAACGAATTGGGTGAGTTGGTGCGCACGCTTGGTGTCCCTATCGTCGGGAAGCAATTGGTGCAAATCCGTGAACCTCAGGCCCGTCTTTTTCTTGGTTCGGGCAAGGCAGAGGAAATCTGCGAGCACGCGCGGGAACTCGGATGCGATGTCATTATTTTCGACAATGAGCTGACCCCTGCACAACAGCGCAACTGGGAGACCCTGGCTAAGATGACTGTGATCGACCGTCAGGAGATCATTCTCGATATCTTTGGGTCGCGCGCACAAACCCGCGAAGCAAAGATTCAGGTCGACCTCGCCCGCATGTCGTATTCTCTTCCGAGACTGACCCGGGCTTGGAGCCACCTTGGTAAGCAGGGTGGAGGCATCGGCTCCAAGGGTGAGGGCGAAAGCCAGCTCGAGCAGGATAAACGAAAGATCCGAGGGCAGATGGATCGCCTGAAGCGCGACCTCGTGGAAGTACGGCGTAACCGTGCCAACCAGCGCAAGGACCGCAAGCGCGCGCCTGTTCCGAATGTCGCCATCGTCGGCTATACCAATGCGGGCAAATCCTCCCTGCTACGACGACTCACCGGAGCCGACGTGCTGGTGGAGGATGCACTCTTCGCGACCCTCGACACAACGACCCGGAAGATCGATCTCCCGAACAAGCAGCCCCTCCTGTTGACGGACACGGTCGGGTTTATCAGGAAGCTTCCCCACCAGCTTGTGGAGTCTTTCAACGCCACGCTCGAGGAGGCCGTCATGGCTGACTTCCTAGTCCACCTGCTCGATGCCTCACATCCCCGCGTGCTGGAATTCTACGGCACCACGATGAAGGTGCTTGCCGATCTCGGCGCCGATCACAAAAAGACCCTCACTGTCTTCAACAAAATCGACCAGGTTGAGGACCCGATCACACGCGCCATGCTTCGCAACGCCTACCCCGAGGCACTCTTCATCTCGGTTCACTCGGGAGAGGGACTCGATGTGCTGGTCGAGCACCTGGGGAATCTTGTCGGCTCCGAGAACAAGGAGATAGAACTGCTGATCCCGCACAACCGTCCCGACATTCTGGCAAAGCTCCACCGCGAGGGTGTCGTTCATGCAACTTTCTATGAGGAGGAAGCCAGCAGAATCAGAGCCACCGTGCCAGAACGCCTCAGGGAATCGGTGCGTTCGTTCCTCTGCGAGTGATGGATATCAAACTGAAAGCATGGATGAACGCAGCGACTGCACCAAATCGTCACATGCCGGCGGCGTTTCGTGCTTCCCCACAGCCATGCCTCTCATGCTAGCGTGACTCTTTCCTAATTTTTCCATGAGCGACGACCCCAAAGCACCCGCCGATCTTTCCTCTCTGGGGATCGACCTCTCCGATATTTTCCGTCCTGCGTGGACAACCGAGACCACCGACAGCACGGCGCATCTCGCTGCAAAATTTGACGAAGGAGATCATCCCGATCGTTTCGGCGGTGGTCGCCGCGACCGCGAGGGTGGACGTGACTCGCGCGGACCACGACCCGACAGGGGACCTCGTCCCGATCGCGCAAACCGTTCCAGTGGTCCTGGTCAGGAAAGTCGTGGCGGCCGTAGCGGAGGCCCTCACGAGAACCGAGGCTCCGGCGGACCCAGAGGAGCAAGTGCATCTCGTAGCGAAGGCGGAAGAAATCGCAATGACCGCAGAGGTCCACGCGACGAGCGCGATCACAGGCCGGAACCCGCGCCCAAGCCGCTCTTGGAAGGATGGAAGCTTCAGTTGGTTCCCGAATTCGCAGCCATTGAGGGAATCGCCAAGCAGATTCGCTCACGAGCCAAAGCCTACCCACTCTTCGAACTCGCCCGCCTGATTGTCCAGCTCTCCGACCGCTACACCGTCCGCTTGCAGGCCGAGAACGAAGAGACGCCAGAACTCTTCCGGGTAAAGGCCGACGGATCGCTCTGGCAGACCCGCAAGGAAGCCGTTGCTCACTTGCTCTCCAAGCATCTTGGGAAGTTTTACCAAAAATCCTCCATCACCACGGAAGCTCCCAAGGGTGCTTTCTCCGTGGTTGCGCAGTGCGGCATGAGTGGAGTCCTGCTGGGGCCACCGAACCATCACGAGTACACTTCGCGACTGATCGGCCTGCATTCAGAGCGCTTTAAAAACATGCCTTTTGAGCTCTACAAAGCACGCATCAAGATGATGCGTGATGAGGCGCTGATCGAGCAGTGGAAGACCGAGCAATCCACCAAGACGGTCTTCATTCCCGTCACGGAAGAAGCTGCAGTCGAAACTTTTGAAGCAGTAGTGGCACCAACTGAATCGCCGGAAGCCATCGAAACAACGGAGACCCCCGTCGAGATTCCTTCCGAAGTTCCTGCCGAATCTGTTGTGAAATCGATTGAGGAAAAGACACCTGAGGTCTCTGCCGAAGCCATCGAGGCTCCTGCCGAACCATCTTCCGAAACCCCTGTCGAGACCTCCACGGAGGAATCCACTGCCGGAGAATCCTCCCCTGCGACCGAGGACGCCAAAGTTGAGCAGGGCAGTGAAGGAGCGGGGGGTCTCACCTGGGAGCAAGTCTCCAAGCATTTCAACGAGCAGCACGCTGATCACGAAATCGAATCCTCCGGCCGGGACATTACTCTCACTGGAGGGATCGCGCTTCACGGATCGACCCCTCTCCTTCGTGAGCTCCTTCTCAAGAATCTTCAGGAGATGGATCACTTCCCGCTTCCGCTTGCTCAGGTGCTCGGCAAGGAACTGACCAATCGCGGCCTCCAGCTCTTCAAGTCCCACAAGAAGATCATCAATGTCTCGATGGCCCGTCCGCGCTATCTCGACAGGGAGACTACCCCGATCGGCGAAAGCTTCCGCTCCATCCTCGAGTACCTGGAGGCCCACCCGAAACAGCACCGTGACAAGCAGTGGGCCGCCCTGCTTGCCCTACGGACTGAGACCGCTGACCAACCGATCCCAGAGAATACTGCTATCGCTACCCCTTCGGTATCAGAGCTAGCGCCAGAAACGGAGGTGTCTGAGCAACAGGCCGCCGAAATCCCTCACGAGACCTCTGCGGCAACCACAACCTCTGAGCTGGAAAAGGCAGACAAGCCAGCCAAGGCCGAATCGGTGAAGCCCACGATTGATGCAGAGACATTGAAACGTCGCGAGCAGGCGCTGGGTGCAGATCTTCTCTGGCTCCTTCATCAGGGTCATGTGATCGACTTCGCCATGGGAAACCTCCAGGCCGCCACACGCCCAGTTCCCAAGACTCCTGCAACACCATCCGCTCCCGCTGAAAAGAAACAGAAGGCTGAGAAAACCGAGCCAGCAGAGAAGACTCAGTCCATGGACGAAACGCTCACGGGTGACACCGGTGACGTTCAGCATGGTGGCGCCGCCGACACTCCCACAACATCGGAAGAGCAGCAGGATGTGATCCACGAACCAGTCGTTCACCATGAACCGCTGGAGATTCCCGAAGGGACCGTGATTGCTCCACCTCCTCCATCCGAGTTGGGCGACCCGGGCGCCGCCCTTCCCAACTAAAAAGCTTTTTATCGTGGCCTCGCTCTACGAGTCGCCAAAGCTTCTGGGCGAGTATCTCCTGCTGCATTACGGCGGAGCTACGGAACTGCGTCAGGAAGCGCTTCCCATTGATCGAACGATTACCGAGTCACCCTTCCCTGTCCGCTGTGTCCGGGAGTTGCTTGACACATCACGACTTGCACCCGACGCAGTCGCCTTCGAGGCAGGATGTTCGGTCGGGGCCTCTGCCTTCGAGTTGGCACGCTCCTGTGCCCGCGTGGAGGCGAGCGACTATTCCGACTCTTTCATCAATGCCGCTAAGACGCTTAAGGAGACTGGTCGGCACGCAGGGGAACGTCTTCTGGAAGGAGCGATCACGGCCCCTTTCGAGGCCCTCGCTCCAGCAGAGATCGACCGAAGCAGGGTTTCATTTTCCGTACAGGATGCCACAAATCTTCCCGAAGAGATGGGTCCCTATGATGTGGTCTTGGCGGCCAATCTTATTTGCCGTCTTCCAGATCCCGAGGCATTCCTTTCTCGTCTGGGAGGCTTGGTCAAACCGGGCGGACAACTCTTGCTCACGACACCCTTCACCTGGCTCGAAGAATACACTCCAAAGGAACATTGGATCGGCGGAATCGATGCCGATCGTCGTAGTGAGGAGGAACTCACCAAACGACTCTCCGGAGAGTTCAGGTTGCACCGGCGCGTCGATCTGCCATTCCTGATACGGGAGCATGAACGCAAATACCAACTCGGCATCGCCCTCGGAACCGCTTGGGTCCGACTCTAATCTGGACTCTAAGCTTTCCAATCCAGTTGAATTAATTGACCCAGTGGATTGGGAGGCCCGTTACCAGGCAGGCGATACACCTTGGAACGAGGGATACGCTGCACCTGCCCTCACGGAATTTCTTTCGCGTCATCCTATCCTAGGAGAGGTTCTCGTTCCAGGATCCGGACCGGGCCACGATGTTCGTGCGCTTGCAACTCATGGGGCTCGCGTCACAGGTCTCGATCT
This sequence comes from uncultured Spartobacteria bacterium, assembly GCA_903868795.1. Classification (GTDB taxonomy): domain Bacteria; phylum Verrucomicrobiota; class Verrucomicrobiia; order Chthoniobacterales; family UBA6821; genus UBA6821. The sequence continues at coordinate 13,345 of CAIPWR010000140.1, read as the reverse complement.
TTCATCTTCAGCAATCGCCCTCGCACGCTCTTACCCACCTGCCGGCAGCGAACACTATGAGCAGGGGAATCTTTTCGAATTACCCAGGACATGGAATGACCGCTTCGACTGGGTCTTCGAGCACACCTGCTTCTGCGCTATTCCTCCTGCACTTCGAGCCGAATATGTAAAAGCAATCGGTGCCATCTTGAAGCCCGGCGGTCACTTCTTCGCTATTTTCTACCTCAATCCCTCTGCACTCTCAGGACCGCCCCATGGTTCGACCAGAGAGGAGATTGCCTCTCTCTTCGATCCCTGCTTGGGGTTAATGGAGGAGTGGGTTCCCTCCGGAGCCTTTGAAGGACGGGAGGGACGCGAAATCTGCCAACTGTGGCGGAAAGGCGGTTTAGTCAAAAGTCCTAGATGACCTGTGATTAGGCTACCTTCCAGAAAGATGTAGCCACAAAAAGCACAAAAAATACAAAAAGTGACTGAGCTGATGACAAGGTTGATGCCTTAGTCTGTATAAAATTCAGACTCTTACTCCCTGTGTCTTCTGTGCATCTTGTGGCAAACGCTCTGTGTGATTCCAACAGTCTAACATCCGTCATTCTAAGAGACTCGATTCACCCTCTCTTCCCTCATGAGCGACTGTTGTCATCACGATCACAATAAGGCAGCAACTACTTCCGTGGCATCTGCCGCCGAGGGCTCGCTCTACACTTGCCCGATGCATCCCGAGATTCTCGCCGACAAAGCCGGTGATTGTCCGAAATGCGGGATGCCTCTGGAGCCGCTAATTCCCTCCCTCGAAGAAGATGGGGAGTCATCATTGCTTGGCAACCGAACACTCGTAGCCGCGCTTCTTGGCCTTCCGCTCCTCGTGATCGCGATGGCTCCGATGGTGGGTCTCCACCTCTTGCCGGAGAGACTCTCCGGATGGGTAGAGATGGCCCTCTCGCTTCCCGTGCTTTTCTGGTGCGGCGCACCGATCTGGATCAAGGGATGGCACTCCTTTGTCGGAGCCCAGCTCAACATGTTCTCCCTCATCATGATCGGGACGAGCGCTGCGTTTTTGCAAAGCGTGGCAACCCTTCTGCTTGGAGGAGCCACCCATGGTCTCTACTTCGAGGCCGCCTCCACGATCATGCTCCTTATCCTGTTGGGCCAGTGGCTGGAGGCGCGGGGCCGCGCGCGCGCCGGATCATCGCTTCGCGAGCTGCTTGACCTTACTCCACCAAGGGCCCTCCTCGTGACACCCGGAGGTGACCACGAGCTTTCTGTCTCGTCACTCCACTTGGGTGACCTGATCCGCATCCTTCCGGGGGGAAAGATCCCTGCTGACGGCACGATCACCGAGGGATGGAGTTCGATTGACGAGTCGATGCTTACCGGCGAACCGCTTCCTGTCGAGAAGCAGTCCGGCTCACGAGTCTCCGCGGGCACGCTCAATCGTCAGGGGAGCTTCCTCCTCCGGGTTGACTCCGCTGGTGCAGGCACACTCCTATCGGGGATTATCGCCACCGTGGCCCAGGCCCAGCGGAGCCGAGCCCCCTTCCAGCAACTCGCCGACAAGGTCGCCTCCATCTTTGTCCCGATTGTCCTCGGACTCTCGGCTATCACACTGATCACTTGGATCCTGCTCGGTGGCGGCTGGGTCATGGGTCTGCAATCAGCCGTCGCTGTCCTGCTTATTGCCTGCCCCTGCGCGCTAGGTCTAGCCACCCCGATGGCACTCATGGTCGGAATCGGTCAGGCAGCACGACACGGGATCCTCGTGCGGGATGCGGCATCCCTTCAGAACCTCTCGTCAGCCACCCTGCTCGCTCTCGACAAGACGGGGACCCTCACCGAGGGAAGGCCAACACTCTCAAGTATCCATCCCATCACACCTTTTACGGAGATAGATCTCCTCTCCTTAGCCGCCTCTGCCGAACGAGGCAGCGAGCATCCACTCGCCCATGCAGTCATCCGAGCAGCGGAGGATCGGGGTATACAACCTGATCAAACCACAGGTTTCACAGCATGGCCCGGAGGCGGGATTTCGGCGGACCTCGGTGAGCGGGAACTTCTGGTGGGGAGCATCGCTTTTCTCCGTGAACGGGGAGTCCCTGTCGCAGATCTGGAGAAGATCACTTCCGACTCGGCTTCTGGTCTGATCGCCGTCGCCGTCGAAGGCAAGCCGGCTGGCCTGCTCACTGTTGAGGACACGATCCGTCCCTCGGCTGCGTCACTGATTGCAGAACTCGGATTGCTAGGCGTCACTGCCGCCATGCTCACAGGTGATCGAGAAGAGACGGCCCGTGCAGTTGCCGATCATCTCGGCATCACACTCTGGAAAGCCGGATGTTCTCCTCAGGGGAAGGCGGGGCAAATCCGTACCTGGGCCTCCGAGGGATACCGCACCGCGATGGCAGGCGATGGAATCAATGATTCTCCAGCCCTCGCTGTCGCCTCAGCCTCGATTGCCATGGGAGCCGGATCCGATATCGCCAAGGAAACTGCCGGAATCATCCTGCTACGCCCCTCACTGGAGGGAATTGTCGGTTCCATCCGCTTGAGCCGCGCCATTTTGAAAGTCATCCGACAGAATCTCCTCTTCGCCTTCGCCTACAACATCCTCGGCATTCCGATCGCCGCCGGCATTCTCTATCCCTTCTTTGGACTCCTCCTTAGCCCCATGATCGCCGCTGCCGCCATGAGCCTCAGCTCCGTATCCGTGATTACGAACTCGCTTCGACTAAGGCATGGGGATAATGGTTGCGGTATTGGTAGCGGGTAGAATAAACGAGGCCCCACCTCCTGGATTAGAGACGGCTTGAGGCACAATCAGCACATTAGTAACATTAGTTGCTTGATTGTAATTAGAATTTCCTGTCTGACTTGCAACAACAACAATTGTACCCGAGCCTAAAACACTCAGCGTGTTTCCAGTAATAGAAGCGTTTCCGGAAGTTACCTGATAATTGATACCCAGTCCTGATGAGGATGTACCATTAAATGAAATAGTTGGTATTAAAATTGATTGGCCGGCTTTATTCACCACGACTGAAAAATTTGCCTGTGCGGGTGCATACAAACCATTACCCGCTTGTGTTGTTTGAATCGTAATTGTTCCGGCCCCTTGCACGTAAAGGTTCGTTCCGATTACAGATGCCGGCCCTGAGATCACACTATAGGTCAAAGGCAACCCCGAGGAGGAGGTGGCATTCAAAGCTATAGGTGTTGCATTAAAGGAATAGGTAACGGGCGCTATGCTAGGTATAGTAATTTGCTGCGGGTTAGGATTTCCTGCGTAAGCCGTGATCCTAAAAACACTATTCGTAGCCGTTGTATCTGAACGGCTAAACTGGGCATCGGTGTATGAAGAGTTTGGGGCACCCGAAACTAAAGATCGCACCTGAAGAAATATCGTTCCACTCCCTAGAAAAGTCGAGGGAATACTGTTTGTAAAAGTCTGGTAACTATCTATTCTTGAAGGGGTTGGGTTATCAAGAAGCAGAGTCCAGTTTGTATTATCTTTCGACACCCACAGTGAATTGCTACCTGTACCCAGACCACCGCCGCCGTTAAAGTTAAAAGAAGCTAGATTAGCATTTAGCATAACTTGAGTTGCAAAGGCAGGAATTGGAAATGCCATTGTTAGTTGCCCTAAAGTATTATTAGCCGTTGGCCCCCAATAAGTGGTAGGAGAGGACTGCCATTCACTATATTTTCTCATATTTTGAGTTTGAATAATATAGTTAGTAGCATTGGTGTCACTTAGGGATTTGTAACCATAATCGAACACAACATTTTGAGCTGAATTTGTCCAAGGAGAATTCGTCAATGAATTGAGCTTTGTGCCATCAAGGTAATAAGTAACCACATTATTTGAAAGAGCGATCCCAACAGTGTGCAGATCCGTCCATGAGCCTCCGGGAGCTGCTTTGTTGGTCAGGAATGCTCCTCCCGATGAACTCGCTACATTTGTCAAAATTCCCAGCGAATTAAACCAATTTCCCGATCCTGAAAATTGTGCTATGTCCTGTTGTAATCCAAGATTACGATTGGTGCTTAACGCTCCCCCTGGGACATATCCATACACTGCATCAGTCGCTGTATGTCGGAATAGACTAATCGACGAAGCTCCTGCCCATTGGACACGCTGCGCCTGAATCTGAATATAGAAATTCTGGGGCAAAGTGTTTGTATAAATTACTTCTGAGTGAGAGTTGTAGCCACCCGCACCGTTTTGATTGAAGCCTGTTGATTGCAACCTCAGCTTACCATTCTGTATAGAGGTCATAGAACCATTCACTACGTAATTTGTCGTGCCAGACCCACCCTGTGGCCAGTAATACCCTATCAATCCCCTTGTAGCATCAACGGGATTATTGAAGCTATTGGAGTAAACCAGAGCCCCAGAGTTCAGATCAGTCACTATAATTGAACTGACATCCATCGTGGATCCAGCTTGTACCGATTGAATAATAAAGGAATTAGGACGAGTGGAGTTTGTCGAATTTGATTGGGCCGTAGCGGAAGCCAGTGCATTTCCGAGAAGCGCCATTGCAATAGGCACAGATAAAAGGTTTTTGTTCATGGTTATACTCTTTGGGGTGTTATACTTTTTATGATTAGCGCTAAAACACCGCAAGACAAAAGTAGTGAAAACCATGTGCCCGACGGCAACACAAAAGGGACTTACTGTAAGCGGAGAAAATTATATGAATAAATCCCCGTCGCGTGGCCATCAGCCCACTTAAGCGAGAGCCCATATCCCCCGACGAAGTCGTAGCTCTTCAGTTCGAAACTCCCGGGCTTGTAACTCCTCGCGGGGGCATCGCCCCGGCCCATGACATCAGGTTCGCCACAGCAGACGGCACAGGGGCAGGCTCGGCGCAGCAATTCTAAGGAGAGGAACTGTTCCAAACCATCGGACCAGGAGAAGGCCAATTCGTTCCCGACGGGAGCGACAGCCTTGAGAGAAAGAGGCTGAAGCTGAGACTCCCGCTGAGACGCTGAGGCGCTGAGCGTTTCTGTATGATTCATTTTTAGCATTCTCCGCGTCTCTGCGTCTCCGCCATTGCTAACAGTCTAATAGACTTCAGCCTAGACCCCTGCCTTGAGCAGCGTCATCACCGCCTTTTGGGCATGGAGGCGGTTCTCGGCCTGCTGGAAGATGGCAGCGGCATGGCGCTCGAAGACCTCTGCTGTGATCTCCTTGCCACGATAGGCGGGCAAGCAATGGAGGACGTGGGCGCCAGGAGCTGCTGCTGCAACCACGCTGTCATTGATCTGGTAGGGACCGAATTGGGCGGCGCGATATTCGGCCTCCTCTTCCTTACCCATGCTGACCCAAACATCGGTGTAGAGGATGTCAGCGCCGCTTGCAGCCTCCTCGGGACTCTCGGTGATGGTCACGAGGCCTCCAGCAGCTTGGGCCCTCGTGATCAAATCGGCTGGAGGACGGTAAAGCTCGGGGCAGGCCAACCGCAGCTCAAATCCAAGACGTGCAGAAGCCCAGATCCAGGAGCGGCCCATATTGCAGTCGGCATCACCGATGAAGGCGATCTTGAGTCCATCGAGCGACCCACGCAGTTCCTTGATCGTCTGGAGGTCAGCAAGGATCTGACAGGGATGCTCCTCGTCGGTCAGGGCATTGATGGTGGGGATTCCAGAGAGCTCGGCGAAGGTCTCGATATCTGACTGCTTGAAGGTGCGGATCACAGCTCCATGAATCATGCGTCCAAGCACGCGGGCGGTATCCTCGATCGGCTCACCCCGTCCGAGCTGGATCTCGCTTGAGGAGAGGAAAAGGGCGTCGCCGCCTAACTCACGGATACCAACCTCGAAGCTAACACGCGTACGGGTCGAGGACTTGGAGAAAAGGAGTCCCCAGCATTCTCCGGCCAAGGGTTTGTGTTTTTCATGACCTCGGGTGGCCTTGAGTGTGGCGGCAAGGTCGAGGATCTCGAGAATCTCGGGAGCGGTCAGCGACTCGATGGAAAGAAGATGCTTCATAAAAGAGAAGGAGGGAATGAGGGAAACAGTGATCTATGGATGAAGTCAGCGGGAATGCCAAGAGGGATCACAAGCAGAAACCATCAAGAATATGGAACTCAAGAACTCAGGAATGCCACTGGGTTAACCCGGATTATGCGATAGCGTGCTGGCAACAGGTTTGGGTGCTGTACCAGGATGGTGACCTCAGCGATCGTTAAAATTCTTGCAACGTTAAAAACGGTTAAAAAGGACTGAATCCATCATCATGAATCGGGAATGCACCTTATGATCATCTTGCGACCACCTGCGTTTGATGGTCCGATGTACCCTCATCTCCACGTTGTAACGCTCCAACCCAGATTTTGCGATAGCGGCGGGTTAACAGAATTGAATCTCTCACCTGAAAGGTGAGTCTCTGCCGAGTTAAAATGTGAATTAGTTAGAACGTTAAAATGGTCAGCAAAAAAGCCATTCCTCCATGCGCTTCATGCTCTCCATGCTAAATTTCTTACAGGCTTGGTTGTCGTACTTGGTTATTGGGCGGTCAGCGAGACTCTAGAAAGGCGGTCGTAGATCCACTTTTTAACCTTGTAACGATTTTAACCTTTTAACCCATTCCCCCGTACTCAGCTTCGTCCTCTAATGCAAATTTAGGGTTCAACCTTTCTAACGATTTTAACTCCTCGGCATCCCGGCTGGATGGTTGCTAATGCAAGTTTTGGGTTTAAAGCCCGTTGGCGACAGATCGCCTGCGCATCAAAAATGCTGCCAATGAAGCCGCAATGGTGAGGGCCAGACAAACATGGGCGAAGAGATCCCCATGCCTCGTGTAGAAGGTCTGCTCGGGGGCAAGAGGGACCGGGACATCAGCTTCAAGAATCCCCTCGATGAAGGTGCTGCCATCTGCTCCATGAAGCTCCTGGCGGATGCGCCCAAAGCGGTCGATCACACAACTGATCCCGGTGTCGGCCACGCGAACCATCGGCAGACCGGTCTCGACCGTGCGGAGTTGGGCGTTGGCGAGATGTTGCCGCGTCCCCACGGAATGCTCAAACCAACCATCGTTGGTGAGCGTTATGAGCAACTGTGCGCCGAGTTCGGCTGATCGGCGGGTCAAATCTCCCAGCGTATCCTCGAAGCAGATGAGCGGCCCCAGCTTGATCGGTTTCACCGAGAGCTCGAGAAGGGACGGCCCCTTGCCCGGGTCGAAGTCGTAGGGAACCTTGTTTCCGACAACCCAGCTGAAGAAAGGAAAGCTGTGACGGAACGGGACATATTCTCCAAAGGGAACGAGATGAACCTTGTTATAGATCTGAGCAGAGGCGGCATGCTTGGTCAGCAGGATGGCGGAGTTGTAATCCCCGCGCGGTTCTTGCTCGTAATGGACGCTCCCGATCAGGAAATCGGCTTGGGTGCCGGAGGTGAGATCCTTAACCTGATTGAAGATGATCTCATCGAGCAGGAGGGGGCGTGGCGTGGCTGCCTCGGGCCAGACGATCAGATCCGGATCCCCGGCGAGGGCCTTCCGGCTCTGACTTAAGTAGCCCGCCATGATCCGTCCCTCGCACTTGTCGTTCCAGTAGTCGTAGACAGGCACATTCCCCTGAATGCCTGCCACTTTCAGCGGAATGTTTGCCGTCGGCGTCTTGGTGATCTTCTTCACCCCGTAGCCGAAGAGCAGTACCACAAGGAACATCACGGCGAAGAAATCAACATGCGGGCGCGTTCTCCCTGAGCGGATCTCACGACGCAGTCGCTCTATGGTGATGGCTGCGATAGCTGAGCCGAGTACGCCGAGGAAGGTCAGGCCAGCTGTCCCTGTGATCGAGGTGATCTGAATGAGCGGGATGCTGTTACGAAGGGCGACACCCAGGGCATTCCACCCGAAGCCGGAGAAAAGAGTTCCCCGGAGCCACTCCACGGCGACCCACGCGGCTGCCGCGAGCAGGGCGGCGATGAGATTGCGCCCGTTTCCCAGCCAAGCCTGGGAGGGATCCCGATGAGTTCCTCCCTCCCCAACAGGTCTGAGGACCAGTCCCGCGAAGATCCCCCAGAGACCATGGTAGAGACCGACCACGAGCGAGAGCAGGATCCAGCCGAGGCCGGTGACCGTCGTGATCCAAAAAAGAGAGATCAAGAAGGAGACCGTTCCACAGAGCCATCCGAGAAGGAATGCACGACGCGCCCAGAGCTTCGGTGACGCGGGCCGTGGTGAAACCCAGAGGGCCCAGCAGAGCGGTGCAAGCGCGACCCAGGGAAGCCACGAGAGATGAGGGAATTCAAAAGGAGGAAAGCAGATTCCCACCAAGAGGCCCGAGGTCAGCGCGAGCATCCAAGGGAGTGCCCGCTTTATGAAATCTCTCCTGCCAGCCGTTGCCCCAGTCATTGCGGATCAGAAGTTCCCGAAGTCATTGCCTCGGGAGGGATTGTGGTGTCGATCGTGACATTGCAGGTGGCGCCAACGGGCAAGTAATGATGCGGCTTCGGCGAGGTCGCCGAGCCGCTCACTGCAGGTTCGAGCGTCTCGCTGACGAGACGCACCACCACCGTCGCTTTACCAGCAGTCTCGCCCTCACCCTTGCCGGGAGTGACGGAAACGACGGCTCCCTTCATCAAATGAGTGTCGTTACCCATCGTGATGTTGGCGACCTGTCCGGGATGAATTGTCAGGGCTTCATGTTCCGATAAGGGAACGGAGATCCGACTCTCGGGCCACTGGTTCTCCAGGACCACACCACGCGCGCTGGAGAAGACCCGCTGATTGTAGTTATGCGCGGTGAGCCAGGTTCCGCTGATGCACAGCAAGAGCAACCCGGAGACGAGAATCCACCCCGAGGAGAGCGGGGATTTATTTTCCGATCGGGAGTCCATCATTGGGCCGGAGCGGATGCCCCGCTGAGATCAGACGCTTTCGGAGGGAGCATGATGTTGGAGGGGGCGAAGGGCTGCTTCTTCTTTTTCTGGTCCTTCTGGCTCTCCTGCCCCATGAGGGGAAAGGCATTCACCAGACGCGCTTCCTCAGCCATGGTCATGCCCGACGGGATCACGAAGATGCCGTCGCGGACCGGCTTATCCACGATCAGATCAGCCGCCTGACGACCGTTGATCATGACCGCCAGGATATTCCCGCGCCCCATCTTCTCGATGGAGTACTCGGTCAGAAGGTTCGACCCGTGCCCATCCAGACGAAGGTAGGCGCCACCTGTGCCGTCGGGTGCCTTGAAGGGATAGACCGACTTGATGTCATGCTCATTCAGCAACGGCATAATCGAGAGCGTGGTCTTTTTCCCGTTGAGCAGAATGACGGGAACGGAGAATTTCTCGCCATCTTCAGGACTTGCCTCCCCATGGATACGGATCGTGAAGAGGTCCTTTTTCTTATTGGAGGAACCCGCCCGCGCAGGGGTCCCGGCCGCCAGCAGTAGGCAGATGACTCCGAGCAGCAGAAGGATCCGTTTCATGGTTCAGGATCCTATGCGGCTGGGATAACATTTGCAACCGATGGCCCTGTCGGGTTACGCCTCATGGGATGCCATCGAATGCCATAATCCGTTTTCTCGTTGCAATCCTAATGCTGGGATTCGTCACAGGCCATGTTTCGGCGCAGAGTACGAATGCCACGAACCCTAGCGCAGGCGATGATGCAGCCTTTCTGACCAATGCCTCCGCCGCACCTGCACCTCCTGCCGTCCCCACGTCTCCCAATGATCCCAACTCCCTGATTCCCCCGCCCCTCCCAACGAACGCGACTACTCCTACACCATCCCAGCCTCCCTTGGATGCTCCAGCCAACGCTTCGAAAGCGCCCAGCGATGAATCCGTCAGCAAGACCGAGATCAAGGATATCTCGCTGAAGGGGCCCGATGCCGACAGCCCCTTCTTCACGGAGCGCCAGGAGGCCAAGGCCGCCATGGCTGATGCCGGACGCGCCGGCTTCGGCATGTATGTCCCGAAGCCCCCCCGTCCTCCGGTCCAACAGCAGATCAAGAAATTCTTCGGCGGCATGTTCGGCTCGGGGAGGGCCGGCAAACGCGAGGCCGCCCCGATGAAGCTCACACTCTCCCCATCTTCGTTCTCGCTCGCCCAGACCAGCGAGCTGGATGTCATCCTGAAACTAACCAATGCCCGGAAGCATGAGCTGGAAATCCTCTATCCCGATAACCAGCGACTTGAGATCCTGACCAAAGACTCCTCAGGCAATATCGTCAATCGCTGGTCTCAGGACAGAGCATTCGAGCACACCGAGGGATTCGTCGCGGTGAATCCCGAGGAGTTCATCAGCTACACGGAAAAGATCTCCACCACCGGAATGAAGGCGGGGGAGACCTATACCATTGAGGTCTCCATAGCCAACCAACAGGGATTCGTCGCGACAACCACGGTCACGCCGCAGCCGTAAAAATTAGGGACTCGGTGATGGGTATTGGTTGATGGGGAGGGAAAGCGGTTAGAATGCCTTCTCACTGAGAGCCCAAGCCCGATTCCCTATAGCCTATCCCCTATCACTGAGAAGTTTTTCCCTTGGCGAAAAACTTTCGTGTCGCCCGGTGACGCGCGATGAACATGGCGGAGAAGACCACCCGCATCACCGTCATATCGAGTAGCAGACCGATCACTCCGAAGGGGAGCGCATACTCGACCCGATCGGTCATCACCGTCCCATCGCCATCGGTTGCGAAAAGATGATGATGGCGCCAATGGTGGAAAGGACTCTTGCGCGCCCCGTCCACAAGCCGCTCATACGGCACCGCCTCCTCCCAGAATCCGATCCATTCCAAGGGAAGACCGAACTGCCTGATGCAGAGGCGGAACTCGTCTCCGGCAGAGGCGGGAACACGGCACTCCACCCGCTCGACCTTGAGCGAAGGGGGAGAAATCTTCGTGATATTCCGGGGATCCTCGTGAAAGGCATAGACCTCAGCGGTCGAGGCATCGAGTCGGACACTGCGTTCAAAGAGTGAAAAATCAGCCATGATTCCCCCAGCGGAACAGATCGACGTCGGATTGGGTAGGGAGAAAATTATTGCCAAGACACTCTCCGGTCTTTACTCGTGCTCGGGTATCCGATAACCACATCAACCATGTCTGAAAAAACCATCGAAGAAAAAGTCCGCGACATCATCGTCGAGCAACTCGGCGTGACCGCTGAACAAGTCACCATCAATGCCTCCTTCATCGAGGATCTCGGAGCCGACTCCCTCGACACCGTCGAACTCGTCATGGCCTTTGAGGAAGAATTCGGAGTCGAGGTTCCCGACGAGGATGCCGAGAAGCTCCAGAAGGTCGGCGATGTCGTGAAGTACATCGAAGAGAAGCAGGGCAAGTAAGCCTCTTTTAGAAAAATTTCATAACGCCGCATCCGTGTGGGTGCGGCGTTTTTTTTGGGTTGTCTTTGGGAAGATGAGTTCCTGGCATTTCCGCGGAAGAAGAGACTTGCCCATCGGCCCCGAATAGGGGATTTTCTCTCTCCCGCATGAACAGCGGGTTTTTGGAGTTCATGGCTAAGTAGCTCAGTTGGTAGAGCAGAGGACTGAAAATCCTCGTGTCGGGGGTTCGATTCCCTCCTTAGCCACATCCTTCTGTTTATGGGCCTCTAGAGACTAAGGGGTAGATGATTCACCACGGAGTCACCACAGTTTTTTAACCTCCTGATGGTAGTCTCCCAGTCTCGAATGAGGCTGTAAGCCACCCTCCATGAATGGTCGGTTGAAGCCAACGTCTAGCTAAGGGGCACCAAAAAAGTGATTCGATAAGACGTTTTCCCTTCTCGTCAGCTGTAGGGTGTTCCGTTAGTTATCGGACTCTCCACCCCATGTTCGAGCAAGCCTTCAAGAATATCGACGATGTCCTCTGGAAGGACGCGGGTTGCACCAGCGAGCTGGACTACACCGAGCAGACCTCGTGGCTCCTCTTTCTCAAATATCTGGACGGCCTCGAGCAGGACAAGGCCACCGAGGCCGCCCTGAACGGCAGGAAGTACACCTTCATCCTGGATGAGCCCTACCGATGGGCCGCCTGGGCCGCTCCGAAGGGAAGAGAGGGCCAGATCGACCACCACAGGGCCCTGACCGGCGACGACCTCATCGCCTTCGTGAACGGGAAGCTCTTCCCCTACCTCCAGTCCTTCAAGCAGAAGGCAACCGGCCCGAACACCATCGAGTACAAGATCGCCGAGATCTTCGGGGAGATCAAAAACCGCATCCAGAGCGGCTACAACCTCCGCGAGATCATCGACCACATCGACGAGCTGCGCTTCCGCTCGCAGAACGAGAAGCACGAGCTCTCCCACCTCTACGAGACCAAGATCAAGAACATGGGGAACGCCGGCCGCAACGGCGGCGAGTACTACACCCCGCGCCCCCTCATCCGCGCCATGGTGCAGGTCGTGGACCCCAAGATCGGCGAGACCATCTACGACGGGGCGGCCGGATCGGCGGGCTTCCTGTGCGAGGCCTTCGACCACCTCGCCTCCCCGACGACGGGGAAGCTCACCACCACCGACCTCCAGACCCTTCAGGAGCGCACCTTCTACGGGAAGGAAAAGAAGTCCCTCGCCTACGTCATCGGGATCATGAACATGATCCTCCACGGCATCGAGGCCCCGAACATCATCCATACCAACACCCTCGGGGAGAACCTCTCCGACATTCAGGACAAGGATCGCCACGACATCGTCCTGGCCAATCCTCCCTTCGGCGGGAAAGAACGCGCCGAGGTCCAGCAGAACTTCACCATCCGCACCGGCGAGACCGCCTTCCTCTTCCTCCAGCACTTCATCAAGATCCTGAAAGCCGGAGGCCGGGGAGCCGTCGTCATCAAGAACACCTTCCTGTCGAATACCGACAACGCCGCCGTCAGCCTCCGCAAGCAGCTCCTCACAGACTGTAACCTCCACACCATCCTCGACTGCCCCGGAGGCACCTTCCTTGGAGCAGGGGTGAAGACTGTCGTCCTCTTCTTTGAGAAGGGATCCCCGACCAAGAACGTCTGGTACTACCAGCTCACCCCTTTGACGAACACAGGGCAGGGCCGCAACCTCGGGAAGACGAATCCGCTCAATGATGCCGACCTGAAGGAGTTCCTCGAGCTTCAGAAGAGCAAGGCCGACTCCGAGAAGTCATGGACGGTCGATGTCGCGTGCATCGACCAGGCGACTTGGGATCTCTCGGTGAAGAATCCCAACGGCGGAGAGGAAGTGGTTCATCGTAGCCCGGCCGAGATCATCGAGGAGATCGCACGCGGAGCAACTGTGGTTTTTAGCAAGGTGAGAGTTGTGATTTTTTGATGAGGCATTGGAGGTGGATGAGGAGCTTGCGCATGGCTGCGACGATGGCGCATTTGTAGGGTTTTCCCCTGTCTCGAAGACCTTGGACATAGG
>CAIPWR010000139.1 GCA_903868795.1 uncultured Spartobacteria bacterium | reverse complement strand
GATGTCGGATTCCTTAAAGCAACCTTAATGAATCCATAATGTTGGCTTGAATTTCGGGCCACTGACGTTCCGCCTGAAGGTGAAAATGCATTTTGCTGATCCGACCTGTCGAGATTTGGTACGAGCTGGATGGCACTGGGCACATCACCCATTTATTGATGGCAAGCCGGTTTACGCCCTGCAAAAAAGATCAATCCAGATGCTTGTTTATCCAAGGACAACAAGCCTGCCAAATTTGCTATTCTAGCCCGACTTCCGCAGTTATGAGGGACTGTAGGTGGATTTTGAACCTACGGAGGGTCTAAATCAGCCGAGTTTTTCCACTACATGTTTCGGTGATACGGTTTGGGGGAGAACGAGTTTGAGTTTATGGAGCAGTAGTGCCAATGGCGGTTCCGGAGCAGAAACGCATCGCCTTCGGATTGGGATTCCAGATTTGGTGTGGAGCACTACATCGACCATTTGAATGGAGGCTATTTCGTCCAGCACCTTGCGAGCTGAATCTCCGAGTCCGGCGTTTCGGCATTTGAGATCCAGGGTCTTCCAGATCACGTAGGCTAGGAAGCATACGAGGATATGAGCTTTGACCCGGTCCTCCTTCTGGTGCCACACGGGTCGAAGCCTCAGGTCGTTCTTACTGATGCGAAATGCGGCTTCAGCCTGTGAGAGCTGCATATAGGCTTTCCACAGGTCTTCGCCAGTCCAGTCGTTCACGTTGGTACGTAGCATGTAGCAGCCTTCGGAGAGTTCCGACCAAGCCCGAACCTCTTCTTTCTTTGACCACCGAACATCGGTGCCACCGTCGGAGCGGACCGATGTCTCGACGTCGAAGAGATGCTCGGCACGTGTGTTCCTTCCAAGCAGCTTGCCAATACTTCGCTCGACGTTTTTGAGTTTGAGCTTCCGCTTGGAGCAGCTTTCGACGAGTTTGGTCAGGCCTTTCTCAATGCCTGCTTCAAACCGGTCGTGAATAGCTTTGTCCTTAAGCTTGCGATCCGCACTTCGGCAAAGTATGAATGTCTCATCTCCATCTGGAGAAAGACACTTCTTAACCTCCAAGCCTTCTCGTACAAGGGACCAACCCTGTTCCTTGAGCTGCGGCTCATAGGATTTGAGTTGAGATTTAGGGGTGCCCAAGATGTAGCGGCGACCGCCTTCTTTGAGAAACTCGATGTTGTCTTGGCTCACCATCCCGCGATCCATCGCCCATACGCGGTCGGCCTTTCCGTAACGATCTTCAATGGTCACGACGATCTCCTCAACGGTCTTGACGTCCGCTTTGTTGCCAGCGAATACCTCATAACCAAGTGGCATCCCTTCTCGGCTAACAACAAGTGCGATGGTCACCTGCTTGCAGTCCCCCCGGTTATCGCGACTGTAGCCTCTTTGGGCGAGCGGGTTCTTATCCGCCTGCCCTTCGAAGAAGGTGCTCGTCATGTCGTAGAGAAGAAGGTCGTAAGTAAGACCGAAGAGTTTGCCTACACTGTCTTTAAGGTGCCTTTCTAGTTCCTCTTTGTGTTTAAGAAGGCGGTCCAAAGCACGGTAAAGGCGATCGTCGTTCACCCGGTCACCTGGCACACCCAGGAGTTCAGGAAGTGCCGTCTTCTCGTAGCCGCCTTCTGCAATGGAGAGTTCACTCGAAGGATTCAGTAAACGGTGTACCACTAGGATTTGAGCGACAAGGTTCCATGGAACTTCAGCACGACCCTCATCCATCTTCGATTCAAGGAACGAGTCCAGGCCGAGTTCAGTCATGATCTCAAGGGCTAGCCAAGAGCCACCAAAGCTACGAGCACGCTCAACACGAACCCGTTTCGTATCGATCTCCACCCACTCAGGTTCTGATCCTTTAAACAACTCCCCTTGGTGGGGAATGCCGGTAACAGTTTCTGCCATTCCTGAGCGCAATGCCTCAGCAACCTCACCAAGGTAGGCAACCGTGCGCTGGCGAGGGCCGCGTGCCGTTCGCTCTGACTCAACAAGCGCCCAGTAATTGACAGAACCGTCCTTCGTCTTGGCATTCGTGCGGCGTAAGTACACGCCCGAATTGTATGCGCTTCATGCCAAAACAGATTTTTCCACTACATCGAGTTTTCCAACAACACAGGTTCAAGCAACAAACCAAGCGCAACGGCACTTAGACTCAAAATTTGAATTCTCGAAAATTCTTCCCCAATATAACTGCGGAAGTCGGGCTAAGTGATTCCCTGTTCACATTCACGCCACCAAAAGATTGGAAGCTGGTCACCGCAAAGAGCGGTGGATGGAACTAGCACTTAGCTTAGGAACGCCGAAGTGTCGCCGAACTGGCTAAGGCTACTTTGGATGCGGAATTATCGACAGGATGACGTAATCATCCCCTTGAATTAGGAAGTAAAACCGCTAACTTCGGTTCACCCTTCCTTGCCAAATGTCGTTCGTCTCGCTGTATTTCTTGGCATGAAGTGATGGATGATTGAGATTGGAGACAAGAAAACCGAGTTGCTTGCCAAGCGCCTTTCTGATGTCCACTGGCAATGCGGCGAAGTCTTTGTCTGCACGCTCAGTGAACCGGAGATTCATGTTTTGCTTGCCTAATTATCCTTAGAACGGGATTCAAGGGCAGCTATTGCTT
>CAIPWR010000138.1 GCA_903868795.1 uncultured Spartobacteria bacterium | reverse complement strand
TCCTATGCCTATGCGGGGCGCTGGGAAACCCAACTTAGGGAGAGGAAGTTGTCTCTGGAATCACTTTCCGGATAAGATCATGCCATGATCGCCGGCATCGACCTCGGAACCACCAATTCCCTCATCGGGGTCTACGAGAGTGGTTTTCCAACACTCTTAGCCGATGCGGAGGGAAAACGACTCATTCCCTCAGTGGTCTATTTCCCAGAGAAGGGAATACCGGTGGTTGGTCGTGAGGGCCTTCGTATGCAGGCCTTTCATCCGGAATGCACCTTCTCATCGGTGAAAAGACTCATCGGTCGACGATTTGGTGAGGAGGGCACTCAGAATCTAGGAGGAACCGTTGGATCGCCCGTGACTCTTCCTATCCATGGTCAGAATTTAACCCCGGAAGAGGTCTCTTCGGAAATTCTCAAGAAGCTGAAATCCATCGCCGAGGAACGCCTCGGAGCAGCGGTTGACCGTGCAGTCATCACCGTTCCTGCTTACTTCAACGACGCCCAACGCGCCGCAACGCGTAAGGCTGGAGAACTTGCTGGTTTCACTGTGGAACGCATCCTGAGCGAACCGACGGCTGCAGCCCTCTCCTACGGGTTGGATCGTTTGCAAGAGAACGCCAAGGTAGCTGTCTACGATCTGGGTGGAGGCACCTTTGATCTCTCGATTCTGCGACTCGACAATGGAGTCTTTGAAGTGCTCTCAACCCATGGCGACACACGACTGGGAGGAGACGATCTGGATGAAGCGATCGCAGGGCTGATTCTTCGTGAGGCTGGGATGGGATCATTGAATATAGAAAGAAGCATCCGTTTAAAGCAGGCCGCACGGGCAGCCAAGGAGACCCTCTCGACGCAGGAAACAACCGTCGTGCTCCTTCCGTTTCTGGAGGGAGAGAAGAGCGTGGAGATTCCCCTCACCCGGGAGCAGGTCGAGAAAGTCTGTGCGCCAATCGTCGCAAGGACCCGTGCGCTTTGCCTAAGGGCATTGGAAGATGCTGGATTGAAATCCGAGCAACTCGATCAGGTAATCCTTGTCGGGGGCTCGACTCGCATGCCTCTTGTCCAGAAACTGGTTGCCGAGGTCTTCGACAAGGAACCAAATCTCTCCCAGCACCCGGATGAGGCAGTTGCGTTGGGGGCGGTTCTGCAAGGAGCGATCTTGGAAGGGAACCTCCGCAATGTAGCCTTGCTCGATGTCACCCCCCTCTCGCTCGGGATCGAGACCTTCGGAGGTCTCATGAATGTCATCATCCCAAGGAACACCACCATCCCAGCCAAGGCGGGTGAGATGTTTACCAATGCCGTAGCGGGCCAGAGCGGCATGAAGATCAAAGTTCTTCAGGGGGAACGCGAACTTGCTATGGATAACTGGATGCTCGGCTCATTCGAGATTCCCTTTCCTCCCTCACAAAAAGGAGCAGCCCGCGTGGGAGTCCAATTCTCGATTGATGCTGACGGCATCCTCCACGTCCTAGCAAGGGATACCGCTACTGGCATCGAAAAGATCGTGGAGATCAAGAGTGCCGTGGAAGTCTCAGACGAGGCCGTCGAAGCAATGCTGGCGGGTTCGCTGGAACATGCCTTCGAGGATATGGATGCCCGTATCTTTACGGAGGCACGTCTCAAGGCTGAAGAAATGCTCCCGGCCGTGGAGTCTGCCCTGGAGCAACTCGGATCGGAGCTTTCCGAGCCGGAGGTCTTGGAGATTAAAAAACAGTCCTCCGAAGTCATCTCCGCCTTGGCATCAAAGGAAACCAACCGGCTCAAGCAGGCGTTAACGGCCCTCGATCATTCGACGCAAACTCTGGCAACAAAGTTAATCGAGCGGGCAATGGGATAACTTCCTAGCTCCTGACCCATCCCTTTCCGCTTTTCACTTTTCACTTTTCACTTTTCACTTTTCACTTTTTCCATGCTCGATATCCGCTTTCTCCGTGAAGATGCCACCGCCGTCAAGACGCGCCTTGCCACCCGTTCCGGCCAATATGCCGATCTGGTCGATCAGATCCTGGCCTGTGATGCCCGTCGTCGCGAAAGTGAAACTCGGGTCCAGCATCTCCGTGCCGAGAAGAACCGCCTAAGCAAGGAGATCGGCGGCATCAAGAAGTCGGGAGGTGACTCCTCGGAACTCGAGGCGCAGGTGAAGGGCT
The DNA here is from genome assembly GCA_903868795.1 of uncultured Spartobacteria bacterium. Lineage (GTDB taxonomy): Bacteria > Verrucomicrobiota > Verrucomicrobiia > Chthoniobacterales > UBA6821 > UBA6821. The sequence goes on along the minus strand of CAIPWR010000138.1, from coordinate 33,444 downwards.
TCTCCGAAGAAATGGAAGAACTAGGCCGCACAGCCTCCGAACTCGATGCCGAGCAGCGTGACCTACTTCTCCGTGTACCGAACCTGCCTGCCCCCGGACTGCCCGAGGGTCATAATGCTGATGCGAACGTGGCGATCAAGCATTGGGGCGAACCCGCTCCGATGAATCCCGAGGATCATGTGGCGATCGGGGAGCGACTTGGTCTTTTTGACCTGGAACGGGCAGCAAAGATCAGCGGCAGCGGCTATGTCCTTTATACAGGGGCCGGGGCGCGTCTCGAACGGGCTCTCATCAATTTCCTGCTCGATCTCCAGACGCGAGCCCATGGTTACACTGAGATCGCCCCTCCCGTGTTAGTGCGTCGGGAGTGTATGGAGGGAACGGGACAGCTTCCTAAGTTCGAGGATGACATGTACGGCTTTGATGAGGGTGCCGCGTTCCTCACCCCGACAGCCGAGGTCTCCCTGACCAATATCCGTCGTGACGAAATCCTCCAAGAATCAGAACTCCCTCTCAAGTATACCGCCTGCACCCCCTGCTTCCGACGCGAGGCGGGATCGGCTGGCCGCGAGACACGCGGCATGATCAGGATGCACCAGTTCGACAAGGTCGAGTTGGTCAAGATCTGCACTCCCGAGCAGGCCGCAGCAGAACTGGAATCCCTCACCGCCGATGCGGAAAAGGTCCTTCAACTCCTCCAGCTTCCCTACCGCGTTCTTGAGCTCTGCACGGGGGACATCGGCTTTTCTTCCTCACGCACCTACGATCTCGAAGTCTGGGCCCCCGGTCAGGGAGGTTACCTCGAGGTCTCGAGTTGCTCACACTTCGGCGATTATCAGGCCCGCCGCATGAATCTCCGGTACAAAAATACCGATGGTAAAAATGCTTTCTGCCATACGCTCAATGGCTCCGGCACCGCCCTTCCCCGCCTCTACGTGGCGTTGCTCGAAACGCACACCAAGCCAGGGGGCCCACTGATTCTGCCCGAGCCGCTTCAGCCCTACTTCGGTGCCGCGCAGATCGGCTGAGTTTTTTGAATCTGGAACTCAGGAAATCAGGAAAGGCACAAGGGGGGATGAGTCCCCGGCCCCTGATTCAGCGGATTCAGCAACGACTCACCGGGGTATCACCTCGTAAAAAACTTATCGTAGCGGTATCAGGAGGCGCCGATTCGGTCGCACTACTCCATCTTCTGATTGAGGCTGGATATAAGAAGTTGGTGGTGGCGCATTTTAATCATCGCCTGAGAGGCAAAGCCTCGGCGGGGGATGCTGTTTTTGTGGAGAAACTTACCTCATCACTGGAACTGCCTTTTGAAGGTGCATCAACGGATGTGAGTGCCAAAGCCGAGGAGGAAAAGCTCTCGATCGAGTCAGCCGGCCGTGTAGCCCGCTATGAGTTCCTGGCCTCCGTTGCGAAGAAGCACCGGACACGCAGCATCGTGCTGGCTCACCATGCGGATGATCAGGTCGAGACCTGTTTTTTCAATTTTCTTAGGGGTTCGGGAATTGCGGGACTTTCCGGAATGAAGACTCTCTCGCGGAGAACTGTTGAAGGAACAAAGCTGGAGCTCCTGCGTCCCTTACTTGGAACGAGCAAGAGGGAACTGATCGATTACCTGAAGGGAAGAAAGCTCCGCCATCGTGAGGATGCCACCAATACTGTGGCTGAGGCCTCGCGCAACAAACTACGCCTGAAGGTACTTCCCCTTATCGAGGAGTGCTTTGGATCCTCATTCAAGGCATCGATTGTGCGGAATGCCCGGATGCTGGCCGACGAAGAGGATCTCCTCGCCTCGCTCTCCCTTCCCATGGCGGCTTCCGAGAAACTCTCGGTGAAACTGCTTAGAGAACTCCATCCAGCGCTCCGCCGTAGGGTTCTCCATGCATGGCTCAAGTGCCACGGCATCGACGAACCTGGCTATTCCGAAGTGGAACTTGTCGGTTCGCTTCTGGGATCTCTCGAAACCTCAGGACCGGCGAAGGTAAATCTTCCTGGCAATCGGCACGCCCGCAGGCGTGCAGGAGTGCTCTTTATCGAGTAAGAATCATTTTCCGAAGAACGGCCCCTAGCTGGGCCCCTAACTGTTCGTGCGTAAAGCGCTCTTGAACGGTTTTCCAACCCGATTTCCCCAATGTCGCTCGCAGTGCGGGATCTGAGAGGAGTCGTGTCAGGGCGGAGGCCCACTCTCCGGAGTTCACCACAATTCCCGATCCCGTATTTTCGATCCATTCGCGGTTCACCCCCACATCGCTCGCCACCACGGGCAACCCACAAGCCATGTATTGGAGAGCCTTGTAGGCACATTTGCCGCGAGTGAATCCATCATCGACAAGCGGCATGATACCGAGATCTGCCGAGGTGATCGCATCGTACTCAGCCTGTTCATTCCACTCGAGGAACTCCCAGGAAGAGAAGCTTCTAAATTTCGGCGGATTATTGCTCACGATGCGCAGGAGAAAAGGATGGGCGGCATGCGAGGCTGAGAGTTCCTCTTCTATCGCCTCGATCTGTGCAACATTCGGCCCCATGCCGACCCAAACAACGACAGGTGATCTACCAGAATCACTGTGATCCTTGAGAGGAAGTTCAGGAACACTCGTTGGAATCAGATGTGTCTGAACGTTCGGGGCAATACTGACGATTTTCTGCTCCAGCACAGGACTTCCACAGATGGCTCCATCCAGAAACCTCATGAAAAATCCGAACCGCCGCGCCTGCTTGCCGCTTCGGTAGGGAACATGATTTTTCTTACCCATCCAGACCGCATCATCGATGTCGAAGATTAGTCTCTTGGCGGCCCAGCGTAGCCTCAGCACATTCCACTGACTGATCAGAATCTTCTGCCAAAGCACAGCGTCGACGTTGCGGACTTTTTGAATCAGAGGTCTCCATGATTCCCCCCGCTTCGGCTGGATCATCACCTCGACCGAGATTCCGGCGGCTTTGAGAGCCTCCAGATGCTGAAAGATCCTCAGTCTACTACTGGGACTGATCGCAGGATCCTCCACCACGCAGAGGAGAGAGAGTGGGGGTTCCATAAATCAGAAACAGAAAAATATGGAACTCAGGAACTCAAGAAGAGAAAAAGACCTGAAGGATAGCGATTTCTAAACTACTGGTTGATTCCAACATATCCCTGGTTTCCTAATTTCCATATCAAAAATCGGTGGATCCGTATTAGTAAGCTTTGCCGAAGATGACGCGTCGCGCACTGGACTCTCCCGTGAATGGGCAGATACCCGGCTCGTCGATGAAGTCAGAGCCATCAGCTTCAGGGATACAACGGATCGTCACCTTCAGCTCTTCCTTGATCTTAGCCTCGACCTCGGCACTTCCGTTCCAATGAGTCAGCGCAAATCCGCCATGGATCTCGGGCTTATCGGGATTCTTTGGCGTGAAGTAGGCGTAGAACTCTTCCTTGGTATCGATCTTGACGGTGTGCTCCTTGCGGAAGGCAAGCGCGCGATCAAGGAGGTTCTGCTGAATCTTGGCAAGGATCTCGGGAAGACGCACGGCCAGCGAATCGGCCGGGAGGAATTCCTTTTCCTTAGGGCCCTTATCCCGACGTGCGACGGCGGCACTACCCGACTCAAGATCACGGGGCCCGATTTCGATACGGACGGGAACTCCCTTCTTGATCCACTCCCAGGTCTTGGTTCCACCGCCTATGTCGCGAGCGTCAATCTCGACTCGAAGCGGTTCCCCCGCATAGGTGGCGGAGCGAAGAGCCGCCGCGATTTCCTCGGTCTTTGCGAGAACAGCAGCACGGGTCTCCTCCTTCGGCGTGATCGGAATAAGGAGCACCTGTGTGCCGGCGATGCGTGGCGGCAGGACCGCCCCGTCATCATCTCCATGCGCCATGAGAAGAGTTCCGATGAGTCGGGTGCTGACACCCCAACTGGTGGTCCAGGCAAGCTCCTCGGTGTTGTTACGGGAGAGGAACTTGATGCCTGAGGCCTTTGCGAAATTTTGCCCAAGAAAGTGGGAAGTCCCAGCCTGGATGGCCTTACGATCCTGAACCATCGCCTCGATGCAGTACGTGCGCACAGCACCGGGGAAGCGCTCGCTGGCTGTCTTCTCTCCGCGGATGACGGGAATTGCAAGCCAATCACGAGCGAAGGTCTCATAGACGCCAAGCATCTTGACGGTCTCCTCGATTGCCTCGGCCTCAGTCTCGTGAGCCGTGTGTCCCTCCTGCCAGAGGAACTCCGCGGTACGAAGGAAAAGACGGGGACGCAGCTCCCAGCGGACGACGTTCGCCCATTGGTTCAGCAGGATTGGAAGGTCGCGGTATGATTTGACCCACTTCGCGTAGGTCGATCCGATGATGGTCTCGGAGGTGGGGCGAACCACCAAAGGCTCGGTGAGTTCACCGGCAGGAACGAGTTTCCCATCCTTGAGTTCCAGACGATGGTGGGTGACGACAGCACATTCTTTGGCGAAGCCCTCGACATGTTCCGCCTCCTTCTGAAGATGGCCGAGAGGAATGAAAAGCGGGAAGTAGGCGTTCTTGTGCCCCGTGGCCTTGAACATGCCGTCAAGAGCCCCCTGCATCCGTTCCCAGAGAGCATATCCCCAGGGACGGATCACCATGCATCCACGAACTTCAGAATTCTCTGCCATCTCGGCCGCACGGACGACCTGCTGGTACCACTCGGGAAAATCTTCCTCGCGACGCGGGGAAATAGCGCTTTCGTTGCCTTTGCTCATAAGTTGGCAAAGTTAGCCTTTTGGCTACTGGTTACGCAAGAGAGCGGAGCAGCTTGGTGAAAAAGTCTGCGCCCGCTTCCAGATCGCTCACCGAGATGAATTCATCGGCAGTGTGCGCTTGGGCGATGGATCCGGGTCCGAGAGCTATGGCGGCCATCCCCTTCGCGGCGAAGACAGCTGCATCGCAGAACCAAGGGGCTCCGACGGGCGTCGCTCCGAGGCTTGCCAGCTTCAAAACCAGGGGATGGTTGGGATCAGTATAGAGTGGTTCGGATCCTTGATAAGCCACAGTCACTCCTTGGGCGGCATGCTCGATCAGATTGATGATCTGCAGCGGATCGGCACCTGGAATGAGTCGGATGTCGAGGGTCGCCTCGCAATGGTCGGGGACGATGTTCGTCTTGGAGCCACCACGGATGGTTCCGACGCTCAAGGTGGAATGCCCCAGCAAGGGGTGCTCGGCTTTGGAGAGTTCCGGAATAACCAAAACCCTGATCCTCTCAATTGCCGTGGTCATCTTGTAGATTGCATTCTCCCCTTGGTCGGGAGCCGAAGCATGGACCGCCTTCCCCTCGGCTGTCAGGGTCACCCAGAGCGATCCCTTGTGGGCTTGGACCGTTTTCAAGCCTGTCGGTTCACCAGCAATCACAAAGTCGAAGTGCTCCTCGCTTGCCAAGGCCTTCGCTCCATGTTGACCGGACTCCTCACCCACGAGGCCGGCAAACCAGATTTCGTAACTCAGTTTAGGAATCTCCTCACGAACGCGAGCCAAGGCCGTGAGCATGGAGGCCATCGGCCCCTTGGTATCACTGGCTCCCCGTCCCCAGATCTTTCCGTCGCGCAACTCACCACTGAAAGGATCGATGGTCATCCCGACGACACTCACCGTATCCATGTGGGGGGCGAGAAGCAGGCGTGGTTTCGCCTTGCCGTCACTTGGGAAGCGCGCCACCACATTGGGACGCCCATCCATCACGTCACGAAGCGATACCTCTGCACCGAGTTCAAGTAGCAACTTCTCGAGCGAGACAGCGATTCGCGCCTCACCAGGATCGCTCACCCCGGGATCCCCCTCGGGATTGACACTCGGAATTCGGATCAGTTCCTGAAGCAATAAAATTGGATTGAGAGGATCCATGATCAGACTTCCAAGTGACTGGACCTATCCTGGGAGTGAAGCTCTCGATACCAGGCGACGAACTTCGGAATACCATCCCGGATCGGGGTTCGTGGTGCATACCCCAAGAGTGTGCGGGCCTTGGTGATGTCCGCAGCAGTCAGGGGCATATCTCCCCTCTGCTCAGGCAGACGCTCGATTACCGCCTTCTTACCCAAAGCCTTTTCAATGGAGGAGATGAGCTTCGCAAGCGTCGTTGTCTCGTTTTCCCCAAGGTTAAAGATCTCAAACAGCGGCCCCTCCCCATCCACATACGAAAGGGCTCCGAGGACTCCCTGAACGATGTCGTCGATATAGGTGTAGTCGCGACGCGTGGAGCCGTCGCCGAATTGCTTGATGGGGCGACCATGCTCGATCGCATCGGTGAAGCTATGGATCGCCAGATCAGGACGCTGACCGGGGCCATAAACGGTAAAGAACCGGAGGCAGGCGATCCTCATGCCGTGAAGATTCACATAGTTGCCGCAAAGTTGTTCCCCAGCAATCTTGGTGGCTGCATAGGGAGAGAGGGTCTGGAGGATAGGTAGATCTTCGCGGAATGGAACGGTCTTCGAGAGCCCGTAGACCGAGGAACTCGATGCAAAAACGATCTTCTGGCAACCGGAAAGACGCGCTGCCTCCAGAACATTGAAGGTGCCGGTGATATTCGTATCGATGTAGAGCTTCGGATCGGCAATGGAGGGCCTCACACCCGCACGGGCCGCAAGATGGATCACTACATGGGGACGAACCTTTTCAAAAACACTCTGAACGGCATCCCAGTCACGCAGATCGATTTCGGCGACTTCCACGGGGGCGGCGATCAATGAGAAAGATGCAACGTTGGCCCGTTTGATGGCGGGATCGTAGAAATCATTGAAATCATCCACCACCGTCACCTCGTGTCCCTCGTCCAGGAGATTACGGACCACATGGGATCCGATAAAGCCGGCTCCTCCAGTGACAATAATCTTCATGAGTTTATGATACCTTGAGTTAAAATGTTAAAAAGTTGAAAAGTTAAAAGGGTGTCACGGAATACTCTTTAATTTTTTTACGCTTCAACTTTTCCTCCGTCTTAACCTGACCCATAATGCCGTGATGCCGCATCACCCAGCCACTCTTCCAATGCGCACCTGGGTCGAGGTCGATCATACGGCCCTCAGGCACAACCTCAAAGCAGTGCGAAAGATGGCTAGAAAAGCCGTCATCATGGCCGTCGTAAAGGCCAACGGTTACGGGCATGGACTCAATGAAGTAGCCTCCACCTTCAGCCCTGGCATCGATGTCTTTGCAGTTGCTTCGCTTGGAGAGGCGATCCAGCTCCGCTTCACCGAGAAAAAGAAGCCGATTCTTCTCCTAAGCGCCGCCCTCCCTACCGAGTATCCTGAGATTGGACGACTCGGATTTATTCCCACGATCTCGACTCTAGAGGAAGCGCAGAAATTTTCCAAAGCAGCTCCTAAGAACGCTCCCATTCATTTTAAGATCGATACGGGCATGGGCCGCCTTGGCGCACATCCCGAGCAGGCCTTTGCGATCCTTCGTGAGATCAGGAAACTTCCCCTCACCCTCCATAGCATCTCAACCCATCTGGCAGCCGCGGATAGCGATCGAGCGTTGACGAAAAAACAACTTCAGGACTTCGAGGATCTGGTCTCCTACCTCCGGGAGTTTGCCCCCAAGATCCCGATCCATGTGCTCAACTCCGCTGGCACCATGCTTTTTCCAGCTCACGCCCATGATCTCGTACGCGTCGGACTTGCCCTCTACGGAGTCTCACCCGTCCCGAAGTTTCAGAAAGTTCTCAAGCCAGCCCTCAGCTGGAAAGCCTCTGTGACCTTCCTCAACGATCTTCCCAAAGGGCAAGGAGTCAGCTACGGCAGTACCTACATCACGCCTCGGGCCATGAAGGTGGCCGTCCTACCGGTCGGATATGCAGATGGCTATCCCAGACAGCTCTCAAATAAAGGTGCCTCCGTTTTGATCAAAGGGAAACGCTGCCCCGTCCTGGGGCGCGTTACGATGGATCAGATCATGGTCGACGTCTCAGCAGTCAAGGGGATCAAAGTCGGAGATGAGGCCGCCCTCGTTGGAAAACAAGGCAACGAGGAGATAACCCCCACCGAAGTCGCCCAAAAAGCCGACACCATTCCCTGGCATCTCTTCTGTGGAGTCACTGGAAGAGTGACCTACAGGTATATTGGTTAGGCTTTTGCGTTCCCACGGAATGCCACGCATTCGTGGAGAACCCTCTCCCCCACAAAATGCTCACTGGAGCGCAGCACCACATTCACATCACCCACAACGGAGTGAGCCCCCTTGGCGAGATCGTCGGCTAGGGTTGTGGAGTGCTCGAGTGCCTCGACTAGGGTCTTGTCCTGAGAGAGGACGACGGGCTTGGCTCCGGGAACGATGAGAATGGCAAGAGGACGGATCGAGCGGGCGATCGGGTCAAGCGTGAGGATGTCGGCGGTCTCCTCGGCTACGGCCGCGGCCTCTGCATGGCGCACCTCGAGCTGGATCATCCGGGCACGTGCCTCGGGAGTCACCGACTCGATGGCGTGGGTGATTGCATCGAGGAGGGCATGACGGACGTCAGAGAGATCCTCGAGCTCCTGAAGCTTCTGCAGGTCTTCGTTCTGATGGATCGCTTTGGCGAGTTGTGAGATCTCCTTGAGATACGAGTTCCTCTGGGTGTCGGGAACCAGATACATCACCACGAGGTGGACGGGCACTCCATCAGGAGAGCCATAATTGATACCCGTAGGGCTCCAACCAACCGAGCAGAGTAATTCTCCATCGGATTCGGAAGTGGCGTGAGGACAGGCCCAGCCCCTGCCGATGCCGGTATTATGCTGGTTCTCACGAGCCAAAGCCTTCTCATTGATGCCCTCATCACTGACTTCGGGAACCGCCTCGAGCAGGGTGCCCAGGAACTCCAGGGCGTCGTTCTTGATATTGTCGGGAAGTTCGACAAGACGGCCTTCCTGAAGTGCGTTGAGTAAAGCTTTCATGAAAATCAGTTGGGTTGAGGACCTCTATCTTAATCAATACCGAACTTTCTGGCAAACCAGGCGTTCACCGTATGGGTGAGCGTCACGTAGCAGAGAATCGTGGCGGCAATGAAGGCCCAGAAAATCGGGGGAAGCGGCACCATACCGAGATAGGCGGCAACCGGCGGGATGTAGGGAATCGCGGAACCAATCAGAATAATGATCAGCGTGGAGAGAATGAGCGCGGGGCTCGCACAGCTTCCGAAGAAGGGAATCTTGCGGGTACGGATGACATGGACGATGAGCGTCTGGGTGATGATCGACTCCACGAACCAGCCGGAGTGAAAAAGCGAGGCGGCGTAGGTGTCGTCATTAGCCACTCCTGGCCCTCCTGCAAAGCGATGGAGCAACTCGGCGGGGGCAGCGAGGTTGAGGTTGCTGCACTTAAAGAACCAGAGCATCACGGCAAAAGTCGTATAGTCAAAAATCGAGCTGGTCGGCCCGACGCACATCATGAACTTCTGGATGTTTCCGATGTTCCACTTGCGGGGCTTCAACATGTACTCGGCATCGACATGGTCGTAAGGGATGCCAATCTGGGAGAAGTCGTAGAGCAGGTTGTTCACGAGAACCTGGACAGGCATCATGGGGAGGAATTTCAGGAAGTAGCTGCTACCCACCATGGAGAACATGTTGCCGAAGTTGGAACTGGCCCCCATGCGGATGTACTTGATGATGTTTGCGAAAACCTTACGTCCCTCAAGGATACCGTCTTCGAGAACCATGAGGCTGCGTTCGAGCAGGATGATATCGGCCGATTCCTTGGCCACATCCACAGCGGTGTCGACCGAGATGCCAACGTCTGCAACGCGCATCGAGAGGGCGTCGTTGATGCCATCGCCCATGTAGCCGACCACGTGGCCGCGCTTCTGGAGAGCCACGATGATGCTTTCCTTCTGAGCCGGTGAGAGGCGGGCGAAGACGCTGGTCTTCTCGGCAAGTTCCCCGAGGGCCTTCTCATCCAGTCCTACAATCATGTCGCCGGTGATGATCGTCCCTGCGTCGAGATGCACGTCGCGGCAGATCTTGCCAGTCACGAGGGCATTGTCTCCGGTGAGGATCTTCGTGGTCACCCCATAGCTGGCGAGCGAGGCGATGGCCTTCTGCGCCGATTCCTTCGGAGGATCAAGGAAAGCGATGTACCCGAGAAGAATCAGATCACTCTCGTCAGCGATCGAGAAAGTCCCCTTATCCTGAGGGAACTCGCGGTAGGCGATAGCGAGCACACGGTAACCGTCGCGGCTGAGTGCCTCAAACTCCTCAAGCAGGTCATTCTTGATGAGGTCAATCATCATGTAGACCTCCTCATCGACCTGGTAGTGGGTGCAGGACTTGAAGACATCCTCAACGGCACCTTTGCAGATGAGAACGTGATCTCCCTCGTAATCGACCACCACGCTCATCCTCTTGCGCTGGAAGTCAAAGGGGATCTCGTCGACCTTTTTACATCCACGGTCGACATCGATGTCGGTGTGGGAGAGGACGGAGTTATCCAACAAGTTGCGCAGACCTGTCTGGTAGTAGCTGTTCATGTAGGCGTAGCGCAGGACGTCCTCGCTCTGACGCCCGGTCACGTCCACATACTTCTCCAGGATGACGCGGTCCTGAGTCAGCGTTCCGGTCTTGTCGGTGCAGAGGATGTCGATGGCTCCGAAGTTCTGGATCGCATGGAGTTTCTTCACGATCACCTTCTTCTTGGACATGGCAAGGGCTCCCTTGGCGAGATTCACAGCCACCATCATCGGGAGCATCTCAGGGGTCATGCCGAGCGAGACGGCCAGACCGAACATCAGTGCACCGGACCAATCATGCTTCGTCACCCCAATGATCAGGAAGACGACACTGACCATCACCAGCATGAATCGGATCATGAGCCAGGTGAATCCGGCAATCCCGCGGTCGAAGCTGGTCAGCACTGGGGCGCTACCGAGCTTCTCGGAGATCGAGCCGAAGTGGGTCCGGGTGCCGGTGTTCACCACGACCGCCTTGGCCGTGCCGCTCACCACATTGCTTCCCTGGAAGACGGCGTTCGGCATCTCGATAACCGCCTTGGATGGCTCGGTCGGGGTATCGGCATGCTTCTCGACCGGCATCGATTCACCGGTGAGCGAGGACTGGCTGACAAAGAAATCCTTGGCTGTGATGAGTCGAAGATCCGCAGGAATGATCGATCCGGCCTGAAGAACCACGATATCGCCGGGAACGATATCGGCCATGGAAATCTCCACTTCCTTGCCGCCTCGGATCACATGGCAGTTCGTCTGGACCATGGCATTGAGAGCCTCTACAGCCTTGCCGGACTTTGATTCCTGATAATAGGAGAGACCGACGGAGATCACGACCATCAGTCCCACGATCGTGGCGGAGGCGGGGTCGCCTGTGGCGAGGGAGATCGCCGCAATAACGAGCAACTGAATGACGAGCGGATTCTTGCACCGCATCAGGATCTCCATGACGAAGCCATGCTTCTTCTTCTGACCGAGATCGTTCGGGCCCCACTCCTGGCGTAAGGCCTCCACATCAGACTCTGCAAGCCCCTCTTCGCTGCTCTTCATGGAGAAGAGCGCGTTTTCAAGCTTCAGACAACAGACATCCAGCAATCGCTTCTCGTGATCCGTGACGGATTTTGAAGCTTCCTGTTTTGCCTTGGAGAGGCTGTCGGGCGTTACTTTTCCAAAGAGATTTTTAGTCATGGCAAGCCGACATCTTTGTCACCCGGCACTATACACCGGCAAGCTTCATCTCCTTAGATGAAGAAATTGTCACAGAAGGAATGATTGAATCAGGTGTATCGGTTCTCGGAAATCAGAAGGAGGGCACCAAATCCCGATAACCTATTACCTATTACCCAGCCCCGATTCCTAGTTTCCTACACCTACTCAACCCTGACGGCACTCTTGCGATCCAGCTTCAGGACACCCGGTCCATCAAGTGTGAGAATCGCTTTGGGATCGGTGACTTTCTCCCCCTTCCACGAGACACTTCCTCCCTCGACAAGACGCCGGACGTCACCGCGGGATTTCTTGATGGCAAAAACCCGATCAAAGGCATCCACACCGATCGAGATGATATCGAGGGGTAGATCGGCTGCTGGCGCATAGGAAGGCAGATCAGCGGCCTCCAGATCCTTCTTCGAGAAACGAAGTTCGAACTCGTCGCGTGCATGCTTGGCTTCGGCCGCGGAATGGAAGCGGGACGTGAGGCGCTCGGCCAGAGACTTCTTGGCCTCCATGGGATGAGTTTCGGCAGAAAGCTCCTCGTGGAGCAGGAGACGGTAGTATTCCCCCATCTGTTCGTCGGAGATACTCATCAGCTTGCCAAACATTTCCCCTGGCACCTCGGTGACGCCTACGGCATTCCCCAAGCTCTTGCTCATCTTCTGAATGCCGTCGAGGCCAGTCAGGATGGGGAGCATCATGGCGACCTGTTGGTGCTGTCCCTCCTCATGCTGGAGATCACGGCCGACAAGGATATTGAAGAGTTGATCGGTGCCTCCGAGTTCCACATCGGCTTGAATTACGACGGAATCCCATCCCTGCATGATCGGGTACTGGATCTCATGGGCACGGACGGGGAGCCCCTTGTCGATTCGCTCTCGGAAATCCTCGCGCTGAAGCATCTGCTGCAGGGTGACTCGGCTGTTCAGCCTCATGACATCTTGGAAGGTCATATTGCCAAACCATTCACCATTGAACCGGACCGAGGTTTTCTCGGGATCCAGAATCTTGAAGGCCTGATCCTGATAGGTCTTGGCATGCTCCATCACCTGATCATGCGAGAGATGGGGACGGGTTGCCGAGCGACCGCTCGGGTCACCGATCATGGCGGTGAAGTCTCCGATAATCAGGATCGCCTCATGTCCGAGCTCCTGGAACTGGCGAAGCTTGGAGAGACCGACCGTATGCCCGAGATGGATGTCGGGTGAAGTAGGGTCGACACCGAGCTTCACCTTCAGAGGTCGTCCCAGTCCGAGCTTGGTGGTCAGTTCCTTCTCACTGAGGACCTGGGCACAGCCGGCTATGAGGGCCGGGAGTTGATCGGAGAAGATGCTATTGGGGCTGCTGGTACTGCTCATGGAATAAAGGTAAACAGCAAAACAGAATCACGGCCCCTTGTTGAGCAGTTTCCTGACATCATCGATGGAGAGGCCCTTACGGATGGCATCCTCGAGCTGGGGATTGTTATCGATGGCCCCCTGCGTCTTTCCCTTGAGAGAGATGCTTTTCGTCGGAAAGTCCCCCTTGGAGGAGTAGGGGCTTGTTTTATCAAGGTCCGTAAAGTTTTTGGTTTTGAAATCCTTGGCGTCGAATTTCTTTTCGGCATCGCGATTCGCTTTCTCCAGGTTTCCGGAGAGCTTCTTCTTGGGAAAGAAGTGATCGCCAAGCCACCCTTTCACCCCGGAGGCAAAGCCCTTGGTCTCATAAGAGTGGGAACCATACTCACGGGCACCGGCGTATTCCTTGATTGAGAAGGCCTTGTCGTAGGGGCTTCCCTTGGAGTTGAACTCCTTTCCCTGATAGGCACTCTGCCTACTTCGGTCGGGATGCATGATGCGGTCGAGCATGCTCTGCTCCTTGCTTTGGACATTGCTTGGATCCTGCGCGACAAGCTTGGAGACATTCAGCATCAGAAGGAACGCTCCGATCAGTCTCACCCAGTCAACCACTCGCTTCATCTGCATCATACGCTTGAAGATATCCTTGCTGTGGGAAGTGGGCAAGTTACCCCGTCCCTCTCTCACCCTTACAGTTGCGTGAATACAACAATAAAAAAGCCGCCGCGGATCGCTCCGGGCGGCTTTTCTTGAAATTACTAATGTTCTGCTTAGCGCGAGTAGAGCTCAACAACGAGCTGCTCGTTCACCACAGGGTTAATTTCCTCACGGGTAGGAATGCGCACAACCTTGCCACTAAGAGCCTCCTTATCGACAAGAAGCCAATCCGGAGCATCAACGATCTGAGTCTGATCCAGACCACGCTGGGCGAGGCGCTTGGAGCCATCCTTTTCGCGGACAGCAACAACATCACCAACCTTGAGTGTCGCGGAGGAGACATCGCACTTGCGGCCGTTCACAGCAACGTGGCCGTGGGAAACCATCTGACGGGCAGCCGAACGGGTCTTAGCAAAGCCCATGCGGTAAACGACGTTGTCAAGGCGCCTCTCAAGAAGCTGAAGAAGGATGAGTCCGGTGACTCCACGGGTCTTCAGAGCTGTCTCGAAGTAGCGGCGGAACTGGCGCTCAAGAACACCATACTGGAAACGAAGCTTCTGCTTCTCAGCAAGCGCGGTGCCATACTCGGAAACCTTGCGTCGCGAGCCCTTCGGACCGTGCATGCCGGGAGGATAAGGCTTATGCTCGAAAGCACGTGCTGATCCTGCGAGAAGAACGCCATAACGGCGACTGACTTTTGTTTTGGGTCCTGTGTAACGGGCCATGATATGAAAAAGTTAAAGTGGAGAGTTGAAGTTCCGGATCAGACGCGACGCTGTTTTGGAGGGCGGCATCCGTTATGCGGAACGGGGGTAACATCTTGGATGATGGAAATCTCGAGGCCAATGGCCTGCATGGCACGGACTGCGGATTCACGACCTGATCCAGGACCCTTCACGCGAACCTCGACCTCCTTGAGTCCATGACCCATGGCCTGACGGCAGGCATCTTGGGCCACCATCTGAGCTGCATAGGCAGTGCTCTTACGGGATCCCTTGAAACCCATCTTACCGGCGCTGGACCAGCCAAGAACGGCACCACGCATGTCGGTGACACTCACGATCGTGTTGTTGAAGGTAGCCTGAACGTGGGCAATCCCGTGGGTGATGTTTTTGCTACCCTTGGCCTTGACGATCTTGGGTGGCTCGATCGGGTCGTCGAGATTGAAGCTGATCGGAGCGGCGGGTGCGGCCTCCTCAACTTTCTTCTCCTTGCTCTTCTTGGCCTTGGGCTTCTCAGCTTTGGCTGGAGCGGCAGCCTCCGTGGAGGCTACTGGAGTGGCGGGAACTTCTGCAGGAACCTCGGCAGCTGCCGGGATTTCAGGTGTTACGGGCGTTTCTTCGGACATGAACTTGGTACGTGCTATTCGTTGCTAGGAGCTGAGTCGGATTAATCCTTCGCGCGGACGACGCCGACGGTCTTGCGGGGACCCTTGCGGGTGCGTGCATTGGTCTGGGTGCGCTGGCCACGTACGGGAAGTCCACGACGGTGGCGAAGGCCACGGTAGCAATTGATTGCCTGGAGGCGCTTGAGGTTTCCCTGAAGTTCACGACGAAGATCACCCTCGATGACGACTTTCTGGGCTGAAATTGCGGAAATGATCGAACCGATCTGCTCGGGAGAGAGCTCCTTGGCGCGGGTATCGGGGTTGATGTTGGCCTGCTCGAGAACGCGCTTGGAGGTCTTCGGGCCGATACCGTAAATGTAAACGAGCGAGGCTTCGATGCGCTTGTCGCCGGGGATTTCTACGCCGAGTAGTCGTGGCATGGTGTTGGTCTATTGAGGTGGGTGCAGGGAGTGTTTGATGAGTGACGTCTAGTATCAGCCCTGGCGCTGCTTGTGACGGGGGTTCTTGCAGACAACGCGGACCACGTTATTGCGGCGGACGATCTTGCAGGTTTCGCAAAGACGTTTGACAGAAGCTCGGACTTTCATGCGTGGAAAAACAGCGGCGCGGGTGGCGTCGATTGTGTCGGGTTATTGGCTAGGGCTGGGTGATGACTGCGGGAGTCGCTGGATGATTGTTCCCTGGTTGAGATCGTAGGGCGAAACGCTGATCACTACATGGTGCCCAGGAGCGATGCGCGTGAACTTCAGACGCAACCGACCGGATACCGTAGCCAACATTCTCCTGCCTCCGGCCAACTCCACTCGGAAGCGGGCCATGGACAGTCTTTCTACGACTAGGGCCTGGTGTTTTAAGCTATCAGAGGTAGGCATGTCAACACTTCTGGTTCATTTTCTGTCACTAAAATCGTGTGCTCAAAATGAGAAGAGGGCTTGCCATCCGACGTCACCACCGTCCACCCGTCATCCAGAATCCGTACTCCCTCAACCCCGAGATTGATCATGGGTTCGATCGCAAGAGTCATGCCCGCCTTGAGTTTCGGACCAGTGCCTTTCCTGCCGTAGTTGGGGATCTGCGGCTCCTCATGCAGCTTACGGCCGACGCCGTGTCCGACAAACTCCCGCACAACGCCAAACCCCTGTTTGAGGGCTTCCGTCTCGATGTAGTTCGAAAGATCTCCCAAGCGGCGTCCGGCTACGGCATATGGAATCGCCCCCTCGAGAATGCGCTTGGTAGAAGTGATCAGCCTCTCGGTTTCCGGGTCGATTGCGCCGCATGGAACCGTAGTCGCCGTGTCTCCGATCCAGCCATCCAGGACAACTCCGGTATCGATTTTCACGATGTCACCGTAGACGAGACGGCGCTCTCCTCCGATGCCATGTACGACCTCCTCGTTGATTGAGATGCAGGTTTGGGCCGGAAAGCCGCGGTATCCCAAGAAAGCGCTTTTGCATCCAAGTTCCGCCATGAATTCACCCGCCTTTCGGTCAATCTCTCCGGTAGTCACACCAGGCACAACGAGTTTTGCCAAGCGATCAAGCACAGTAGCGGCAGCGCGACCGGCGGCGCGCATCTTCTCAATCTCAGCAGTTGTTTTTATTGGAATGGACATAACAGGGAAAGGCAGAATTATGAATGGTGAATGATGAAAGTCGCATCAAACGACACTGACTGAAGAAGCATCAATCCGTTTTGCAAATAGGATCCTTTCTCATACCTCATATTCAAAACTCTTAATTTTCTCCTACAACCAAGGATGACAACTTCGCAAAAATATCATCGCTCCCCTTTCCCGCGTCAATGCGCTGCAAGATTCTGGGCGCAGTTTCCTCATAGTAGCCGACCACAGGCATGGTGAGTTCGCGATAGACCTTCAAGCGCTGCTCCAGCGCCTCAGCGGTATCATCATTGCGACGGACCAAGGTCGCACCGCAACGAGGACACGCATCACCTTCGGCATGCGTATGAAGGGAAGTGCTATAGGTGGCTCCGCATTTCAGGCACGAGATCCGTTCGAGAATACGTTGACGGATGGCTTCGTCGGAAAGTTCGAGCAGGATCACCAGATCCAACGGAGCCTTGAGAGAAGTTAGAGCTGCATCCAGATGCGCTGCCTGCCCCACTGTCCTGGGAAATCCGTCGAAAAGAAATCGTGGGCCATGCTCCTGCATCCAATTGGCGACAATGCGCACTGCGAGTTCATCAGATACCAGCAACCCCTTGCTTGTGGCAGCATCGGCTTCACGACCCAACACCGTTCCACGCGCACATTCTGAACGGAGTAGGGCACCCGTAGAAACATGGGGAATACCAAATGTGTCCGAGAGCCTATCGGCCTGGGTTCCCTTCCCTGATGCCGGCGGACCGAGAAGAACGATCCGCTGGTTCACCGGATTCACCGAAATGGGTCAGCGGTGCGTGCTGAGG
The DNA here is from genome assembly GCA_903868795.1 of uncultured Spartobacteria bacterium. Lineage (GTDB taxonomy): Bacteria > Verrucomicrobiota > Verrucomicrobiia > Chthoniobacterales > UBA6821 > UBA6821. The sequence continues at coordinate 16,033 of CAIPWR010000138.1, read as the reverse complement.
TAGGCAGCCAAACCGGCAATCACGAACAATCCGATTCCGGCAACGATCTTAACAACGGTGGAGTCGCTGACAGTTGATCCACCTACCGAGGGACGAGGAGCGCTGCGGCCGCGGATTTTACCCTTGCGAAGGAATCCGTCATAATGACGCTGTAGTAGGAATGTCTCAACCTGACGCATCGTATCAAGAGTGACTCCGACAATAATGAGCAGTCCGGTACCTCCGAAGAACTGGGCGGCCATGTAAGGGACATTGAGGGCGCGGCTCAGGAGTTGAGGGAGAATGGCTATCACCACGAGAAAGAGAGCACCTGCGAAGGTTAGGCGACCCATGGTGTAATCGAGGAAGTCAGCAGTAGGCTTTCCGGGACGGACTCCTGGAATGAAGCCACCATACTTTTTCAAATCATCAGCGATCTGTGCTGGCTGGAACTGGGTCGCGACCCAGAAATAACTAAAGCTGAAGATCAGGACGGCATAGAGAACGTAGTGGAGCCATCCATTCGTGAGAAGATTTGCAATCTCAACGGCCCAAGGCCTGTTTCCAAAGGCCATATTCATGATGGTCGATGGGAACATCAGGATTGCTTGGGCAAAGATGATTGGCATCACGCCGGCATAGTTAACCTTCAGTGGCATGTATTGTGTCTGACCGCCATAGACCTTTCTGCCCACAACGCGCTTGGCATACTGAACACTGATGCGACGCGTCGCCTGAGTGATCGCAATAACAGACGCGATCACTAGGAAAAGGAATGCACAGAGGATGACAAGGACAACGGGACTTACTTGGGTCGCCTCACCACCACTAGGAACAAAAGTCCTCCAAGCCTGCACCAGACCGGCAGGGAGCTGGGCTAAGATGCCAATGGTGATGATTACGGAAATACCGTTACCGATACCACGCTCGGTAATCTGATCGCCGATCCACATCAAGAACAAAGTTCCAGCTGTCATGATCAACACCGTCAGGAGTCGGAAAGCAATACCGGGATCGGAAACCAATGGGATGCCGAGGCGTGCAATCGTGTCGGAGATGCCGGGAAGGAAAGGGTTCGACTGAGGGCTCTCGAAAGAGAGTGCTAGGAGATAGCCCTGGAACACGCAAAGCGCGATGGTCGTGTACCGAGTGTACTGGGCGATTTTCTGACGCCCACCATCCTCACGGGCAAGACGCCCCAGCTTAGGAATCACAGCCCCAAGAAGTTGGAGCATGATCGATGCACTGATGTAGGGCATGATACCAAGCGAGAAGATAGCACAATTCCCAAGAGCTCCACCGGAGAAGAGATTGAAGAGTGCGGCTGCACCGCCTCCTGCACTGTGATCAGCTACGTTTTGAAACCACTCACGCAACACCTGAGCATTGACACCGGGAGTTGTGATTGCTGCACCAATGCGCATGATAACAATCATGCCAAGTGTGAAGAGGACACGCTGCCTCAACTCGGGAATCTTGAAGATATTGGCGAACGCAGAGATCATACTGGCACTCAGTGGTAAACGGCCTTTTTTAATCCAATCGAACGCAAGTGCGTTCTATGGATTATGAGTTTTGTTCAGGAAGCCTTGACCGCTTTTCTCGGAGCAGCCTTCAAAGTCGCCCTCGTGGCGATCTTGGTCTGACGCTCACGAAGAACAAGGGAGCCTCCTGCAGCTTCAAGTTTTTCCTTGGCCGCTGCACTCGACTTGTCCACCTCGACAGTGAACTTCTTAGTGATGGTACCGCGAGCAAGAAGCTTAATTCCGTCATTGCGACCATGAACAAGTCGAAGGGAACGAAGTGCTGCCTCGTCAATCTTGGCACCGGATTCAAAGCGCTCCTCGAGTGTGTCGAGGTTCACCACAGCATAAACGGGCTTAAAATCAAAATTATTGAAACCACGCTTGGGAAGGCGACGGATCAGGGGCATCTGACCGCCCTCGAATCCAAGACGGACGCTGCCGCCGGAACGTGCTTTTTGACCCTTGTGGCCTCGACCAGAAGTCTTACCGTGGCCGCTGCTTTCGCCGATACCAAGGCGCTTCTTGCGATGCTTGGCACCAGGGCGAGGAACGAGATTGTGAAGTCGCATGGTTGTCATACTAGTAATCGTTGGATTGGCTTAGGGCTTAGGCTGCTGCTGCAACTTCGGGTTCCTGAGTGCGGATTTTCTTTCCACGCAGCTTCATGATTTCATTGCGCGGACGCAGACTGGTCAGAGCTGCAAGGGTGGCCTTGACCACATTGGAGTGGTTGCTGGATCCAAGGGACTTGGCAAGAACGTCACGGACACCGACCGCCTCAAGGACGGCGCGAACTCCACCACCGGCGATAACACCGGTACCCGGGGATGCAGGACGGAGGAGGACGCGTCCACCTCCGAACTCACCGAAGGTCTCGTGAGGAATTGTCATTCCCGAAATTGCCACAGGAACCATAGCCTTACGGGCTGCATCGGATCCTTTGCGGATTGCTTCGCTGACCTCATTGGCTTTGCCAAATCCGATACCGACACGTCCCTTCATGTCACCTGTGACGATGAGGGCACTAAAGCTGAAGCGGCGACCACCTTTAACTACCTTGGCGCAACGATTGATGAAGACAACCTTCTCGATTGTGTCCTTGGGTGTGTCGTCGACGGGCTTGTCACGGCGTGGTCCGCGTTTGGGGCGTTTGTCATCCATAGAAATATTAGAACTGAAGTCCTCCCTCACGGGCTGCCTCGGCGAGGGCTTTCACCTTGCCATGATACATAAAACCACCACGATCGAAGACGACCTTGTCGATCTTCTTGGCTAGACCGCGTTCAGCGATGAGTTTTCCAACCTTGATGGCGGTGGCCACGTTGGCGCGGGAAGTAGCATCCTTAGTGAAGGATTCCTCCGTGGTGTTAACACTGGCCAACGTATTGCCGGCAAGATCGTCGATGACCTGGGCGGTGATGTGCTGACCGGAGAAGTGTACCGCCAGACGGGGCCTCTCGGCGGTGCCGGAGACCTTCTTGCGGAGGCGTACGTGACGCAGTTTGCGGGAATTTGTTGCGGACATGGGATAATGATCCTTGGGTTACTGGACAGTCTTGCCTTCCTTGCGGCGAACAACCTCGTCGGAGTAGCGGATACCCTTGCCCTTGTAGGGCTCTGGTGGGTAATAAGCACGGATATCGGCGGCCACCTGACCGACGAGATGCTTGTCGATTCCCTCGATGGAGATCTTGGTGTTGTCGGTGACAGCAATTTTGATCTCCTTGGGAATAGGGAAGAGGACAGGGTGGGAGTAACCGATCGAGAGATCAAGCTTGTCGCCCTTGACTGCGGCGCGGAATCCAACGCCCTGAATCTCGAGATCGCGACGGAAGCCATTGCTGACTCCGTTCACCATGTTGTTGATGAGCGCGCGGGAAAGACCATGGAGGGCGCGGACCTCACGCTGCTCATTGGCGCGGGCGACAGTGAGAACTGCTCCCTCTGTTGAAATGGTGATTCCCTTAGGAAGCTCCCAAGTGAGCTTGCCTTTAGGGCCCTCGACGCTGATTTGGTTTCCGTCTGCAACGGAAACCTTGACTTTGTCAGGGAGAGTGATGGGTGTTTTACCAATACGGGACATAGCAAGAAAAATAGTTTACCGGGTTACCAGATGTAGGCGAGAAGTTCTCCGCCGACTTTCTGCTTGCGGGCCTCATGACCCGAGAGGACGCCACGTGATGTGGAGATGATGGAGATGCCGAGCCCACCGAGCACGCGAGGGATCTCCTCACTTCCGACGTAACGACGGAGACCTGGGCGACTAATGCGACGAAGGCCTGCAATCGCTGGAGTCTTGCCCACATAGCGGGGACGAATCTTGATGCGGGGATGGGCCTCCTTGTTGTCGAGTTCGTACTCCTCGATATAACCCTCGTGCTTGAGGATGGCGACGATGTCGCTCTTGATCTTGGAATAGGGAACGAAGAACTCATCCTTCTGCACGCTAACAGCGTTGCGGACTCGGGTGAGCAGATCGGCGATGGGATCGGTCAGTGCACTCATTGATAATTAGGCGGAAGCGGATTCAGGAGCCTGATCTGCGGAAGCAGTATCGGCTTTTTCAACCTTCTTGGCATTACGGCCGGCAAAAGGCATTCCGAGCTCGGTGAGGAGGGCGCGTGCCTCGTCATTGCTCGTGGCGGAAGTGACGATGGTGATATCGAATCCGATGTTGCGCTTGATCTTGTCGAGTTCAACCTCGGGGAAGATGGACTGATCCGTCACACCAAGAGTGTAGTTACCATTTCCGTCAAAAGCACGCGTGGAAACACCACGAAAGTCACGGATACGGGGAAGAGCCGTCTTGATGAGACGCTCAAGAAACTCGTACATGATACGGCCACGGAGAGTGACCTTGGCTCCGATGGCCTGACCGGCACGAAGCTTAAAATTGGAAATAGCTTTTTTGGAAATTGTCTCGACGGGCTTCTGGCCGGTGATGAGTTCTAGCTCATCTTTGGCGATCTCAAGCGCTGCCTTCACATCGGGAGCCGAAGCGATGGAGGTGTTGATGACGACCTTGGTGAGGCGGGGAACTTGATGAACGTTCTTGTATCCACGCTTCTCCTTGAGAGCCGGGATGACGCGCGTTGTGTATTCGTTCTGAAGTTCGGCAATGGGCAGTGACATGTCTCTGTATCCTTTTATTATGGGGCCTTGTTCAGTTATTCAGCCTTAGGAGCCTTGGCCTTGGTGGCTTTCTTAGCTTTGGGAGCCTTCTCACTCTTCTCGTTTTTCGACTTGGCAGCACCATCACGGGTTGCCTTTTCGAGAAGCTTGACGTTAGAGATATGAATCGGTCCTTCGCGCTCGATGATCGCACCGTTAGGCTGCTCCTGGGAGCGCTTCACATGCTTTTTAATCATGCGGACACCTTCGATGACGACCTGATGTTTGGCACGGTTGACTTGGAGAATCTTACCCTCGGAACCACGATGGTTCCCCGAGATAACCTTCACAAGATCACCGGCATGGACATGGGTTTTATTGAGCTGTAGTGCTGGCATTATCTTTAAAATTAGAGAACCTCGGGGGCAAGGGAAACAATCTTCATGAAATTCTTTTCACGAAGTTCGCGAGCGACAGGACCGAAAATACGTGTGCCGCGGGGATTCTGGTCCTTGTCAATGATGACGATTGCATTGCTATCAAAGCGAAGATAGGAACCATCCTCACGGCGAACTGGCTGGCGGGTACGGACGACAACGGCCCGAACCACATCACCCTTTTTCACGGCGCCACCTGTGGCGGCTTCCTTGACATTTGCGGTAATGACATCACCGATGCGGGCTGAAAGCGTGCGCTTTCCAATGACGCCAATCATGGTGGCCATGCGGGCGCCGGTGTTGTCGGCGACATCGAGACGTGAGCGAATCTGAATCATGGTACTGGTTCCTAAAAGGGTTTGGTTCTAGAAGAGTTTGGTTCTCGTCGATGACTTAGTGACGGATCACCTCGACCAAGCGCCAGCGCTTCAGGCGACTGAGAGGACGGGTCTCCATGATGGAGACACGATCGCCAATCTTAGCTTCGTTCTTTTCGTCGTGGACGTGAAATTTCTTCACCTGCTTAATGATCTTGCCAAAAAGAGGATGTGGAACTCGGGTTACCGTCTTGACCACAATGGTCTTGTCCATCTTGTCGGAGATCACCTCACCGACACGAGTCTTACGAAGTGATCGGGACTCGTCTGAGGAGGCAGTGGAAGTAGTGGTGGTGGCTGTTTCGTTCATCGGTGCGGTGGCCTATTGTGCTTAGAGCGCCTTGGTTGCTTTGGTTTTAGCAGTGAGTACGGTTTCAAGGCGTGCGATCTCACGGCGCATCGTGGTCAGGAGATGGGGCTTTTCAAGCTGTCCGGCCTGCTGCTGAAGGCGCAGGTGGAAGATCTCCTGGCGCAATTCCTTCTTACGGGAAGCAAGTTCAGTAGGCGTTAATTCGCGGATTTCGTCAAGAGTCATATTCGGTTCCTGTGGTCGTGTGCCTAAAAATTAGGAGGCGTGGTGACGGGTGATGAACTTGGTGCGGATCGGCAGCTTATTGGCTGCAAGGCGCAAGGACTCGCGAGCCACGGTCTCGGAAACGCCGTCAAGCTCAAATAAGATATTCCCGGGACGAACCGTCGCAACCCAGTATTCAGGCTGTCCTTTTCCCTTACCCATTCGGGTCTCGGGTGGGCGGGCAGTGACTGACTTGTCTGGGAAAATACGGATCCAAAGTTTTCCCTTACGCTTCATGTTACGGGTCAGTGCAACACGGGCCGCTTCGATCTGTGTGTTGGTGATCCAGGCGCGCTCCAAAGTCTGGAGGCCGAATTCACCGAAATCGATATTGATATTGCGCGAAGCAATCCCGGTGCGGCTTCCGCGCTGGGTCTTGCGGTACTTGACTCTTTTTGGCAGTAAGGGCATGGCTTCTCTCCTTTAAAAAATTAGAATGAAAATATGATTTAGGCTACTGCCTCCACTGCAGCGGGTGCAGGTGCAGATGTGGGTGAGGCACCGCGTGGCTCGCCGATTTTCTCTGGCTTTTTACAGATCCAGCACTTCACGCCGATCTTTCCAGCAACGGTATCGGCTTCAGCAAAACCATAGTCGATCGTAGTACGGAGAGTGTGAAGAGGGATTGTTCCGGCGCGAACAACTTCCGTTCGGGCGATTTCAGCACCTCCGAGACGTCCACTGGCACGGATCTTGATACCATCAGCACCCATGTCCATGGCGATCTGCATCGATTTCTTCATGGCACGACGGAATCCGATACGGCGCTCGAGTTGTCCGGCAACGCTTTCAGCAACAAGCTGCGCATCGATCTCAGGCTGCTTGATCTCGATGATGTCGATCTTGGCCTGTTTGCCGCCTGCGAGATCGGAAACCTTCTTGGTCATCGTCTCGATCTCAGACCCCTTGCGACCGATCACGATACCAGGACGAGCCGTGAAAATGGTGACACGGACACTGTTCCAAGCACGCTCAATGACGATGCGGGAAACCGCAGCAGTCTTAAGCTTCTTCTTTAGCCAATTGCGAATCTGCTGATCGGCGTAGAGGAAATCGGCAAATTCTTTTTCCGTGGCGTACCAGCGTGAGGTCCAGTCGCGGGTGATCGGAAGGCGGAAGCCGATGGGGTTGACTTTTTGTCCCATAGTAGGTGTTCGTTATAAGGTGATTGGCTTCTCTGCTTAGTCGTTGGTTTCGACGGATGTCTCGGTAACCTCATCAACTGCAGGAGCAGCGGAAGCGGGTACTTCTTTCGTGGCTTTGGCCTTTGGCTTGGCAGAAGATTTGGTCTTTGGCTTGTCCGAGCGGCGGACAATAGCGACCTCGTCCGTGAGAACGATCCGGATATGGCTGTTGCGCTTGCGGACAGGACCAGCGCTACCACGGGCTTTGGGACGCACACGCTTGATGGTCGGGGCCTCCCCAATAACAGCCTCCTTGATCACAAGGAGTTCGGGACGGATATTGTTGTTGTGCTCAGCATTCGCGATTGCGCTCTTAAGAGTCTTGGCAATCAGAGGAGCTGCTTTTTTGGGAATGAAGGCGAGCTGCTGGAGCGCATCAACTGCTGGAAGGCCCTGGATCTCACGAGTGACCTCGCGTGCCTTGAAGGCTGATATTTTCGCGTAGCGGTGGGTGGCGATGACTTGCATGGGTAAAAAAATTAGCGGGTGGTATCGATGCGGAGTGTATCGCCAGACCTTACGGACTCGGCGGGAGTGATGGTGTTTTGTACAATGGCGCCGCTGATCGAGTCACGGACATCCACAACACGGACGGAAGCAACCTGGCGGTCACCACGCCATACTTGGAAAGGCATGCCGGTCTTGACTCCCTGACGGGAACCTAGATTTGCCACAACAAGAGAAAGATCCGGCTTCACTTCAACAATGGTCCCCGTCGTAAGGTCGGCCTGTGAGGACTCAGGGAGACTCCTTTCCTGATTGATATATGCGGAGCAGGAACGTAACTCCTCCTCAACCTTGAGCCGGGCTTTGGGCTCAATACCTTCGGACTTCTTGAGTAACTCCATGACAGACTCGGTCAGGGCGGTCAGATGATCGCGCGAAGCATCATTCTGCTTCTGGAGAAGACGAAGATCACGAACAGCGGCGAGGAGGCGGGAGCGAAGGTTTTCCGTCTCTTTGTCGGCGGTTGCAATCCCAAGAGCCTCGATACGCTCATTGAGTTCATCGGACTTTCGCTTAAAGAGTTCAGACTCCCCATTGGCAATTGCCAGACTCTCGGTGAGCCCTTTGATGGAAGCCTCGGAAAGAATGAGCTTTTCGCGGAGCGTGGCACCCGAATCCCCGTTCTCTTGCGCAACAGCTGCTGCAATCGGCAACCCTAGGAGGGCGGCCGCAGTCGCTGCGGAAAGTTGGCATGAACGGGTTGAAATCATAGCGGGTGGCAATAACGTTGTTACTTCGTAACCTTTGCGGTGTGTGAACCGTGCTTCTTGAAAATACGGGTTGGTGCAAACTCGCCGAGCTTGTGTCCAACCATATTCTCGGTGACAAACACGGGAATGAAGGAACGACCGTTGTGCACATTGAAAGTGTGACCCACGAAATCGGGTGTGACAGTGGAACGGCGAGACCAGGTCTTGATGGGCTTCTTGACGTTGCCTTCGTTGAGCTTGTCGATCTTCTCGAGGAGTTTCCACTCCACGAACGGGCCTTTTTTAAGTGAGCGTGACATGGGAGATTATTTCTTTTTGCGGCGCTGAACGATGAAGGTATCGCTCTGCTTGTGTTTGCGACGGGTCTTGAATCCCTTGGAGAGTTGTCCCCATGGGCTCATCGGATGGTGGCGTCCGCCACCGCCCTTGCTCTTACCCTGACCGCCACCCATCGGGTGATCGACCGGGTTCATCGCCATACCACGGGTTTGAGGACGAATTCCGAGCCAACGTGAGCGTCCAGCCTTACCACTGGAAACATTCATATGCTCGATATTACCGACCTGACCGATGGTGGCGTAGCACTCTTCATTAACGCGACGAAGTTCTCCGGAAGCCATCTTAAGAAGAGCATACCCGCCTTCGCGGTTGCTCAGAATGGCCTGCGATCCAGCGCTGCGCACGATCTGGCCACCTTTACCAGGAGTCAACTCCACATTGTGGAGAGCAAGACCGAGCGGGATAGCCTTTAAGGGGAGTGCATTGCCTACATTCGGCTCTGCAGTTGCTCCTGCGGAAACCTTGGCTCCAACAATAAGTCCGGCTGGATGAAGAATATAAGCCTTCTCACCGTCAGCATATTGGATCAATGCCAGGCGTGCTGTACGATTTGGATCGTATTCCACAGCCACGACCTCAGCGATCGCGTCGCGACGACTACGCTTGAAATCAATGATACGGAGCCTGCGCTTGTGACCACCGCCACGATGACGGGAGGTCTTGCGGCCCATATTGTTTCGGCCGCCGGTTCGCTTCTTGCTCTCGGTGAGAGACTTCTCAGGCTTGCTCTTGGTAATCTCCTCGAAGGAAGGCAATGCCTTGAAACGCTGTGAAGGAGTGAGAGGGCGGAAAGTTTTTAATGCCATGGTCGTATCGGGTGATGAGGTCTACGGCTTTTGGTTACGCGATGTCGATTTTCTCGCCTTCGGCAAGGGTGACGACAGCTTTTTTCCAATGGGCGCGTCGGCCGAAATCAGCACGACGCTCGCGCTTCTTCTTGCCCTCGACCTGAGAGGTATTGACCGAAGAGACCTTCTTCTTGAAAAGTGTCTCAATCGCGCGCTTGATCTCGATCTTGTTTGCAGCAGGGGCGACGCGGAAAACGTACTTGTTCAGCTTCTCGGAAAGGAGGCTGGCCTTCTCCGTCACAAGGACGCTCTTGATTATATCGTGTGCTTCTTTCATTGCCGTGCAGCGGTTAGCCTTGGAGGCGGTTGCCAAGAGCCTCAAGGGCATCCTTGGTGATGATGATCTTGTCGAAAGCGAGGAGATTCTCAGTATTGACCTCTGCAGCGGTCATCAGAAGGTCCTTGGCGACGTTACGACCAGCCAGGAAGGTCTTGTCATTAAAGGAAACCGCGATGACGAGTGTCCTGCGAACATCGCCGGCGAGTCCTTTGACGAGGGTGACAAAAGCCTTGGTCTTGGGTTCCGTCACATCGAAGGACTCCACCACAAGAACATCTCCGGAGAGAATGCGAGCGCTGAGAGCCTTGCGGAATGCAAGCTTCTTGACCGACTTAGGAGTCTTCTTAGCGTAGCGGTTAACAAAAACACCTTTGACAAAAACTGGCTCGGGTCCATGGACAACGCCACCACCAGACCACACAGGAGAGCTAGCGTAACCGGCACGGGCGCGGCCGGTACCTTTTTGCTTCCAGGGCTTTTTGCCGGAAAGATTAACGGTTGCTTTGGTCTTAACGGAAGCGGTACCGCTGCGGCGATTAGCGCGCATAGCGACGACCACATCGTGGACGGCCTGCGTTCCCTTGCCGTCAGTAATGATCTCGATCTTGGCCTGTTTGGCCGCGTCGGCTGTGAGGATAGTGGCGCTCATGGATTACTCTGCTGCTTTTGAGGATTTCTTCTTCTTGGAGGGGCGAACCACGACGTAGGTTCCCTTGGCGCCTGGGATGCATCCGCTGATCAGGATAACACCATCGGCTTCACGGACCTGAACGATCTCAAGATTCTGCATGGTGACGCGCTCGTCACCCATATGACCTGGCATGCCCATATTTTTCCAGACACGACCGGGGGTGAGACGGTTACCGATAGCACCGTTACGACGATGCATCATGGAACCGTGGGTCTCAGGTTGACCCGCAAATCGGAAGCGCTTGACAACACCCTGGAAGCCTTTGCCCTTGGAGGTGCTGATCACGTCAACATACTGTCCATCCTTGAAAGTTGTAACGGGCAGATCGACAGACTCCGGAAGAACATCTCCGTCCTTGAGTCGGAACTCACGGATAAAGCGCTTGGGTGTAGAAGCTGTCTTTGCGAAATGTCCCTTCTGCGCCTTGGGAACACGCTGTTCCTTCTGATCGCCGAATCCGACCTGGACGGAAGAATAACCATCCTTCTCCTTGCTCTTGACTTGAAGGATACGGTTGCCACCGGCCTCGATGACCGTGACGGGGCGAATACGACCCTTGGTGTCATAGACACGGGTCATGCCGATTTTTTTGCCGAGAACGCCGATGCTCATGGTACGGATTGGTAAAGTTTAAAGAGAGGTCAGATCTTGATGGTGATATCGACGCCGGCAGGAAGATTGAGCTTGCGAAGCTCATCAACCGTCTTGGCGGTCGGTTCAAGGATGTCGAGGAGACGCTTGTGGGTACGAATCTCGAACTGATCCATGGACTTTTTATCGACGTGCGGAGAGCGGTTCACCGTGAACTTCTCGATACGGGTAGGAAGAGGGATTGGACCCGTGACTTTCGATCCAGTCCGCTTGGCTGTCTCAACAATCTCGAGTGCCGAGATGTCAAGAAGGCGGAAATCGAAGCCTTTAAGTCTGATGCGGATGCGTTGTCCTGCGGCCATAGTCGTAGTTGGTTAGTTTTTCTGGTCGAGAACCGCGGCCAATACCTGGGCCGGGACCTGTTCGAAATGAGATGGTTCCATGGAGTAGGAAGCGCGTCCCTTGGAGAGGGAGCGGATGGAAGTAGCGTATCCGAACATCTCGGAGAGAGGAACCTCGGCATTAACACTGGTAACGATTGCCTTGGTTTCGATCGACATGATCTTGCCGCGACGACGATTGAGATCGCCCATGATGTCGCCCTGATACTCCTCAGGGGTAACAGCCTCAACTTTCATGATTGGCTCGAGTAGGATCGGCTTGGCGTTCTTCAGACCATCCTTGAGAGCAAAGATTGCTGCCATCTTGAAGGCCATTTCGTTGGAATCCACATCATGGTAGGAACCGTCGACGATATCGATGTGAACATCGATTACAGGATAGCCACCAACAACACCGTTCAGAGCTGCCTCGTTAAGGCCCTTGATGACTGCGGGAATGAAATCCTTTGGAATGGAACCGCCGACCGTCTTGTTTTCGATCGTGACACCCTTGCCCTTTTCATTCGGAGCAATTTTGATAACGACATGGCCGTATTGACCGCGTCCTCCAGACTGCTTGACAAGCTTCCCTTCGCCGTCTGCGGAGTTAAGAATCGTCTCTTTATAAGCAATCTGAGGCTTACCGGAGTTGGCCTCGACCTTGAACTCGCGAAGCATACGATCACGAATGATCTCCAGGTGAAGCTCGCCCATGCCGGCTATGATGGTCTGGCCCGTCTCCTCATCGGTGAAGACTCGGAAGGTAGGATCTTCCTCTGAGAGACGCTGAAGAGCATTGCCCATCTTCTCCTGGTCGGCCTTAGTCTTGGGCTCGATGGACATTGAGATAACGGGATCCGGGAAGGAAGGGGGCTCGAGAGCGATCGGATCATCCTCGGTGCAGAGTGTGTCACCTGTGGTGATGTTCTTGATTCCGACGATTGCAGCGATGTCACCAGAATAGCAGGTGTCGATATCCTCTCGCTTGTCAGCTTGGATCTGAATGAGTCGGCTGATTCGCTCGCGCTTCCCAGTACGAGGATTGAGAACGGTATCTCCCTTGCTGAGCTTGCCCGAGTAGACGCGGAAGAATACTAGCTTTCCGACGAAAGGATCACTCCAGAGCTTGAAAGCGAGTGAGCAGAAAGGAGCATTGTCGTCGGTAACGGCAAACTTATCAGCACCATTGTCGGGGTTGAGACCCTTGGCAGGGGCAATATCAACGGGGCTTGGTAGATAATCAACAACTGCATCAAGAAGGTACTGGACACCCTTATTCTTGAAGGCTGATCCACCAGCGACAGGTACAAACTTGTTGGCGATCGTCTGGCGGCGGATGGCCTGCTTGAGTATTTCGCGCGTAACAGGCTTCTCCTCGAGGAAAAGTGTTCCGACTTCCTCGTCAAGATCGGTCATCTGGGAGACGAGGTCCTGGTAGGCGGATTCGGCCAGATCCTTCAATTCTGCAGGAATCTCAGCAATCGTGTAGTTGGATCCCATGCTGGCGTCATCGGCATAGATAACGGCCTTTTGATTCACCACATCTATTTGGCCCTGGAGGTTATCCTCGGCTCCGATTGGAATAAGAATCGGCCATGCATTGGCACCTAGCTTGGTGCGCATGTCGTTGACAGCATTCGCGAAGTTGGCACCGGTACGATCCATCTTGTTGACGAATGCAATACGGGGAACGTTGTATTTATTGGCCTGGCGCCAAACGGTCTCGGACTGGGGTTGGACACCGGCCACACCACAGAACACGGCGATAGCACCATCGAGAACACGCAGGGAACGCTCCACCTCTGCAGTGAAATCCACGTGACCCGGCGTATCAATGATGTTAACACGCATCTTGATGTTATCGAACAACTTGACGATATCATCCTGCTTGATCTGGTTCCAACTGCAGGTCGTAGCAGCTGAGGTGATTGTGATTCCGCGCTCACGCTCCTGCTCCATCCAGTCAGTTGCAGTTGTTCCCTCATGCACTTCTCCGATCTTGTGGATCATGCCAGTGTAGAAAAGGACGCGCTCGGTCAAGGTCGTCTTGCCTGCATCAATGTGTGCGCAGATCCCGATGTTGCGGGTGCGCTCCAGCGGGAAGGCGCGATCCGGGGAGTTCGGATTGGCAGTGGCGGTACTCATGGAAGTGATAGAATAAAGAACAGTGGTTTAGGAAACGCTTGTTTTGGGAATCGTGTTAAGACTACCAGCGGAAGTGGGCGAAGGCGCGGTTTGCCTGTGCCATCTTGTGAAGGTCATCACGCTTCTTGATAGCGGCACCCTGATTGGCGGCGGCTTCCTTGAGTTCGGAGGCAAGGGCTTTCGACATCGGGACGCTCTTGCGCTTGCTAGCAAATCCAACGATCCAACGCATCGCCAGGGCAAGCTGACGCTCAGCGGGAACTTCCATCGGAACCTGGTAGGTGGCTCCACCGACGCGTCGACTCTTCACCTCAAGGCGAGGGCGTGCGTTGTCCATAGCCTTCTGAAGCACGTCAAGCGGATCAACTGCCTCGGTGCCATCACGGGTGCTCTCGATGGCAGTGTAAACAATACGTTCCGCAAGGGAGCGCTTGCCACCACGCATGACGGTGGTGATGAGACGTGCAACCAGCGGACTGGCGTAGCGGAGATCACGTTTGACCTCTTTGGTGATGACGCGTTTACGGCGGGACATGATGAAGAAAGGTTGGTGTTTGGGTCTAAATTACTTCTTTTTCTTGCCAGTCTTGGCCTCTTCACCTGGCTTGGGGCGCTTGGCTCCGTATTTGGAACGTCCGCGACGACGACCGTCGACTCCAAGGCAGTCGAGACTGCCACGAACAATATGATAACGGACACCAGGGAGATCCTTCACACGGCCTCCACGCACAAGCACAATGGAGTGCTCCTGAAGGTTGTGACCCTCGCCACCGATATAGGCGATCACTTCCTGGCCGTTGGTGAGGCGAACCTTGGCAACCTTGCGAAGCGCAGAGTTCGGCTTCTTGGGGGTTCGGGTCATCACCTGCACGCAGACACCGCGACGCTGGGGACAATTCACGAGCGCTGGTGATTTGGATTTCACCTTGACCTGTTCGCGGCCCTTACGGACGAGTTGGTTGATGGTTGGCATTGGTAAAAATGAGTGGATTTCCCATGCTTCTTCACTTGCCGTTCAGCAAAACCATCCTCGTGTTTGTAAAGGAACTGGTCCGCGTCACTGCGGAGTTTCTAGGAACTCCGAAGAAGTCGGGAGGTGGGAAAGTAGGGAAACCACGTGAATCTGCAAGAAGATTTTAACAATTCGTCACAGATATTTTCATCAAGGCGCTCTCTCCAAATGGATTTATCCACAGTCCTCGGACTTTTTTGGGAATTTTTTCTCCCTCACACTCTCATCTCCCTCACGGCCCAAGCTCACCTGCCCTCTCAATTTCTTAACTCCTCAAATCGCCCCTGCACACCGCTAGAAGCCCATGAAATCTACATAAATCAGAAATGAGCGCTAGTGTCCTGCGCTGTCATTTCGCAGATTCATCCGCTAATCGACATACTATTTTTGAGAGTGACGCCCGACGCTCCGCAACCTTCCGATATCCCCATTCGCTGATGATGCGAAAAATCGTCACCCGCTCATACATTCTCGAAGCGACACTTCCCGGGAAACTTCCACAGAGCATCATCATTCGGAAGACAGCCTCCGCCCCCCGTCTGATCCGTCCATCCTCCTCGATCAGATGCAGCGCCCCCATTGGTTGGTCCGCAGGAAATCCATAATTAGTTCCCGCACCGCTCTGAGAGGGCGAGAACTCCAGACGCCCCTTGCCGGCATTCATCCAACGACGCATCGAAGCAGTGCAGAAACCACAATCTCCATCATAAAGAACCAAAGGCAACGGTCGCGGATGTGGACTCATGGGAATACTCTATAATGCCACTGGCATCCGCGCCAATCTTCCCTCCCCCCTTTCGACAAGGAGATGACTTCATACTCCTCCGTTGATTTTTATCAGCTAAGACCGATAGCGTCACTCCATGCGCTTTTCAGCCTCTGGCATCTTCCTTCTTCTGCTCACGCCGCTTTGGGGAGTTCGTCCTGCCATCGTTCATGCCGAGCTCTCACCCTCGGCAGAGGAGATCCTCCAAGCTGCCCGCATGAGTCCGACGGCAAAACCAGCGGTGCTACGGGCGCAGATCAGGGGGGAAGAGAAGCCGACCCCTCTGCTTATTAGCCTCAAAGACCATGTGATCACCTATGATTTCAAGGATCCGGATCAGATCCTGCAACTCAAACTCGACGCAGAAAATACGCGGCTTCTTGAGAAAAAAAATGGTGTCTCGCAGACCATTAGCGGCACCCATCTTCACGATTCAATCAGGGACACTGGTGTCACCTACCAGGACCTCTCGCTCGGATTCCTCTACTGGCCTCAACCCCTTCTCCAAGGAGAGGAAACAGTGCGAACTCGTCCCTCCTGGAAAATCGATCTACAGGCACCGGCAAGTGAACAAAT
>CAIPWR010000137.1 GCA_903868795.1 uncultured Spartobacteria bacterium | reverse complement strand
CCACGCCTCGGGTTCGATCAGCGCGACCAACGTGAACTTTGGCAATGCCATCGTGGGTTACAGCCCGATCTCGACGAACTTGGTTCTCTCGAACGCGGCAGGATTCCGCGTGGCGCTGAATGCGACCGGCTCGACCAATGGCAATCTGTCGCTTACGGGAGCCTCGAGCCTGACACAGGGGACCACCTCCAACGCAGCCCTTACGCTCGCGACTGGTCAAGGCACCGGCGCCTACAGCAACAGTGTCACGGTGGTCTATGGCGACGCCTCGACGCTCAACGGAGCCAACACGAATCTAGCCACCAATACAGTCGTGATGACCGGAGCGATCTACGATCATGCGAGTGCCCAGTTGGGAAGTTCGACGCTCTTCCTCGGGGCCCACGTCGGCTACAGCAATGCGCTCACGAGCGGTGGAAGCGTCTCCCTGGGCAATGCAGCAGGATTCCGAGTGGCGCTCTCAAGTTCCAACGGGGTCTCGAGCAACTCAAGGGTCACCCTCGATCAGTCTGGTAACCTGGCAGCCGGGGCCTCCACCAACCTGTATGCGCATCTTGCGATAGGTCAGGGGGCAGGTGCCTTCACCAACGTAATCGGTGTGAGGTTTGCAGATTATTCACAACTCAATGGTGCGAGCACGAATCTGGGTAGCACCAACATCACCCTGCTCGGTTCGGTCTACACTGGTAAGGGAGCCTGGACCTCAGGTAGCGGCGGTAACTGGACAGATCTTGCTAACTGGCAGTTGCAGGGTGGCACCCCCGGTATCGACGGTGCGCTTAGCGCGAACGACACGGCGACATTCGGAACGAATGGGTCCGGTACAGTGACGCTGAACACCAATGCTTCGATCGAGACGCTGACCTTCTCGAATGCAGCGGCCTCCTATACGATTGCTGGGACAGGGACGGTCATCCTGAAGGCGGGTGATGCGCAACCCCAGATCACTGTGCTTGCAGGGAACAATACGATCGCGACCGGACTGAAGCTCAGCAATAATGTGACGCTTAACGAGGCTTCGGGATCCTCGCTGGTGATTGGAGGCAATCTTTCCGGAGGAGGAACGCTGACCCAGACCGGGGGAGGCTTCACCATGCTCTCCGGAAGCAACAGCTACATTGGTTCCACGGTGGTCGGTGGGGGAATCCTTGAGATCCTCAACACGAATTCACTCTCGGGCGGAACGAGTCTCACGGTTTCCAACGGTGCGACGCTGACTCTCGGCATGGGAACCAATTCCACTCGTGCCTTCTCCGGGGCGAGCTTCTCGAGTCTGCTCGGTTCCTTAACGAGTTCGACCAATAACGGCCTACGCTCGGGTTCCTCGATCGGAGCGGATGTGACGGGAACCAATGTGACGATCAGTGGTGCGATCACTAATATGGCCTCCAATGCCATTGGCCTGAGCCTCTTCGGCAATGGAACGCTGACCCTGACGGCTCCCAACACTTACGCGGGAACGACAACGATCAGCACGGGGACCCTGCAGGTGGGTAACGGTTCACTGAATGGATCGCTCGGTTCGGGAGCGGTAATCAATAACGGCAGCCTGATCCTTAATTCCCCCGGAGGTTATTATGTCCCCAACGCTATTTCGGGAACGGGTTCGGTCTCCGTTCTCAATACGAGTCGCGGCAGCAGGGTAACTCTGGCCGGAATTAATAGCTTCAGCGGAGGACTCACGGTTACCGGAGCCACTGTGCAGATCTTACGAGATAGTGGCCTGGGAGCCTCTGCTGGGGCTGTAACTCTTAACGGCGGAGAACTCTACAACGCTGCTGGGGCAAGTCCCGTGATCAGCTCGAACCGCTCCATCATCCTGGGAGGTAGTGGAGGGTATTTCCAAGTATATACCGGAACGACTTTCGTCGTGAACAGCCCGATGAGCGGTTCGGGCGCTCTGGGGATTGCGTGGGATCTTGGCACGCTTCAGTTAGGCGGATCCAATAGTTATGCGGGACCGACGACGATTGGAACGACCAATGGCCCAAACTTCTGGAGCGACACGCGTGCCAATCCGACCCTCAAGCTTGGCAACAACAACGCCCTACCGACAGGAAACGACCTGATCTTCGGGCAATCATCGCTGAATAATTTCGCCTTTTTGGATCTCAATGGTTGCAATGCCTCAGTGGGTGGTCTCTACGGGCAGAGCAATGCCATCATCAGAAACAGTGCAGTGGGTTCCTCGACCCTGTCCTTCGCTCCTTCGGGTTCTGCGGAGTTTGACGGAGTAATCAATAATATCACCGGTGGTCAGATCAATCTGGTGATGAATGGATCGGGAACCGAGACCCTGGGAGGTAATTACATCAAGTTCGGCAACGCGCTGACTATCGTGAAATCGGGCACGATGCAACTTGCTCCCGGTGCACAACTTGGGGGATCAATCTATGTCGCGCCCAATAGCACCTTCATTCTGGGTAGCGGAGCCAAACTCAACCAATTCTCCGTAGTGAACACAATCTCCGGAACCTTGATTGATAATTCTGGTCTGGCATTTTCCGATGCGATCAGGGGAACTGTTTCGCTCAACTCCACCGGTATGCTTCAGAAGAGCTATGGGGCGGGTTCCTCGGTGGCGGGCTTCGGGGCGGCGCTTGCCGGACTCAATAAATCTTTCCAGATCCTGGCGGGCATGGTGCAGAACGCCGCGACCCTCACGGCGAAGATCATGGGTGGAGCCCTTGACTTCAAGGGGACCTACAGCAATGGAGTGGTGCTCGCCATCAAGGACGGCTCCTTCTCACAAAATGGTCTTCACAACATCCAGTGGTACAATACCAACGCGCCCACACCCGTCTGGACCAACACGGTCTTAGGGAACACGGGCAACGTGAACAACTCCACCTTCAAGGACTTCAAGGGAAGCTACAGCGCCTTCCAGGCGATGCTGGCAAAGAACCACATCAGTATGGATTCGGGACTCTCCTCGATCATGGGAGCCTATGGCTACGATAGTACGACCCAGACAGCCTGGGCCGTGATCGATCACAACTCGCTCTTTGGCGGAGCTCCGCTGGCACCGACACCCGGTGTTGCTGCCCCTGCGCCCCCCGCTTTCAGTTACACCCTCTACGCACAGAACCAGAACCAGCGCAATGTGGCCAAGGCCCTGGATTCGTTCCTGAGTGCGACGACGGGAGACCGGCAGACAGTGGTGACGGCCCTTAATCAACTCAATGCCGATCAAGTGCCATCGGCCCTCAACGCCATCATGCCGACCATGTATCAGTCGCTTGCCACGATTGCCTTCAACAACGCCAACGCCCAGAACATGGAACTCAATCAACGACTCTGGAGTGTGCGCCTTGCCGAGGGTGGAGGCTTCTCCATGGGCGGTCTGGCCGACAACTACGCCATGCTCCAAGAAGGCCTGGGCGACGGGGAAGGAAAGGGAGTGCTTGATGCCAAGAAGGACATCCTGCGTCCCGGACTCGATAACCGCTGGGGCATGTTCGTGGATGGCAACGGTATCTTCGCCCAGGCCAACAGCGGCAACATGCTGCCCGGCTACAATGCCCAGAGCGGCGGTATCACCACGGGTCTGAGCTACAAGTGGAACGACAGGGTGGCCACAGGGCTCTATGCAGGGTACGAGGGCACCTACGCCAAATATGGAGGAGGTAGCAGCCTCATCGACAACGCTGTCCGCTTCGGACTCTTCGGAACCTACGGACAGCCCGATGGCAGGGGTCTCTATGTCAATGCTCTCGCAGGTGGAGCCTACAACAACTACTCGGTGACGAGGAACATCGCCTTCGGAAGCATCAACCGCACCGCCAACAGCTCACCCGGAGCCGGGGAATTGGACACGATGCTGGGAGGTGGCTATGACGTGAAGAAGGGGAACTTCACCTTCGGGCCGACCGCCTCGCTGCAGTACACCTACTTCGGGGCCAATGCAGTCAATGAGACGGGCGCCCAGAGCCTCGACTTCAACTCGCCCGGATGGAACACCTCGAGCATGCTATCCAGCGTCGGTGCCCATGCCTCCTACACCTGGAATGCCAGAACGCTTCCCGGTCACGAGATCGTGGTGGTGCCGCAGCTCTCGCTCAACTGGCAGCATGAGTTCCTGCAGAACCCTTACGACATCACCGGCAACCTCGGTGGAACGAGCCCGACCTTCAGCAATACCAGCGCCACGGGTACCCGCGACTACCTCTACACCGGGGTAGGCTTCACGGTGGAGTTTGCGAAGAAATGGAACACCTCCTTCTTCTACAACGCCGCCGCAGGCAACAACAACCTCACCTCACAGAACATCTTCTGGTCCGTGGGGGCGAAGTTCTAGGCTTGAGGACAGGCCGTTATTATGAAGCAAGCAAGCAGTTATCAGATGGTTGGTTTATCCGGGGGATGAGACGGCTCTTCTGAATCCTTTTTATCAACAATGAATCATCTGCTCCACACACTCTGGAATATCCTGGCCATCATCGGTGCACTGTGTGTGATCGCTAATCTGGTGCTGATCGCATTGCTATTATTATCTGTTTTGAGCAAACGGATATGCGGAGCTCATTGCTCTCCCCAAGTTTCCGAAAACAACAACAATACCAAGCCGTCAAACTGAGAAACCTCTGCCCGCCCTTCTGCCTCGGACCTAAAAGAATCCAGTCAAACTTTTCGATTTTCAGGCGATGGCGAGTTCCAGATGGGTCTGACCCGGATTGATTTCAAAAAGGATCGGGATATTTGTCAGCTCAGGCAGAAGGCGGCGGTTTCCCTCGGCGGCCATTTCCCCGGCATCGTCAGGGTGATTGTTCAGGACGATTCCCCCGCAGGTGAGTCCGTGAGAGGCTATTGACTCGAGAGTCAGAAGAGTGTGGTTCAGTGTGCCTAGGCGGTTTCGCACGACAAGGAGAACTGGCAGACCCATCGCCTTGGCGAGATCTGCCGATGAGTAATCCTTGGCAAGGGGGACGATCCATCCTCCAACGCCCTCTACGAGCAGGGAGCGATGCGTTCGGTGCAACCGCTTGAAGGTGGAAAGGACTTCCAAAGGATCAAAGGTGCGTCCTTCCAGTCGTGCGGCCTCAATCGGGGCGAGGGGAGCAGAGTAGGAGACTGGAGTTACCTCCTCCATGGAGAGTTCGTTGTCTGCAGCCTCCAAGAGGGTGCGACTATCCTCGGGCTCTCCACAGGAAATCGGCTTCATGGCGACGGTGTCGAATCCAGCCTTACGAAGGCTACGAGTCAGCAGGGCCGTGACAAATGTCTTGCCGGCATTGGTATCAGTGCCGGTGATGAAGAAGTTCATGGTAATTGGGTAAGGGGGGATCGGGAATGGGTTATGGGAAACCCTATTGCCTATGACCTAAATCCTATTCCCAAAAGGCTCCGCAGTCTCCGTTGCTTTCAGGAAGACGGTTTCCAGATCCATCTGCGGCTGGCGCGAGGAGACGATGCGTGCTCCCCTTGAGGCTACAAGCCGAGCGATCTCCTCTTGAAGTTCCGGCGAAGAATTTTCGATCACATATTCAGTCTGGCCACTGATACCGGTGAGGATGTCGAGGGACCCTTCGCGCACGAGACGCCCCTTGGCCAGGATGCCGACTCGGTCGCACACCTCCTGCACTTGCTCGAGAAGGTGGGATGTGAGCAGGATCGTCTTGCCGCGTGCTTTGAGTCGCAAGATCAGGTCGCGGATCTCGCGTGATCCGGCTGGATCAACACCTGCGGTCGGCTCATCCAAGATCAGAAGGCGGGGGTCGTGAACCATGGCCTGGGCAAGGCCGATTCGCTGAAGCATACCTTTGGAATAGCTTCCGACGCGACGATCCCCCGCTTCGGTAAGGCCGACGAGGTCGAGGAGTTCGGTAACGCGTGCCTTGAGCGTGCCTCCGGTGAGGCCGCAGAGCTTTCCATAAAAGGCGACGGTTTCGGCTCCGGTAAGGAATTTATAAAAGTAGGGATTTTCGGGAAGGAAGCCGACGTCGACACGGCTGGCGACGCGGTGGCTTGGTACGCCAAAAATCTCAGAGGTTCCAGAGGAGGGAGTCACAAGTCCCAGCAGGATCTTGAGCGTGGTGCTCTTGCCCGATCCATTCGGACCGAGCAATCCATAGACATGACCCGCGGGTATCTCGAGTGAGAGATCGCGCAATGCAACAACCTGACGGCGACGCAGATGAACGGGAAAGACTTTTTCGAGATTGCTGATGCTGACTGCTGGAATGGGGGAGGTACTATTGGAGGGAATCGTTTCCATATCGGTTTTTTGTGTTAAGGAATGATACGGAAGCCCTTCAGTCCTGCTTCAGGGGTGGAGGGGAGAATAGACTCCTTCTCGATATGGCCAGCCAGATGACTCTCGCGGATGTCTTGGAGGAAATCCTCGACTTCGGCTTTCTCACCCGAGGCCAGAAGCTCGACGCGGCCGTCGGGTAAGTTCTTCACCCATCCGGTTACTTCAAAGCCCTTGGCCAGGGAGAGCACGGAGGAGCGAAAGCCGACCCCTTGGACTTTTCCTTCATAGCAGGCGCTGACTGTGATCATCGGTTCTGTGGTTGATTAACGGATCTGACCCGATCCGCGGATGAGATACTTGTAGCTCGTTAGTTCCTCGAGGGCCATCGGTCCACGCGCATGGAGCTTGTCGGTGCTGATTCCGATCTCGCAGCCAAAGCCAAACTCCCCTCCGTCGGTGAACCTCGTCGAGGCATTCCAGTAGACCGTGGCGCTATCGACGCCCTGAAGGAACATCTCTGCCGTCGCACTATCGGCTGTGACGATCGCATCGCTGTGGTGGGAACCGTGTGATTCGATATGGGCGATCGCCTCCTCCACGGAGTCGACGACTTTCACGGCAAGGATGAGGGCAAGGAACTCAGTGTTAAAATCCTCATCCGAGGCCTCCTTGATCAGGTCCTTCGCTTTCAGATGATCGGGGAGCAGCGAATGGGCGGCGGCATCGCAGCGAAGCTCGACCCCGTGATCAAGCAGCGCTTTTCCTCCATCCGCCAGGAAGGCGGCAGCGATGTCCCGGTGCAGTAGCAGGGTCTCTGCGGCGTTGCAGACGCCGGGGCGCTGGCACTTGGCATTGAGAATGATCTCACGCGCCATGTCGAGGTCGGCAGCCTTGTCGACATAGATGGAGCAGATGCCGTCATAGTGCTTGATGACAGGCATCCGGGCATGACGGGCCACCGTTTCAATGAGTCCCTTGCCGCCACGGGGAATGATGCAGTCAAGGTAGCGGTCCATCTCGCAGAGGATGCGGACGGCCTCGCGGTCCGTGACAGGCACTAGCTGGATGGCGGCTGCAGGAAGTCCTGCCTTCGCGGCGCCGGCCTGCAGGGCTGCGGCGACTGCTTTGTTCGAGTGGATGGCCTCGCTCCCTCCGCGCAGGATGACAGCGTTGCCGGCTTTCAGGCAGAGGACGGCAGCGTCGCTGGTCACATTGGGACGGGACTCATAGATGATCCCGATGACACCGATGGGGACGCTGATTTTCTGGAAGGTGAGACCATTCTCCTTGGTCCACTCCTTCAGGACCAGTCCGACAGGATCGGGAAGCGAGGCGGCGGTCCTGATACCGACGGCCATGGCAGCGAGGCGCTTTTCATCGAGGCGAAGCCGGTCGAGCATCGCCTCGGAGAGTCCATTCTTCGTTCCAGCCTCCAGATCGAGGGCATTCGCGGCAAGAATGGAGCTGCTTTCCGCCAGAAGGCTTTCGGCCATGGCAAGCAGTGCGGCATTCTTCACCTCAGGCGAAGTGACCGCGAGGATGCGAGCGGCGGCGCGTGCAGCTTTGCCAAGGGAGTGCAATTGTTCGGTCAGGTCGGCGGACATCAGGTTCCTTCTTTTCTAGTCGAGCCCGGGGAAAACGGCAACCGCTCTCGTTCTTCTCTCAGGGTTGATGATCGGAGGGTAAAAGAGTTAGTTCTTACAGCATGGCAACCAAACTTACCCCTGCAGATCAGCTCCGTGCTCTTGGTGAACGCTTTATCAAGAGGACCTGCTCTGACTTTCCCCAGTGGGGGAGTGGTCTTGGATTCTCGAAATACGAGTCGCAACTTGCCGGAAGCGATCTGAAGACACGCAAGGAGCGTATCCTCTTCCTGGAGCAACTCCTG
>CAIPWR010000136.1 GCA_903868795.1 uncultured Spartobacteria bacterium | reverse complement strand
GGAAAGGATGTAGCGGCCGGTGTTCATTGCCACAGATCGTCACCAAACGACTCTCCAAGTTCAAATCCCTCACATCCATTTTGGATCGCAAATCACTCATCTTGAAGTATCAACAAAAACCAATCACCCTCTCAACCGGACCCGAGTGATAGGGATCGGTTAAATGGAGTTCTTTTTAAGATGTAAAGATTCTAAAATTTACAAATCCTTACCAGCCGAGGATCAGCGCGAAGACCAGCGGGGCGACGATCGATGCGTCGGACTCGATGATGTGCTTCGGCGTATTGATGCCGAGCTTGCCCCAGGTGATCTTTTCATTGGGGACTGCGCCGGAGTAACTGCCGTAGCTCGTCGTCGAGTCACTGATCTGGCAGAAGTAGCCCCAGAGAGGGACCTCGGGACGCTGGAGATCCTGGTGGAGCATCGGGACGACGCAGATCGGGAAGTCACCCGCGATGCCGCCGCCGATCTGGAAGAATCCGATCGAGCCGTCCGGGGAGTCGGCATGACGTCCAGTTCCGGCGCTCGAGGTGAGGGGCTTGGAGTTCTTGGTGTACCAATCCGCGAGCGCGATCATGTATTCGATGCCGGTGCGCACGGTATGGACGTTCTTCACATCGCCGCTGATCACGTGGCCGGCGAACATGTTGCCGAGGGTAGAGTCCTCCCATCCGGGGACGAACATCGGGAGGTTCTTCTTCGCGGCTTCCATGAGCCAGCTGTTCTTCGGATCGATCTGATACTCCAACTTCCCGCCGAGCAGGATCCTGTACATGAACTCGTGGGGGAAGAGACGCTCGCCCTTCTTATCGGCGGCTTCCCACTCCGCGAGGACTGCCGCCTCGATCCGGCGCATCGCCTCCATCTCAGGGATGCAGGTGTCCGTGACGCGATTCATGTGGCGCTCAAGCAGAGCCACCTCATCGGCACCCGTCAGATCGCGGTAGTTCGGCACGCGCTCATAGAAATCATGGGCCACTAAATTAAAGACATCCTCTTCGAGGTTGGCACCCGTGCAGCAGATGGCGTGAACCTTGTCCTGACGGATCATCTCCGCAAGCGAGAGGCCAAGTTCCGCAGTGCTCATGGCTCCGGCGATCGTCATAAACATGGAGCCTCCCTTCTGAAGGTGAGCGGTGTAGCTGTGTGCTGCATCCTTCAACGCTGCGGCATTGAAGTGACGGTAGTGATGTTCGATGAAGTTGGAGATGGGGCCTGTGGTGGACATAGTTTCGGAAGAATGAAGGATGAATGTGGAATTATGAAGGCTTAAAAGCTCTGCGAGAGATCTGAGATGCTGACTTCAACCTACGATCAAATAAAAGGCCGCACCGGTTGCCCGATGCGGCCTCTTGGAGAGTTTCTAACGATCAGATCAGTTGGAGATCTTGCGCTCGACAGTGCTTGCTGCCTTTGTCACGTCATGGCCCGCGGCACTCACATCCTGGCCGGCACCCTTGATGGTGTTGCAGGAAGAGAGGGAGAGGGCGGCGATGGCTAGAAGGGTTAAGGAGAGGAGGTGTTTCATAGGACTCTAGGAGTGCCAAAAAAAATGGTTCTTGGGAAGGCCTCTCTTTTGGAACGCTTTATGACACAGAGAGTGCCGTGCGCCGGCTTGCGTTGGGGGAGGGGTTCTGCTATACAAGTATCAACATCAGGAATGCATTGGGGTAACAGCCAGTGCTGCCAACCGGGGACGGAGAAATCCCGCGGTGGCTGAGCGAAGCGATTCGCTCGATGTGCGGAGGGAGAAATCCTCCGAACAAAAATCTCTCCAGGCTTCATCAAGCGCCTTTCCTAAGTGGAACGGCGCTTTTTTATTGCCCGGGTTCCTGGTGTGACACCCACACATCACGCACCCATGAGCACTTCAACCATCCCCCGGAGCACAACGATAGCCACCACCGATAAGCCGGTCCTTTCGATCAGGACCACCGACAACCCGTTCCACCACCTCTGGAACAACAACGGCACCTGGTGGTGCCACTACACCATCCACCTGCCCGACCACACCAAGCGCCGGGTCAGGAAGAGCCTCCACACCAGCGACTCCAGCATAGCCAGGGTGCTGCGCGACAGCCTCCTGAGCGAGGTGGCCCACTACGAGGACTGAGTCTTGGGGAGTGACTTGACAACATCCCCATAGGGTACAGGGAGATGTTTTTTTCCCGTAATCCAACCCAACCAACACGATACCTATGCCAAGAACAACAAACCCAACCAAATCCACCACCAAACCCGCTCCAGTCCACAACTTCTTCGCTGTCATCAGTGATATCCATGCTAATATCGATGCCCTCGATGCAGTCATGGAGGACATCCGGGACTTCCCGGTCAGGGGGATCTTTTGCCTGGGGGACATCGTTGGCTACGGACCCGAGCCGGGTGCCTGTGTCAGGCGGGTTATCGAGAACTGTGCCGCTAGCGTGCTTGGCAACCACGAGGCCATGCTCCTCCTGGTCGACAAGATCCTCGAGGAGGATTGGGAGGCTTCCGTGGGTCAGCCTCTCAAGATCGCCAAGGCCCAGGTTCCCCTGAAAGACCTCGCCTGGCTCAAGGATCTCCCGATCACCGTGGACCTGGATCCGATAACCCTCTCGCATGCCTCGCTGAATGAGCCGCCCGAGTTCAACTACATCTATGAGACGACAGAGGCGGAGGCCCACTTCGCTTCCCAGACCACCTTCATCAGCTTCAATGGCCATACCCATGTCCCGGGCATCTGGGAGGAGAATCCCGAAACCTTGGGCGTCCGCTCCCTCAAGCCCGGCGATAAGCCGGTTCGCCTCGATCCCTCGAAACGCTACATCGTCAATGTCGGCTCCGTAGGGCAGCCCCGTGACGGCGATTCCAGAGCCTCCTACGCCCTCTACGATTACGAGCAGCACCTCCTGGTCATGCGCCGTGTCGAATACGACATCAAGAAAGCCCAGGCCCGGTACAAGAAGGCCGGCCTCCCTGCCCACAATGCTTCCCGATTAGCCAAAGCCGAGTGATGAAAGCGCCCACGACTTACTCAGCGTTGTTCACTCAGACTTCTTCTGATCCAGGAGGGATTTCTGCGAGCATCGAGCACCCGGAATACCGTCGCCTCCTCATCAGAGACGCGGTAGTAGATGCAGTAGGGGAATCTCTGCACCACCATCCGGTGGTATCCTAATCTCATCGGATGGATTCCTGCGTACAGAGTGAGGGAATCAATCTCGGAGAAAAGAGAATCGAAAAAATAGTCTCCAATCCCATAGGATTGGCTGTCGTAGAACTCCCTTGCTGTGGCCAGATCCTCAAGAGCTGACCGCAGAATCCTAATCCTCATTCAAATCTGGTCCGAAGCTCCTTCTTGGCAGCCTGCCAATCCAAGACCTCAACCGTGCCTGCCGTCAGTGCGACTTCCGTCTTAAGGAGTTCCTCTCCATGCCAGGCGGGGCTTTCAAGCGAGTCGCTATCCGCAGCAAGATCAGCCCAGAGGGCTTCAATGATCTTCAACTTTTCAGCGGATGGGAGCAGGTGGAGCTCAGCAACAGTCATGGTTCAACCACTACTCCTCCATGTCCGACCCGTCAACCTCGGCAAGATTCGTACTAGTCCTCGACATCTCATCCCACGACTTCAGCCTCCCACCCATCAGTCTATCTGCCTTCAGCCTATTGACCTTTCTTCAGCCTAGGACACCCAGCGTCCTGTCTCCTGTGGCATCATGATTTTCTTTCCTCTTCTTTCTTCCTAATTGTCTGACACCCTATAGCCTAGAACCTATCCCTCACATCCACCCTCAACCCATTTTCTTATCATGTCCGCAGAGTTCAATCCCACCTTCCAAGCCCTCATCGACTACCTGGAATCCAAGGACTTCAACTACACCTCCTTCCCCGAGGAGCAGCGTCTTTCGCTCACCATGAGCGGCAAGAATGCGAACTACCGCTTTGCCGCCCGGATCACCCATGAGGGCGAGTATATCCAGGTCACCTCCTACTACCCCTTCTATGTCCGTGAGGAAAAGTTACGCCCTTCCGTGGCCGAACTCATCACCCGCGCCAACTACAATATGCCGATCGGCAAATTCGAGATGGACATGAAGGACGGCGAGGTCCGCTTTCATGTGACCCACATCAATGACGGCAGTGTTCCTCCCATCCAGATCATCGAGCGGCTCTTCATGACCTCCTACTTCACGATCGACCGGTATTTTCCGGCTCTCATGCAGCACATCCATGCCGGCTACACCCCGGAGGATGCCGTCTTCCATGCCGAGCTCGACACCCATGCCGAGACCGTCCAGGAGAATCCCAAGAAAACCGAGAAGCCCAAGGCCACACCCTCCTCCTCAGTCGAGGCGAAGCCACGTGCTAAGAGAGCCTCTCGCAAGAAGGCCTCCGGCAACCACGAAAGCCCGCAGGGGGATCTGCCTCTCTGACAGGCTTCTTTCCTCAGCTTCTTTCTCTGGGCACCTTCTCTTACCTACAGCCTAAAAGCCCTCAGCCTAAAAAGCTTCAGCCTGTTCAAACCTAGGACACTTGGTGACCGTGGGAGACTGATACTCTTCTCCCATGCATCCTCACCACAGTATTCTGGCCAAGTTTATTCTACTGCTCTTGGTTGGCATTGGAATCTGCCTGGTTGAAATGATCCTGATCTTTCAGGAGATGAAAGACGATGAGGACGATAGTAATTCAGGTAGCTGATCATAGTAATTTTGGAGTCATTGAGGCTAATGAGAGGATGGCTTGGTAACCTTGATTTCTGCTGATGGTGGAGTTACCTCTTCTGTATGGACCGTACGATCGATCCCAAGCTTGCTAGTAATCCTGTATTTCTGAGGGTGATGAAGGATGCCCTTTCGATTCAGGACCGCTTCTCCGCGGAGCCGGTCTATGCAAGAACCGGCAAAGGGTTTCTCAAAAGTTCCGGGGTCAAGGAAATCGCTGCTGCCAAGGTTTCCCGCAAGCCCAGGAACTCATGAATACGAAAGCGTGGCTTGCTCCCTACACATGGGAGTTCGTCACTGCGCAGAACGCTGTATTGTGCGAAGCTAAAAGCGCCTTGCACAAGACCACCTCCGATGGACACGAGCCGGCAAAGGCACTTTGGGAACGCAGGCACCTTGAACTTATTTCGCTGGATGAGGCTGTGGAAATCTGCAGGCAATGCCATCGTCTGGCCCCTTCTGCTTCTATAATGGCAATACCTTTACCGCCATCATTCGCGACGTGATCACGAATCTCGGTCTCAATGAAGACGAGACCATTCTTCTTCGAAGCCTTGCTGGTCACATCGTAGCAGGCGTGGCCTCGGTTGAGGAGACCGAGGCTTTCCGAAAGTTTCTCTCCACCTAGGACACTTGGTGACCTAATGGGGAGATAGACTCCGGACATCACACCTAGTCTCTCAACCTTGTAGTTAAGTCATGGGATTTTTTAGATTTCGCCGCTCAGTAAAACTCTTCCCCGGAGTTCGTTGGAACTTTGGTTCCAAGAGCTCCTCCCTGAGTATCGGGGGTAGGGGAGCGCACTACACCTTTGGTACTGCCGGGAGTCGGACCACCGTAGGGATCCCCGGCACGGGACTCTCCTATACCGACATCCATAGCAGTCATCAGCGAGTTGCAGCCCGACACCCACGTATTCCCGAACCTTCCGAGGAATGGGTGAGGAATAACAGGGTCCATGTTACCATCCACACTCCCGACCGCCAGCCGGGAGAAGCAGCTATCCGCCCCGATCAGCTCGACACCATCAAGTCCATCACCCCTGACTTTGACCTCAGCTAGGTAAGCGGCTTCGGGGAAGTCCAGGCAGAGAGTCTCATCGACCAGCTCCGCTTCCAGCAGAAAGAGGCATCCAAGACCCTCATGAAGCAGTTCTACGCGCAGCATGGCCATGCCATCCCGGATGACTTCATCGACCACTGCTACGACCATCCAGATCAGCCCTATCAGGCGCGCAAATCTTGGGGTTGCGGCACCTGGTTTATTATTGGCATAGCACTCTGGGTGCTGATTTCCCTGCTCCACAAATGAAAAAGGAGGAGACTCGGGATATCGGCGGACAGCTGTGTTGTTGCTCGCTAGCAGTAGTGCACTACAGCGTCGCTCTCACGCCTTGCTCTCCATCCGATCTTCCGAGTCTTGGGGAGGTTGGGGTTGCGTGGGATATCATTGTTTCCATCTCGAGCTGATTGACTCTCCTCGGTTTCGGTATTACTGAATAACTTATGCAGGTGACCTTGGATCAGATTGTGGAAGAGTCCTGCCGGTTGCCTCGCCAGCAGATTGCTGAACTGGTGGATAAATTGACTCTATCCCTGCATCAGGCCATTGAGCCTGGGGTTGAATCCGCTTGGAAGGAGGCGGTGGCGGCTCGCGTTGCCGAGATCCGATCTGGCAATGTCGAGGCTGTTTCAGGCGCTGAAGTTTCTGAGCAGTTAGCGAAGATTGTTGGCCGTTGATAAGGCGCGTAGGAACGCGGCTTTGATTGCCTCGCTACCGCGCTGTCATACCAGAGGTAGTCCTATCCCGCTTGCGGGAGAGGATGCCTGATCGGGGACCCGTAACGGATGCGAAGCAAAGGCCGGGCAATCCGTCGGCAGAAAACTGGCTGTCACGTTATTGAGCCGGGATATTGGAAACCCCGCCTGAACTCCTGAATTCTTCAGGCCTAGGACACTTGGGGCACTGGAGAATAGAGCCATGCCCTCTCATCATCGACGGATATTTGATGAAGCGAGATCCTCAAAACCGAGTCCCGAGACAATTGCCTTCAGTTTGGCACGGAAGGCAGAACTTGATTCCCAGCCTCCCATCCACATGAGCGCATGGGAGATTTCCTCCGCTTCAGGCGAGATCTCCTCCAGATCCTTGAGATGCCGGATACCGTCGACCGGATCCATCGCTGCGAAGAGCTTCATCGCGACCTGATCCCTTCGGTCGAGAAATCGGACCGTCAGACATGGCCCGAACGACCTCCGGTGCTCAAGAGACCTCTCCAGCGTTCCTTCCGGCACTCCCCGCTCCAGCATGCGCGATGCGCTACCGTTAAACCAATCGTCCGCCAGACCAAGTTCCCGCCCAGCATTGGCGATGGCACGCTCCATTTCCGCTGGAAAGACCTCGCACGGATCCAGATCCCGATCCTGCACGACAATGCCGAGAACATCCACATCCATGGTGGAACGGGAGAGCAGTCCCAGCACGCAGAGAGCCGAGGCGCCGCAGCACAGCACTTCGATATCGGGAGCTCCGTCCAGGGCCATTCTGCGGCCGAGAACCGCCAGTGCGTGCTCAATCTCCTCTTTCCGCTTCATGGTTTACGGGGATGAGCTTCATGGGGCTGAACGTTCCTCCCTCCCTGAGGGAGTGCTTCTCCTGCTTGAGTCGGAAAACCCGACGTCCCCCTTCGGGAAAAGAGGCCGGATCCGGTATGCTCGACCAACTCATCGTCTGGAAGACACCATGCCCCGCATCCCAGAGAGCGATTGGCGCCGAGCGCCCCCGGCCCTGATACCAGGCTCCGTCGATGAGGGCCGGTTCCGGGAGGATGCCGTCTGCCTGCCTTCCATGCCAGCGGATCAGTATATTCTGACGTGCGGCAAGCGTCTTGGCGGGACTGCTCACACTTCCACCGCGTCGACCGAAGCTTACGGCATTCTTCTTCATAAACAACACCATATACCAAGACCCTTGGTAAACAACCTCGATTTTCAACAATTCCGTTTCTTCATAAAAGCCTTCAGCCTAACAGCCCTCCTAAATGGCCCACTCCGAACCCTCAGAACGACTACCCCCCGTACTCTCTATTTCCCGGAGATCAGGCGGTCGTAGTCGGCGTGGTGACCGATCCAGAACCATTGCAGACCATCTGGGTGATCCGTGGCCAGTGCACG
>CAIPWR010000135.1 GCA_903868795.1 uncultured Spartobacteria bacterium | reverse complement strand
TGGCAGGACGCCACGGTAACAAGGGCGTCGTCGCCAAGATTGTTCCCGAGGAGGACATGCCCTTCCTTTCCGACGGTACTCCCGTCGATATCGTGCTCAACCCGCTCGGCGTGCCTAGCCGTATGAACGTCGGTCAGGTTCTCGAAACCCATCTGGGTGTCGCGGCCAAGGCCCTCGGTTTCAAGGTTGCCACACCAGTCTTCGACGGAATTCCTGAGAGCCGCATCCGCGAGTATCTCAAGGAAGCCGGCCAGAAAGAGGGCTTCTCCTGGATCCAGGAGAACGGCAAGTCGCAGCTCTTTGACGGTCGCACCGGCGAGGCGTTCGACCAAGAGGTCGTCGTCGGCATCATCTACATGCTCAAGCTCGGACACCTCGTGGCCGATAAGATCCACGCCCGCGCCGTCGGTCCCTACTCCCTCGTCACCCAGCAACCGCTTGGTGGTAAGGCACAGTACGGTGGCCAGCGCTTCGGCGAAATGGAAGTCTGGGCACTCGAGGCCTATGGCGCCGCCTACACGCTGCAGGAACTGCTCACCGTCAAATCCGACGACGTTCAGGGCCGCACGCGCATCTACGAGAGCATCGTCAAGGGGGACAACTCCCTGGAGGCCGGTATCCCCGAGTCCTTCAACGTGCTTATCAAGGAAATGCAGGGTCTTGGCCTCGACGTACGCGTCGGCGGCAAGGACGAACCCCGCTCCTTCATCGATACCGCCGCTTAATAGAAGTAACCAGGCACAAGCGAAGCAGATTATACCACTCACCAAGCCAGCAACATTCCACTTACCATGAGCGACACAGCACTTGCAGCAGCACCCGATATTCTTGCCGATCCCATCAAGGCCTCGTTCGACGAGGTTGGAATCACCGTCGCCAACCCGGAGACCATCCGCAGTTGGAGCAAAGGAGAAGTCAAGAATCCGGAGACGATTAACTACCGTACCTTCAAGCCCGAGAAGGGTGGTCTCTTCTGCGAGCGTATCTTCGGTCCCACCCGGGACTGGGAATGCTCTTGCGGTAAGTACAAGCGCATCAAGCACAAGAATGTTGTCTGCGATCGTTGCGGCGTCGAAGTCTGCCTAAGCCGCGTCCGTCGCGAGCGAATGGGCCACATTGATCTGGCCGTGCCGGTTTCTCACATTTGGTTCTACAAGTGCATGCCCTCCCGCATCGGCCTCATGCTCGACCTGACCGGTCGCCAGCTTGAGCGTGTGATCTATTACGAGGATTACATCGTGATCGATCCGGGCAAGACCCCGTTTGAGAAGGGACAGCTCCTGACCGAGAACGAGTATCGTGAGGCTGAGGACCAGTACGGCGAGGACTTCATCGCCGGTATGGGCGCAGAAGCGATCCGCAAACTGCTCGAGAACCTCGATCTGCTCGAGGAGCAGCAGGTGATCGAGAAACAGATGACCCAGACCAAGAGCAAGCAGATTCGCAAGAAGCTTGCGAAGCGCCTCAAGCTCGTTCAGGGCTTCATGGGATCAAAGACCCGTCCCGAGTGGATGATCCTTAGCGTTCTTCCGGTTATCCCTCCTGACCTCCGTCCTCTTGTTCCTCTTGAGGGTGGACGTTTTGCGACATCGGATCTCAATGATCTCTACCGCCGAGTCATCAACCGTAACAACCGTCTCCGCACTCTTCTCCAGCTAAAGACCCCCGAGGTCATCATCCGCAACGAGAAGCGCATGCTTCAGGAGGCTGTCGATGCCCTTTATGACAATGGTCGCCATGGACGTGCTGTCACCGGTGCCGCCAATCGCCCTCTCAAGTCGCTCAGTGACATGCTTAAGGGTAAGGGAGGCCGCTTCCGTCAGAATCTTCTTGGAAAGCGCGTCGATTACTCCGGCCGTTCGGTCATCGTGATCGGACCCGAGCTTAAGCTCAACCAGTGCGGTCTTCCCAAGAAGATGGCGCTCGTTCTCTTCGAGCCCTTTATCATCCGTCGCCTCAAGGAACTTGGCTATGTGCACACCGTACGCAGCGCCAAGAAGCTCATCGAGCGTCAGACCCCCGAGGTCTGGGACATCCTGGAAGAGGTCACCAAGGGCCACGCCGTTCTGCTGAACCGCGCACCAACCCTCCACCGTCTCTCGATACAAGCTTTCGAGCCGATCCTCATCGAAGGAGAGGCTATTCGCGTTCACCCGCTCGTTTGTACAGCCTACAACGCCGACTTCGATGGTGACCAGATGGCTGTTCACGTTCCTCTCTCCGTTGAAGCACAGCTAGAAGCCCGCACATTGATGCTTGCTCCTAACAACATCTTCTCGCCCTCTAGTGGCAAGCCGATCACCAATCCTTCACAGGACATTCCGCTTGGTTGCTATTATCTGACGCAGAATCCCCGTAATGTGGGAGTCAAGGATTCCAAAGCAGCCGAAGTCCGACTGCCGCTCTTCGCCGAGTCGAGTGAAGTCGAGCTCGCCCTCTCTGAAAAGAGCGTCAAGATCCACACCCGTATCCGATTCCAGAATCCAGATCGTGGAACGAAGAGTGTCTACGGTAATGAGGAACTTGCTGTTATCGAGACGACGGTTGGTCGCGTTCTCTTCAATCAGATCTGGCCCAAGGAACTTGGTTTCTACAACAAGGTCGCTGGCAAGAAGCAGCTCTCCGACATCATTTGGCGCTGCTACAAGGCTGTCGGTCAGGCTCGCACCGTCGAGACACTCGACAAGCTTAAGGAGCTTGGTTTTCGCGAGGCAACCCGCGCAGGCGCCTCCATCGGTATCAATGACATGATCATTCCGAAGGAGAAAGCTGTTCTTATCGAGAGTGCCCAGAAGCAGATAGCCGAGGTCGAGAAACAGTATCGACGCGGTATTATCACCGATGGAGAGCGCAAGAACAAGGTGCAGGACATCTGGACTCATACTGGTGAAGAGATCGCCAATGCTCTTTTCCGTACGCTTGAACACAATGATGGTCGCCCCGAGGCCAATCCCGTCTTCATGATGGTCGACTCCGGAGCCCGAGGTAACCGTACCCAGGTTAAGCAGTTGGCCGGCATGCGCGGTCTGATGGCCAAGCCCTCCGGTGAGATCATCGAGCGCCCGATTCTTTCCAACTTCCGTGAAGGTCTTTCGGTGCTTGAGTACTTTATCTCGACCCACGGTGCCCGTAAGGGACTGGCCGATACTGCTCTCAAGACCGCTGATTCCGGGTATCTCACCCGTAAGCTGGTCGATGCAGCCCAGGACGTGATCATCACCAGTGAGGATTGTGGAACTGTGAATGGTATCGTCGTTCGCCCAATCTACGAAGGTGACGAAGAAGTTGTTTCTCTGGCCACCCGAATCATCGGCCGTGTCAGTTGCGAGACCGTCAAGGACTCGGTGACCAATACCCCGATCATCAAGGCAAACAACCTTATCGACGAGGAAACCGCTGCGGCCCTCGACAAGGTCGGCCACGAACAGCTCAAGATCCGCTCCGTGCTCACCTGCGAGAACAAGCGCGGCGTCTGCGCCAAGTGCTACGGCCGTAACCTCTCCACCGGTCTCATGATCGGACTTGGTGAGGCTGTTGGTATCATTGCGGCACAGTCGATCGGTGAGCCCGGAACCCAGCTCACCATGCGTACCTTCCACGTCGGTGGAACGGCCAGCCAGACCTTCAAACAGCCGATCATCAAGGCCAAGAACGACGGTATCGTCCGATACAACGACCTTCGCGCCGTGCAGGCACTGGACGGCACCTTCATTGTGCTCTCCAAGAACGGCACCGTGGGAGTCCATGGGAAGGATGGCCGCGAGCTCGAGAGCTACCCCGTCGTCCTCGGATCCGTGTTCTCGATTGCCGATGGGGGAACCGTTAAGAAGGGTGAAACCTTCGTCCAATGGGATCCATACAACGTTCCGATCATCACCGAGAAGACCGGTAAAATCGAATTCCGCGACATGATCGCAGGCGTCACCATCCGCAAGGAAGTTGATGACGAAACCGGCGTCATGGGCACCGTGCTTATCGAGCACAAAGACGACCTTCATCCCCAGATCGTCATCGTTGATGACAAGAAGGAGATTCTGGCCAGCTACTCGATCCCTGCCGGAGCTCACCTTGAGGTGAAGGAGGGTGAGAAAGTTCAAGCCGGTCAGCGTCTAGCCAAGACCCCTCGTAAGATCGCGAAGACCAAGGACATCACTGGCGGTCTGCCGCGTGTTGCCGAGCTCTTCGAAGCTCGTCGTCCGAAGGATGCCTGCGAAATCGCACGCATCGACGGCGTCGTCGACATCGGTGGCACGGTCCGCGGTAAGCGCAAGCTCATCGTCCGTGATCCCCAGACCGGATCCGAAGAAGAGCACCTCATCCCTCTTTCCAAGCACATCATCGCCTTCAAGGGTGATTTCGTTAAGAAAGGTCAGCAACTCACCGAAGGGCCTGTGGTTCCCCACGAGATCCTCGATGTCTGCGGACCTCAGGAGCTCCAAGAGCATCTTCTCAACGAAGTTCAGGAGGTTTACCGCCTCCAGGGTGTGGAGATCAACGACAAGCACATCGAGATCATCGTCCGTCAGATGCTTCGCAAGGTGAAGATCACTGATCCAGGCGACACCACCTTGCTCTGGGGCGATCAGATCGACCGCCTCGAGTTCGAGGGCGAGAACGAGCGCGTCAGCGCCAAGGGTGGCAAGCCTGCAGAGGCAGCTCCTGTTCTCCTTGGTATCACCAAAGCCTCGCTCGAGACCGACAGCTTCATCTCCGCAGCATCCTTCCAGGACACCACCCGTGTCCTAACCGAAGCGGCAACCCTCGGCAAGTCCGACAGACTCCGCGGATTCAAGGAGAATGTCATCATGGGTCACCTCATTCCTGCGGGAACCGGCTTCAAGTCGAACCGCAATTTTGAACTCGTCCATCTCGGAGAGCCATCCCTGTTTGAGGGAGATGAAGTCGCCGAAGAAGCCACTCTGTAATCAATTAATCAAGTAACAAAGCCCCAAAAACCACGTATTCCCATGTCCGTAGAAGCAATGACAGAACTCCTTGTAGCCGGTGTCCATTATGGTCACCAGACCAAGCGCTGGAATCCCCGCATGAAGGATTTCATCCTTGAGGAGAAAAACTCCATTCACATCATCGATCTCTCCAAGACGGTCGAGCAACTCGCCAAGGCGGGAGAGTTCCTTTCGGACATCTCGGGTCGTGGAGGGAAGATCCTCTTTGTTGGATGCAAAAAGCAGGCCCAGGAGGCAGTGAAGGAGGCCGCACAGGCCTGCGGACAGTATTATGTCAACCAGCGTTGGCTCGGTGGGACCCTCACCAACCTCGTCACCATCCGAAAGAGCGTCTCCAAGCTCCGTGATTTCGAAGCCCTCGAAAAGAGCGCCGGCTTCAACAAAATCAACAAGGCCGAGGCTTCCGCCCTGCGCCGCGAGGCAAACAGGATCCGTCACAATCTCGAGGGACTTCTCGATATGGACAAGCAACCTGATGCCATCGTCATCATCGATACCGTGAAGGAGACGATTGCCGTCGCCGAGGCCCGCCGTCTTGGTATTCCCATTGTCGCCATCGTTGATTCGAACAGTAACCCTGAGGAGATCAACTATCCCATCGCCGGTAACGACGATGCGATCCGCGCGATCCGCATTATTCTTCAGAAGCTTGTTGATGTGATCGCCAAGTCCCGTGGTGGTGTCCGTGTAGCGGCACCAACCGAGACCGAAGAGCTTGCAGCCGTCGCTGAATAAGCCCGCAGTCGCTCCCTATTTTAACTTCATACCAACCATTCAAAACCATGGCTGATATCAACCCAGCAATCGTCAAGGCTCTTCGCGAGAAAACCAATGCCGGAATGATGGACTGCAAGCGCGCCCTCACTGAGGCGGGCGGCGACATCGAGAAGGCCGAAGCGCTCCTTCGCCAGAAGGGAATTGCCAGCGCAGGCAAGAAGGCTTCGCGTCATGCCAAGGAAGGCGCAGTCGTCTCCTTCATCCAACCAAGCGGTAAGGTGGGTGTCCTTGTTGAGATTAACTGCGAGACCGATTTCGTTGCCAAGAACGATATCTTCACCAAGTTTGTCAAACAAGTCAGTGAGGAGATCGCTG
The DNA here is from genome assembly GCA_903868795.1 of uncultured Spartobacteria bacterium. Taxonomy (GTDB): domain Bacteria; phylum Verrucomicrobiota; class Verrucomicrobiia; order Chthoniobacterales; family UBA6821; genus UBA6821. The sequence continues at coordinate 15,538 of CAIPWR010000135.1, read as the reverse complement.
CATCCAAGGCCGAGACTGTTGAGAGCCTGCTAGAGTCTCCTGATTCCAAGGGGATCCTCTTCAAGGACTCGATCGCCACGACCATCGCCGCACTCGGTGAAAATATGGTTGTCCGACGTTTTGCGCGCTTCCAACTCGAGGGAGGCTTGGTTGCTTCCTACATCCACCTTCAGGGCAAGGTGGGCGTTCTTGTTGAAATCGCCTGTGATAATGAGGCAACGACCAAGAGCGAGAGCTTCCGTGAAATGGTGAAGGATATCACTCTGCAGATCGCAGCCGCGCATCCTACCTGTATCTCCCGCGATCAGGTTGAGGCATCCCTTGTTGCTTCCGAGCGCGAAATTTACAAGGCCCAGGTCGCAGGCAAGCCTGACAATATTGTCGAGAAGATTGTCGATGGAAAGATGGACAAGTTCTACAGCACCACCTGTCTCCTCGAGCAGGCCTGCATCAAGAACCCCGACATCACCGTCAAGGATCTCGTGGCAAGCAAGGAGAAGGAGTTGAGCGACAAGATTGTCATCAGCAAATTTGTGCGCTATGCGTTAGGCGAAGAGTCCGGCGAGGCCCCTGTCGAAGAAGCGGTCTAAAAAGTCTGTCAAAGACACCTCTGCTCCCTCTCGAGGGATCAAACTTCTCATGACACTTGCAAGCCTCCTCTCCGAGGACTTGATCATTCCCGAGATGGTCGCCACTGACCGGTGGCAGGCCATCGAGGAGATTATCAATCGACTTGTTGAGGAGGGGCAACTCGATCCCTCGCATAGAGAGGAAGCGATCGCGTCCCTGCGTCATCGCGAGGAGACGATGAGTACCGGGATTGGCTTTGGAATCGCGATCCCTCATGCCAGTTGCGATGCAGTCCAGCAGGTGACCGCATGCTTCGGTCGTTCCAAGGCAGGAATCGATTTCGAGTCACTCGACGGGAAGCCTGTTCACTTCATCGTCCTCTTCCTGGTTCCTAAAGATCAATTTCAGACCCATCTCAGGACATTGGCCGCGATTGCTAAGTTCCTGAACGATCCCGCCGTGCGGGCCGAACTTGGTGGAGCAAGTGATGCCAAATCGATTCTCGAAGTTTTTAGTCGGAAGCGCTCATAGCTTCAGCTTCGCTGAAGCTACCAAGTCTTTTTAAAAGCTTGCCTTAAGCCTTCACAAAAGACTTTGACGGCACTTGCCTCCCAGCAAGCAGCGCCGCCCTTCTGACTGCGACTTCGGCGCAGTCTTTAGAGCCAGATCCCACTGGCTTGATTCATCTTTAGTCCTTCATACTTTCGTTGCCATGTCTTTACAGTCCGAACTCCAACAACACGTCGCTGCCGCCCTTCGTGCCTCCGGTATCGATGAGTCGCTCGCAGTGGTAACGCCCTCCACTGATACGCGATTTGGTGATTTCCAGACCAATGCCGCCATGGTGGCCGCCAAGGCATTGAAGAGGAATCCGCGTGAGGTCGCAGCATTGATTCTGGAACATCTCCAGGTGGTAGATCTCTGTGAGTCACCTACGGTTGCTGGAGCTGGATTCATCAATTTTAAGGTCCTGGATACAACCCTTTCCGATGCCGTTAATGCTGTCAGGAATAATGGGCATCTCGGCGTGGAATCTGTTAAGAAGCGGAAGACCATCATCATCGATTTTAGCTCACCTAATGTTGCCAAGCCGATGCATGTTGGCCATATCCGGAGCACGATTCTTGGTGACTCCCTCGCTCGAATTGCCCGTCATCTCGGTCACCAGGTTGTCACCGACAACCATATCGGGGACTGGGGAACCCAGTTTGGCAAGGTCATCTACGGCTGGAAGCACCTCCTTAATCGTGAATCGCTAGAACAGGCTCCGATTGCCGAACTGGTCCGCCTCTACCGCGAGGTCAATGCGCTGGAGGAGAATGATCCCGCGCTCAAGGAAACCGTCCGCCTCGAACTCGTTAAGCTCCAACAAGGGGATGCAGAGAACCTCGAGATCTGGAAGCAAGCGGTCGCTCTCTCCTGGAAGGAGTTCGAGCGCCTCTACGGTCTACTCGACATCACCTTTGACGAGCGCCTCGGGGAGAGCTTTTACAACGATGCCCTGGGTCCATTGGTGGATCGTCTCCTCGCCGAGAAAATCGCCCAACTCAGCGAAGGCGCTGTCTGTATTTTCTTCCCTGAAGTTCCTGCGATGGAGGAGAAGCCTTGCCTCATCCGCAAGAGCGACGGCGGCTTCCTTTACGCAACCACTGATTTGGCCACCCTTGAGTATCGAGAGCAGCGCTGGAAGCCCGATGCCGTCTGGTATGTTACGGGAGCGCCGCAGCAGCTTCACTTTGAGCAGGTCTTCGCTGCAGGGCGCAAGATGGGTATCTCGACCGACTTTCGCCACATCGCCTTCGGCAGCATTTTGGGAGAAGACCGCAAGATGATGAAGACCCGCTCAGGAGAGAACGTTGAGCTGGGAGGTCTTCTTAATGAGGCGATCGAGCGGGCCCTCGCCGTTGTGGGCGAGAAGAACCCCGAGCTTCCTAAGGCCGAGCAAGAAGAGATCGCGCGCCTGATCGGTCTCGGTGCCGTGAAGTATGCCGATCTGATGCAACACCGCCTCACCGACTATGTCTTTTCTTGGGAGAAGATGCTCTCCTTTCAGGGGAATACGGCTCCTTATTTGCAGAATGCTTATGTCCGCATTCGATCTATCTTCCGGAAAGCAACGAGTGAAGGGATGGGTGAAGGGACTTCGACCCCTCAGGCACCGATCACGATCACCGATCCAGCAGAGCGAAGCCTCGCTCTCCAGATTCTCAAGTTCGGTGAGGTCCTGCATTCTGTCCTTGAGGATCAGCGTCCGAATCTGCTTTGCCTCTACCTCTACGAGTTAGCCGACGCATTCCATCGCTTCTACGAGGCCTGTCCGATCCTGAAATCCGAAGATTCCGTTCGCTCATCGAGACTAGCCTTGGCCGGAGTCACTGCGGATGTTTTGAAAACAGGTCTTAGTCTTCTCGGAATCGGTGTTCCCGAGCGGATGTAAAAGAAAAAACCTAAGAACTTCCTAAGGACTTTTTTAACGCTTCAACGAATTCGTCGAAGCATTATGATCAGAAGATTCATGGCACAAGCCGGTCTTTTCATCACATTCGAGGGGTCGGAGGGGTGTGGCAAATCCACTCAGATTCGCCGCATGGCGGAGTTCTTGGGGTCTTTGGGGAATGAGGTGGTTGTCCTGAGGGAACCTGGAGCTACCCCCATCGGAGAGTCGATCCGGAATCTGCTCCAGTACGATGCTGCGGCATCAGCGATGACACCCGAGGCAGAGTTACTTCTCTTTGCTGCCAGTCGTGCTCAGTTGGTAAGGGAAGTCATTCGACCGGCCCTCACACGGAGAGCCGTTGTTCTGTGCGATCGATTTCTCGATTCCACGACGGTGTATCAGGGGGTTGCGAGGGATTTGGATTCTTGTGAGGTATCGAGGATTAATGACTTCGCTGTCGGTGGGACGCTTCCTGATCTGACCCTGCTGCTTGATCTGGATGCTGCGGAGGGTCGTCGTCGAGCTGCTACTCGCAATGGGCCTGCCGACCGCATGGAGCAGGAGAGGGAGTCATTTTACGAGGCCGTGAGACAGGGATACCTCAAGCTGGCTGCGGAACATGCCGGACGCTTTGCCGTGATCGATGCTTCTTCGGATGAGGAGAGGGTGGAGTCGGCGATCAAAAAAGTTCTCCTGGAGAGATTCCAGATCGGAGGAAAGGAGTAGCCCATGGCATTCACGAGGGAAGAAGCGTTCCGTCTCTTGGAAAAGGCCCTTGCAGAGGGGCATCTTGGCCATGCCTATTTGATTTCGGGATCGCCTGGATCGGGAGTTCAGGAATTTGCCAATGAGTTGGCAGCGCTTTTCCTAGGGTCTGGTGAAATCGCGGTGGAGAAGGACCCCGACTTTCATGCCATCGAGCCGGAATCCAAATCCCGTAAGCTCCTCACCGAGCAGGTCAGGGAACTGGAGCATGCGATCCATCGCAAACCGGAGAGAGGTTCCCGTAAGGTTGCGGTGGTGCGTGATGCGGACCGCCTGATGCCACAGGCCGCGAATGCGTTCCTGAAGACACTGGAGGAACCGCCGGATGGGTCGCTCTTGATTCTCACCACACAGCTCCCCGAAGCGTTGCTGGAGACCATCCGATCTCGTTGCATCTCCGTTGTCCTTCATTCATCCATGCAAAGCTTTGTGGGATCGCGGGAGGAACGTCTCGCGAGGAAGCTGCCTGAGTTCTTCGGGCCGGAATCGAAAACGGATGCCACTGCTGCCTTCGGTCTCACACGGGTCTTCCGAGATCTCGTCGAGGAGGTGAGGGAGGAGGCCGCGGAGAGAACCAAGGAGGAGTTGGCGGCGGAGAAGGCACATTTTGGAAAGACCACCGAGGGAGACTGGGAGAATCGCGAGGAGGCACTCAAGGCGAGCTCCGAAGCCGAAGTGCTGCAGGAGCGCTCGCTCTTGCTCGGAGTGGTGGCCGATTATTTCGGCGGCGCGCTCCGTAAGATTCATACTGATAGTGAAGGAAGGATTGAGCAGATGGACGAGTCCCGTAGGCTAATCCGCTGCCTTGATGCTGTGGAAAAGCTCCGCAGCACGCTGGAGCGTGGTATCCAGGAGGGATTGGCTTTGGAAGCGGGATTTCTGGAATTGATGATGGCTTTTAAGTCAGAATAACAATCAAGCTATGAAAAAGCGTCCCGTCGTCCTGAAGTTTGGCACCGGCATCCTCGCCCGCGAGGGGGGGTGCTCATTGGATCAAGCTCAGTTCCGGAGTCTCTGCGCAGAGATCGCCCGACTCGTGGAGCAAGGCCTCCCTGTCATCGTGGTCTCCAGCGCGGCCGTGGCGGCGGGGGTGGATGCGCTGGGGTTGGCTAAACGCCCCTCGGATCTTGCCGGCAAACAGGCCTGTGCCGCCGTGGGGCAACCCGCGCTGATGACGGCTTATGCGCGTCATCTCGGAAGACATGGACTTCGCCCCGCGCAACTCCTGCTTACGCACGACGATATCTTTGATGCGGGACGTCGGGGCAATGCACGCGTCACGCTAAACAAACTTCTTCAATCTCCCGGCGTTGTGCCGATCATCAACGAGAACGACTCGGTCGCCGTGGAAGAGCTGCGCTTTGGTGACAATGATCGCCTCTCTGCGGAAGTAGCCCAGTTGGTGAAAGCCAGTCTTCTGATTTTGTTGACCAGCGCGGATGGACTGCTGGCTAAATCAAAAAGCTCCTCCAATAACCTTTCTAAGCTTGAGCGTATTCCCGTGGTGACGGAGATCAGCGATGCATTCCGGCATGTCACACCCGACAAAGGGGAGCACTCGACTGGAGGAATGCAAGCAAAGCTCCAGGCGGTTCAATCAGCAGTGGAGGCAGGTATCGAGACGGTGATCGCTCATGGTCGGAAAAAGGATCAGGTGACGGGAGCCATTGCCGGGAAAGATGTCGGAACACGCTTCCCGGCTCGCAAGGGAAGAAAACCATCGAAGTCATGACGCAGGCATTGTTGACCCTGACCCGAATCCAAGCCATTGGACGGAATACCTTCACGGAACTCGTTCGACAGAAGGTCTTCTACTTCCTGCTGATCTTCGGCCTGGTCGTGATCGGCAACTCGGCCTTTCTGGCCAAGTTCTCGTTCCAGGAAGAGTTTCAGATGCTCAAGGATGTCTCGCTCGGTGCCATGTCTGTCTTCCTGAGTCTGCTGGCTATCCTGGCGACGGCAACCCTGCTGCCACGGGATTTAGAAGACCGCACGATCTTCACCATCCTCTCCAAACCGGTGCAGCGCTTCGAATATCTCCTTGGGAAACTTTTGGGGGTGATCATTCTCCTGACGGTATCGACACTCATCATGGGACTGCTTTTCCTTTGTGTCCTTTTCCTTCGCGAGAACATGGCTCTTGCCGAGACCCGACTCTCCCTCGGGGGTTCCCCCCAAGAACTTGCCGCGGCCTTGGCTGAAATCAAGAAAGCCGCCTTCAGCTGGGATCTCATTCCGGCGATGGCGATCCTGCTGGTGAAAGGAATCCTGCTCTCCTCCTTGACCCTTCTTGTGTCGACGGTCGCAACGTCAGGGATCTTTGCGATTCTCGTTTCTGCCTCAGCCTACTTCATCGGGCATCTTCAGGTGACAGCTCGAGAATACTGGATGAGCGGAATCGGTATTCATTGGTGGACGCGGATCTTCACCGCCTTCGTTGCACTCCTCTTTCCCGACCTTCAGGCCTTTAACCTCAGCGATGATATCGTGGCGGGAACGACCCTTCCGATGGGCATTTTCTGGCAAACGGTTGCCCTCGGGGCGGTCTATACGACTGTTTATTACGCCGTTGCCTGTTTTATTTTTGAGAGCAGGGAGCTCTAGGAATTGAGGGAGTCTTAGAATCACGCTCTACGCCATGTCAGGCCTGTCATCGCTCCGAAGGAATCTCATCGCCATCCTGATGCTGGCTGTCGCGGGGGCCGTGCTTCTGCCTTGGGAGAGGGAGCTTCAACGCGATTCCCAAGCGGCTCATTTCCGAACGGCGCCTTTGAATCTTAGTCTCCGAGAACAGATCGGACAGTCGGGATTCCTGGCTGCGTTGAGCGGATTCCGCGCACCGCTCGCTGCATTTCTCTGGATCGATGCCCACTCGGCATGGGAAAAAACCGAGTGGGGGCGCATGGCAGGACTCTTCAATACGGTCACGACGCTGCAACCCCACACGCTTCTCTACTGGGATATCGCGGCCTGGCATATGGCCTGGAATGCCAGTATCGCCGCCCTTCAGGACACCAAGCAGCAGAGCGAGGTGCTGCGCGAGCGGGCTCGTCGGCAGTATATCGATCTGGGGCGAGATTTTCTGGAGCGCGGCATCAAGAACAATCCCGATAACTATCTTCTCTACGAGCGTCTTGGGATTCTACTGCGCGACAAGGTGGAAGATCACAACGCCGCAGCCGATTCCTTTGCCAAGGCGGCCTCGTTTTCCGATGCACCAAATTATATCGGGCGTTTTGCAGCTTATGAAATGGCCAAGGTTCCCGGCAGGGAACACGAGGCGTATGAGAGGCTCCTGACTCTCTATCATCAGGGGAAAAAACAATGGATGCCCTCGCTCCTTGCCAAGATCCGGGAACTGGAAAAGAGACTGAACATCCCACCGGATCAGCGTATCCCTGAAACGGGAGCTACAGGCACAGGATCTGCCGGATCGTCACCTTCCCACTGAAATGCGCTGTGCAATTCTGGGTGATATCCATGGCAATCTTCAGGCGCTGGAGGCTGTACTTGCCGACGCTCGGGAGTATGGGTGCACCGAGTTCCATTGCCTTGGAGATGTCGTCGGTTACAACGCAAACCCCGGTGAATGCCTTGAGATTGTGAAAAGTCTCCCCGGGGCGTGTGTCCTCGGAAATCATGATCATGCGGCCGCCGGAGAGTATTCCCTTGAAGGATTCAGTTCCTCCGCCTCGGTATCCCTTGAGTGGACGAGGAGTCTCTTGAGCGCTGATCAGAAGGCCTGGCTTGGATCCCTGCGTCTGCAACGACAGATCAGAAAAACGACCCTTGTCCATGCGACGCTCGATTCTCCTGAATCCTGGGGCTATGTCCGAGGCGTCTCGGAGGCTGAACTGAGTCTTGCCTGTCAGCGCACTCCTCTCTGCTTCATCGGTCATACTCATGTTCCCCGGAGTTTCGGACAGGGTGTGGGGGAGATGCTGCTCTTTGAAAACGCCGATGGAGTGGAGCTTCCCAGATCACCCAAGCTGCTGATCAATGCCGGATCGGTGGGTCAACCCCGCGATGGCGACTGGAGAGCCGCCTACATGATCCATGATGAGGAGAGCGGCGGTCTTTGGCTTCGCCGGGTGGAGTATGATGTCGACTCCGCAAGCAGAGCAGTCTTGGCGGCGGGACTTCCAAGCAAGTTGGCCGAAAGACTCCACAAGGGAGCATAAAGGGAGACCATCTAGAATCATGAAGAGACCGAAACGCATTCTGCTGGTAAAGCCAAGTTCGCTTGGTGATGTGATTCATGCGCTTCCAGTGGTTTCGGCAATCCATAACCATTGGCCTGAGGCAGAGGTGCGGTGGCTTGTTAATCCGGCATGGAGATCCTTGGTGGAGCATCATCCCGGCGTCTCAGGAACGGTACTCTTTCCCCGGGAAAAGTTCCGTGGTGTAGGTGGATGGATTCGTTCGATCGCCTGGATGCGGACCTTGTCGGATTGGAAGCCGGACCTTGCGATCGATCTCCAGGGACTGCTACGGAGCGCTCTGTTTGCGAGGCTTTCTGGAGCTCCGTGTGTCGTTGGTCTCTACGATGCACGCGAGGGGGCCCGTTTGTTCTATAACAAACGGGCACTTGTGAGCTCTGCTGACCATGCCGTGAACCGCTATCTTTCCGTGCTCGATCTTCTGGGGATACCGCGCCCTGCGAGTCCCGAATTCATGCTTCCGGAGGGAAATCATCCGAGGGGATTCTCTTCGTCGCCATCCTATGTGGTGATCCACCCCTACGCACGGGGTGAGGGAAAGAGCCTCGCTCCCGACTTGATACATGCCATTGCTCTGGGCGCTGCTCCCCATCGTGTGGTGATCGTGGGGAGAGGTCTTCTCCAGGATGGTCAGAATGATAGGCCGAAAAACATTGAGGACTGGAGTAATAGGACAGACCTCCTGGAACTGACCGCCATCCTGCGCGGAGCCTCGTTCATCATCAGCTCAGACAGTGGTCCCATGCATCTCGCCACGGCTCTACGCCCGGAAAGAACACTTGCGATTCATCTCTGGAGCGACCCTTTAAAGGTTGGCCCCTGCATGGGGGAGTCGCTGGTCTGGAAAAACGGCCGCATCTCAGGGGTCAAAGATCTTGATGACTCATGGCGTGCTGCTGGAAAAGCCCCCACCACGATGGAGATGAGGGAACTTGGACGCATGGCGAAACGGAAAACTATGGAATCAGAAGGATGAATAATGAAACCGTACTGATAAAGTCCTGTGTTATCGAATCCTCGAGTTATTCTTCATACTTCAACCCCCATACTTCATAATTATTTACTCATGGGTTTTTCCACACAGATCGATTCGGCTCTAGCAGCTCCTTCCGCGGAACTGAGGGCTTTTCGTCGTTTGCTGGAACCATGCGACGTGAGGGGGCTGGAGGAGTTGGCCCGTCGCTCCGCATCCGTGACGCGTCGCCATTTCGGTAAAACCATGCGGATGTTCGCTCCACTCTATCTCTCCAACGAGTGCATCAACTCCTGTGCCTACTGCGGATTCTCCCGCGACAATGCCATCCTCCGCGTCACCTTGGAGATTGAGCAGGTTGCCGCCGAGGCTCGCCATCTTGCCGCCGAGGGATTCCGTAATGTGCTGCTTGTCGCCGGTGAGCACCCGAAGTTTGTCTCGGGAGGCTACCTCCAAAAATGCCTTGAGCGCCTCTCGGGAGAAATCCCGAGTCTTTCTCTCGAGGTGGCCCCAATGGAGACTGAGGAGTATCTGCCACTTGTCGCAGCTGGGGCCGAGGGTCTGGTTGTCTATCAAGAGACCTATGACCGCTCGGTCTATCCAGAACTCCACACTGCGGGTCCCAAGAAGGATTACGATTGGCGTCTTGATGCTCCCGAGCGCGCTCATGCTGCGGGATTCCGCAGGCTCGGTATCGGTGTGCTCTTCGGTCTCTCGGACTGGCGTGGCGAGGCCACTGCTCTGGCAGCTCATCTGTTTCACCTGCAACGTGTCTGCTGGACGTCCCAGATCACGGTGAGTCTTCCCCGACTGCGTCCTGCGGCAGGCTCTTTCGAGCCACGGTTTGCTTTTGACGATCGTGATCTCACCCAGCTTATCTGTGCACTCCGAGTAAGCTTCCCGCAGGTAGGTATCATTCTGAGCACGCGGGAACCTGCTCCCTTGCGCGATGCCCTGTCACCTCTTGGAATCACGATGATGAGTGCCGGAAGCCATACCGAACCGGGTGGCTATACGGGACAGGGAGCCGAACAGCTCCATCAAACAGTGAAGGGGAAAATGATCGAGGCAACGTGTGGGAGCACCTCGGCCACAGAGCAGTTCTCGATCAGCGATGACCGTACTCCGGCAGAGGTGGCCTCCATGCTTGCAACCCGTGGTCTCGAGCCTGTCTGGAAAGACTGGGACGCGGCGATCTTGGGAAAGGATGAATTCAGAAGTATGAATGATGAAGACCGGAAGCCTTTGGCTGTGGCATCAATTTCATAATTCAACCCTCATCCTTCATCATTTTAGTTCATGCCCCTCCTGATTATTAACGGTGAATCCAAAGAGGTGTTCTCCACATCGTTGGAGGATTTGCTCGCCGGGCTTTCCCTGCCGTTGCCTCTGATGCTCGTGGAGCATAATGGAAGGGCGCTGCATCGCTCCGAATGGACATCCGTCAAATTGGCCGAGGGGGATCGCCTGGAGCTACTGAAGGTTGCTGCCGGAGGTTGATGCATGAGTGACGATCGAGTCTTGGAGCGTCCTGAGTTGCTAGCCCCCGCGGGAGGTTGGGACTGTCTGAAGGCTGCTGTTGCGAACGGAGCCGATGCCGTCTTTTTCGGACTACCAAGGTTCAATGCGCGCTTGCGCGCCGATAACTTCACTGAGGAGGAACTACCCGAAGTCATCGCCTTCTGCCACCGCCACGGGGTGAAGGCCTATGTGACGCTTAACACTTTGGTGTTCACCTCGGAGTTGGAAGATGCGGCTGATTACCTGCGATTGCTGAATTGCTGTGGTGTCGATGCCCTGATTGTTCAGGACATTGGTCTCGTCAGGCTTGCGGCTGCATTGGTGCCGGAGCTTCAGATCCATGCCTCGACCCAGATGACGCTGACCTCCCCGCAGGGTGTCGAAATCGCAAGGGAATTGGGAATCACGCGCTCGGTGCTGGCCCGCGAACTTTCCCTGCGGGAGCTGAAGCGATTCGACACGTCCAGAATGCCGATTGAGGTCTTTGTCCATGGCGCCCTCTGCGTGGCCTACTCCGGCCAATGCCTCACCAGCGAGTCGCTAGGACAGCGCAGTGCAAACCGTGGAGAGTGCGCCCAAGCGTGCCGCATGCCGTATGAGTTGGTGGTCGATGGTGCCATCCGTGATCTCGGCGACCGCCGCTATCTTCTCTCGCCGCAGGATCTGGCAGCCGTGAATGATATTCCTGAACTGATCGCTTCGGGTGTTACCAGTTTCAAGATCGAGGGGCGGCTCAAGTCCCCTGAATATGTTGCGGCCGTCTGCCAAGTCTACCGGAAGGCGATCGATGCCGCCTTGGCGGGGCAGGCTGGTGATGCAAGTCCTGAGGACCGTTACCAGCTGGAGATGGCTTTCTCGCGAGGGCTCTACTCCGGATGGATGCACGGGGTGAATCATCAGGAGTTGGTGCATGCCCGTTTCGGAAAGAAGAGAGGAGCCTTTGTTGGGACGATTGCTGCGGTCGGACCTGAATCCGTTTCTTTCGAGGCTCAAGTTCCCCTCAAGCCGGGAGACGGGATCGTCTTCGATGCCGGAACCGATACCGACCAGGAACAGGGGGGGCGCATCTATGAAATCCGGGAGGACCGGTATTATTTCCGCCATGGCCATCTCGACCTGAAGCGTCTGAAGGTTGGTGATCGGATCTGGAAAACAAATGATCCCGACCTCGACAAGCGACTTCGTCAATCCTACGCAAGCCGCATTGAACCCCGGCATCGAACCCCCTTCAATGTGATCATTTCGGGCCGGGCCGGGACTCCCATGATGATGAAGTCCGGGGATGTCTCGGTGGAGTCGATCATGCCTCTGGAGGTGGCGAGGAACGCCCCTCTCACAGAGGAAAAACTTAGGGTACAGCTGGAGAAGACAGCCGACTCAGGTCTGGAGCTTCACAACATCACAATCAATCTCGAGGGGGAGGTGATTCTTCCCCTCGGTGAGATTAATCGAATGAGGCGTGAACTGCTGGAGCGGATTCTGATTGCATCAAATCATCCTCGGATTGAGCTGCCGGGTCATTGGAGTGATCTCCTGAAAGATGTGTCGAGCGAAGCAGTGGGCTCTAAGCCGTCCACCGAAATCCCCTCTCTCAATGTGCTCTGCCGCAGCATGGATCAGCTGGAAGCTGCTCTCGATGCGGGGGTGCAGGAGCTCTATGCCGACTTCGAAGATATCCGTCGTTATAAGGATGCCGTGGCTCTGGTGAGGGCTCATGGTGGCGCAAACATTCTGCTGGCCACCCCTCGTATCCAGAAAGCGGCAGAGGAGGGATTCTTCAAGCTGATTGAAAATGCAGAACCAGATGGTGTTCTGATCCGAAATCTCGGCGCGATCACCCATTTCGCGGGAACCAATCTCATCACGGTCGGTGATTTTTCCCTGAATGTGGCGAATCCACTGACCGCACAGTTCTTTATGGATCGTGGTCTGAACCGCGTCACCGTCAGTTACGATCTGAATGCCGGCCAAGTCTTGGATCTTCTCAAAGCCGCTCCCTCGGCATGGTTCGAGCTGACGATTCATCAGCACATGCCGATGTTTCACATGGAGCATTGCGTCTTTGCCGCCTTCCTTTCCGAGGGAAAGGATCACACCGACTGTGGCCGTCCCTGCGAGACTCATCGTGTCCACCTTCGTGACCGCGTCGGCATGAAGCATCCACTTCGTGCAGATGTCGGTTGCAGGAATACCTTGTTCAATGCGGTTGCCCAGACCGGGGCGGAGTATTTTCGGGAGTTCCGTCAGGCAGGAGTGCATCACTTCCGAGTCGAGTTGCTTGAAGAGGATGCGGGGCGGACACGGGAGATCCTTTGCGCTTACCAAGCGCTTCTCGGCGGCGAGACCCGGGGCAGCGATCTCTGGCGGTCACTTCGTGCCAGATCTCAGCTTGGAGTCACCGCCGGCACTCTGGATGAGAGAGAATAAAGAGTCGCTGAAGCAATCTGATGAAACAAACCACTCTTCTCTGGGCGAACCGCCAGCATTCCCGTTCCTTGAAGATCGATCTGCCATTCATCCGCAGGATCGTGGAAGCAGCTCTGCCGCTCTGTCTCACGCAGCCAAGAAAGAAGGGAATGCAACTCCCTCCGGAGGTGGAGATCACACTAGTGGGTGTGGCCGCGATCACGAAGGTTCACGGGGAGTTTCTGGATGATCCCACGCCAACGGATGTCATTACCTTTGAGCATGGGGAGATCCTGATCGGTGTTCCGATCGCCGCGTCCAATGCCAGCAAGTTCGGTCATTCGACAAACCACGAGATCGCCCTCTGTGCCATTCATGGTCTACTGCACCTGTTGGGCTATGATGATTTGACTGAAAAGGAGCGAGTCATCATGCACGCGCGTCAGGAGGAGATTTTAGAGGCTGCCCTTCGGGAGGTATGTTAGCTTTCGACCCGTGAGAGAGGCTGCTGTTCAACGCGAAGAGATTCCTGACGAGGGGGATTATGCCCTTGTTGCAAGGGGTGCCGAGCTCTGCAATCCGTTTCTGGATGCCATGGGCGAGGTGACCCTTTCGATCCGAGGTCCTATTGCCTCCTCCGTACTGAACTGGAATGCCTCTCTCTTCACCCCGATCATTCACCCGACACTTCTGAAGGTTGTGACTTTGGCGACCGAGGGTGGGAGTTTTGAACTCACGGCCCTTGATTGTGTGTTGGATAAGGCGCTTCCCTCATCCGTCCGACTGACTAGCCGGGATGAAGGAAAGAGGCTGCTGCTGGGATTGCTTGCTCCCCGTGGCGACCGGGTGATCGAGCGCTATCGTGCAGCGGTCCAGGCAGGGAACTCGCCCGGACATTTCGCGATCACCCATGCGTTGCGGGCAAATTTGTTTCATCTTCCTCCGAGAGTGATGGTCGCTTCGTACCTGATGCAGGAGGGAGTCGGTGCCGGTATGGATGGTCGCGATATCTCCCGCTTTCTGATCGATGGGATCGGTGCCGCTGTGGAACTTCCCGGGACCGAAGAGATTAGGCCAATGAGTCAGCCATGTAGGCGATGAGCGAGCCGGGCCTGCTCGATGCTCCAGAAGCCGATCTGGTGGAGAGTCAGGATCTTCCCTGGCTGGTCGTGGTTCATAATGATCCCGTGAATCTCATGAGCTATGTCGCGATGGTTTTCCGAAGGATCTTTGGATGGACACGGGAGCGCGCCGAGAGACACATGATGGAGGTACATACCAAGGGGCGCTCGGTTGTCTGGAGCGGTGGAAGAGAGCAGGCCGAGCTCTACGTTCAGCAGCTTCACTCCTTCCTTCTCCTGGCGACTCTGGAGAAGTCCTCCTGAGGTTACTTAAGGGACTGGATAGCCATGATCTTCGAGCGCTCAAAAAACGGAAACTTCCGCTTTAGCAGGATCCATCCTTTGCTTGGCGAGTTGCTCCAGGCGATAGCCTTGGACCCTTGGGAGCGTTATCCCGAGGGGAGTGCGCGTCTGTTGCCATCACCTGGTGAAGCAGAGGATCTGGAGGATTTGCGACTGGATTGGCAGGATCATGTGCAGCCGGACTTGAGGCATCATTTTGATCTGGAGCGAGCCGTGGTGTCGGACGATCTCGCTGGTATGATTCAGCGTCTGGGAAAGGCTCCCTCCTGGACCCTTGAGATTCCTCCCGATCATACGGATGCCTGGTTGACGACACTGAATGCGCTCCGACTGGCGCTTGCCGAGGAGCATCGGTTCACTGAAAACGATCTCTCTGAAACGGAGCTTTCTGATCTTTCCACGGAGAGGGGTCTCGCCCTCATGCAGGTGAATTTCTACGCCTTCATTCAGGAGTGCCTTCTCCAGGCGATTGAGGATGACTCTGGAAGATAACGGGGCATGCATGAGGCGCGCGCCATTCTGTTGAGGCGGTACAAATTCTCTGAGAATAGTCTCGTCGTGATCTGGCTTACCGACCGGCATGGCAAGGTGAAGACGACGGCCCGCAGCGCCACCAAGCAGGGAGGTCCTTTTTCCGGAAGACTGGAGCTCTTTACCGTGGCTGAAATTTCTTTCAAGCCCAACAAGGGTGGGGATCTCCATACCCTCAGTGAGGTGGTGGTCGAGACAGCGGCGATACTCCCCTCGACCTATTCGACCATTCTTTCAGCAGCTTATTTTGCCGAACTCTGCGATCTCTTCACCGAACCGATGCATCCTGTTCCCGAGGTGTTTGCCCTCTTGGAGCGTGCTTGGGGCTTTCTGCGTCAGCAGCAGCCGATTCGGCGCGCAGTCACTCATTTTGAAACGGAATTAGCAAAGTCTCTTGGCATTCATGACCCTTCAGTTCCCGCCTACCGATCTCTGGCCTCCGTCGCGCATAAGCTTCCGGAAAGCCGCCCGCGACTGATGGAACACCTTGCCGAGAGTCCATGAATCGCTTCGGGTCCAACCTTGGAATGTTTTTCCTCATCCCCCTGTTGATGGGAGCTCTTTTCTGCGAACCGCTCTCGCTTCATGCGGAAGAGACTCCAACGATACCCCTTAAGGAAGGGGTGAATCGCTACTACGGCTACTGGAAGCAGAAGTACCTGCAGCCTTCCGTACGATTCCCGGGAGACTT
>CAIPWR010000134.1 GCA_903868795.1 uncultured Spartobacteria bacterium | reverse complement strand
GATCGGTACTGGCTGGGCTGGAGGACAATTCTTCGTAAAAGATCATCCGCTCTTCTCCGGTCTTCCGGTGAATCAGGCTCTCAACTGGCCTTATCAGAGCGTCGTCGCCGGAGATCGCAAGGCCTTCGATCTCCACGGAGGCGAGCTAATCGCCGGGGCGTGGCAATCCATGCCAATGAAACTTGGAGCGGTGGTTGCAACGCTTCCCTTGGGTAAAGGAACGCTCATTTTCTCAACCCTCGACATCGTTTCACAGCTTGATAATCCCGATTCCTCAGCTGAAGTCGCTCGTCGCCTCTTCTGTAATTTCCTCAATTATAAATCCCCCTAAAAAACCAACCTGATCTCTCCATGCCCCCCCGTATTCTTCCACTCCTCGCTGCTCTTATAGCTGCATCATTCGCCTCTCTCTACTCGGCAGAGACATCCCCCACACTCTCTGATACAGCCGCACAGCGGATGGCCCGCTACGATGTCATTTGGAATTCTCCCTCCAAAAACGCTTCAGGCGTCATGCCAATCGGGAATGGGGATGTGGCTGCTGGAGTCTATGCCATCGAAAATGGAGACCTCTCTCTGCTCCTCGCCAAGAATGATGCCTACAACTACATGGGCGATATTTTCAAAACAGGCCGAGTGCGCGTCGCTCTCTCACCGAATCCCTTTGCTGCTGGCAAGCCGTTCCGCCAGACCCTTGATCTTCCGACCGGCTCCATCTTGATTGAAGCCGATGGGGTGACGATCCGGGTCTGGACTGACGCCAACAGGAATGTCACTCATCTCGAAATTCACTCCCCTCATGAACTTACAGTGAAGGCCAAACCAGAATTTTGGGAACGCTTTGACTCCTGTGTTTTCAATATCAGTAAATACTACACCCTCTCGGCTGGGATGCCCCCTGATGTCAAACCACCCCAGGATGTGCAACTGCAACGTAATGGACATCTTCTCTGGTATTTTCCTGTGGGGGATCGCAGCATCTTTTCCGATGATCTGAAATATTATGGCGTGGAATCCATGGCGGGAAAATTTCCTGATCCCTTCCGATTTAACACCTTTGGAAATCTCCTCGAATCTCCAGATCTCAAACTTGATCAAGGTACCTTCACCGGCAGTGGAACCAATTTTGACCTCCGCATTCATTCTCTCACCATGCAGACGCCCAAGCCTGAAACCTGGGTTACCGAGATTGAGAAACAAGCTGCCTCGCCCGTTGATCTGACCAAGGATTGGAGGACACATTGCCAGTGGTGGAGTAACTTCTGGGATCGCAGTTGGATCATTGCGAGCGACACCACCGTGCCCGCGGATCAACAAGAGCAGTTCTTCGGTGAGTCTCCTAAAGGCCATCGTGAGGAGACCGATGGCGCGGCGTTGGTCTCGCAGAATTACAATATCTTTCGCTACCTGATGGCGTGTCAGAGTCGCGGAAAAGTCATGACCAAGTTCAACGGAGGGCTCTTCACCCAGCAGATGTTTTCTCCCAAAGAGATTGTGAAACGCTCCGCTCCAGGGGAGGCCGTCGCGGGAGGTTTTCTCACGCATCCAGACGATCGCCGCTGGGGGCGTCGTTTTACCTATCAGAATGAGCGACTGCTCTACTGGCCGATGCTGGCCAGCGGGGACTTCGATCTCATGCATCCCTTCTTTGAATACTACTGGCATCTCCTCCCAATGCGTCAGGCAATTACCAAGGCTTGGTTTGGTCATGAGGGAGCCTATTTCCGTGAGAATATCGAACCGACTGGCGGCGAGCACGACAGCGGACTCGATGGCCTCCCACCTCGCAACACCCCACCAGGGACTCCTGCAAACTGGTATCACAGCTACTATTTCACCGATGGGCTAGAGACGATTGCCATGATGACCGATTTCGTCAACTTCACCGGTGACACTTCCTATTGCGACACGGTCTTGGTTCCCTTCGCCCGTCAGGCACTTCTCTTCTTTGAGAAGCACTACCCGCACGATGCCCAAGGAAAACTCTGCATCGATCCCGGTCAGGTCTTGGAGACTTGGTGGAATGCCAAGAATCCGGCTCCCGATGTAGCTGGGCTCCGTTTCACGCTCGATGGCTTGCTCGCGATGAAAGCAGGAACGTTGGAGGATCAGGCGCGATGGGCAAAATTCCGTTCCGAGATTCCAGAGATTCCAATGCAGACCATCGAGGGTAAGATGGCCATCGCTCCGGCAGAAAAATATGCCAACACTCGTCGTAATGTCGAGAATGGGGAACTTTATCCCATCTTCCCCTTCCGTTGCTTCGGAACCGCACTAGGAAACAAGGATCTTGTCGAATGGACGATGGAGCATCGCACGATCCTAAACCGCTTTAACTGCTGGACGCAGGACCAGATCGAATGGGCTTATGCAGGGAATGCTGCTGAGGCGGCGCGGGGACTTATCAATCGCTTTCGAGCAAGCACCACAGCCGTTCGTTTTCCAATCACCGGCGGGGACAACTATGATGAATGCCCCGATTACGATCATTTTGGATCGGGTTCCATCGCCT
Organism: uncultured Spartobacteria bacterium; assembly: GCA_903868795.1. Classification (GTDB taxonomy): domain Bacteria; phylum Verrucomicrobiota; class Verrucomicrobiia; order Chthoniobacterales; family UBA6821; genus UBA6821. The sequence goes on along the minus strand of CAIPWR010000134.1, from coordinate 17,132 downwards.
TCCAACGAATGCTCCTTCAGGAAGGGAATGGGAAGATTTTTCTCTTCCCTGCATGGCCTCGGGATTGGGATGTGAATTTCAAACTCCACGCCTCCGAGAAGACGACCGTCGAAGCGACTCTTCACGATGGGAAAATTACCAATCTGAAAGTCACTCCCGAGAACCGCCGCAAGGATCTCGTCATCTGCGAACCCCAGGTAATGTCCGCTCCGACTCCTCAGGCAACAGTTACGCCCAAGCAAACTCAAACTCCTTCGATCCTGTCGACTGCTTCACCAAAGCCCGTTCAACCATAGCGATCTCGATCAAAACGACATGAATCCATCTCACTTCCGTATTTACTCTCTCCTCGCGTCAATAGATATTCTACTCTGATTTACTAAATTATCGTATCTGAAGGCCCACCCCTGAGGAAGCGCTGATTTAATCGAGAGGCCCTGCGTAGTGATGCTATGCGGGATAAAGAAGAGGTGGTAGAATGAGGGGGACGAACATCCAGCTGAGTTTTTCTGCGAGTGAATATGCCGTAAAGAAGAAGGTGACACGAAGGGAGTGGAGTGCCCCCGTTTTTCGTACCAGGTGCTATGAGAGACTTGGTTGTGTTGTTGGGGTTTAACCCGGATTTTGCGATAGCGTGCTGGCAACAGGTTTGGGTGCTTCACCTGGATGGTGACCTCAGCGATCGTTAAAATTATTACAATGTTAAAAGGTTTGAAAGGGATGGAATCCAATCATCATGAATCAGGAGTGCCTCCTCTAGAGGCCACCTGCCTTCGTTGGTCCGATGTAGCCCCGTCTCCATATTGTAACGTTTCAACTTTTTTAACGATTTTAACTCAGCGGCATCCGTGTTGGATGGTTTCTAATGCAATTTTTGGGTTTAATCACTGCCTTGCGGAGCTGAGGCCGTAGGCCGAAGCGTAGCAAGGCAGCGTGCGCCGAACTCCGCTGGGCTGAGTATTCCCAGTGAAGAGTTCGGTCTTAGATGGTTGTATTTTTCCCTGTGCTCCCTGCCAAGGACTTTTGCCTCCAGTAGACTGGAGAAGAGTTCCACATTGAGGAACTCTTCCCGGAACCGTGCGTTAAAGCTCTCGCTGTAGGGGTTCTGCCACGGAGCGCCCGGTTCGATGTAGAGAGTCTGCATTCCCCTTTCTGTGATCCACTCCCTAACCGCATTGGCGATGAACTCCGGGCCGTTGTCACTACGGATGAACTCCGGCGTCCCTCGCTCCTCCACCAGTTTCTCCAAGGTTTCCACGACATCCCGTGCCGTGATGGAGCGATCCACCTCCAGGGAGAGGCATTCCCGGGTGTACTCATCCAAAACAGGAAGCCACTTGAGGCGGCTGCCTCTCTCGGTCTGATCGAAGACGAAGTCGTAGCTCCAGACATGATTGATCCTTTCAGCCCTCTTCCTATGCGCCCCATTGGCACTCTCCCCAAGCCTTCTACGCTTGCGAGCCCGTGGAGGCACCTTCAGTCCTTCCTTCTTCCAGAGCCGATGAACTCGCTTCTTGTTCACGACCCAGCCTTCCCTCCGCAGGTAGCGGAAGACAGTCCGCTATCCCGCACGGGTTTCCCGTGCGGCTATCCGATGCATCGACCTCACAAAGGAGGTGTCCCGCTCCATCCTCCTCTGCTCGTAGCGTTTACTACTCCGAGGCTGTCCAAGGCTCTTGCAGGCCCGGCGCTCGCTGTAGGGAAGGTGCCTGCACACGTAGGCAACCGCTTCCTTCTTGCGGCCCGGGCCTACCATTTTCCCTCGGCCACTATCCGCTTCAACCGGGAGTTCTCCTTTTCCAGCTCTTTGAGCCTCTTAAGGGCATCTGTCTTCATCCCTCCGTACTCACTCTTCCACCGTTGGTAGGTCGCTAGACTGATCGACTGGCCTCGGACGGCCTCCTCGACCCTTTTGCCTGCCGCAAGCTCTTCGCCAATGGCTCGCAGCTTCTTGATGATTTCTTCTCCGTTATGTCTCTTTCGTTTCATTTGAGGTTAACGGCACCTCCGTGCTGTAAACTCTCATAACACCTGGATCAATTTTCGGGGAGCACTTGGTCAGAGGAGCCCCAGGATTTGACATAAGGTGGGATTGGTATTCCTTTGGAGAGAGCAAACACGGGATACGCGTAAACAGGGGCATCCTGGGGCCAGACTTCACAGGCGTATCTCTTGGGATACGGTGTCGCGGGGTACTTCTTCTCGATCATGATGCAGGCGTAGAATCCATCCCCTGCGCCGCATTCCATCAGAATCTCCATAGGGTATTTCTGCCCTGCCTGGAGACACATCCACTCGCTTTTAGCATAGTCATAGCGCTGGGAGATAGAAAGAGTTCTTGGTTTAGAATCACAAGCTTCCGGTTATATGTCCTACATCATCAACCGGTTATTTTCACGGCGATTTTTTCCGCATAGTCGCCCTAGCCCTGACCTTATCAGTCTTCCTCTCTTCTCCCCTTCATGCCGCAGAGCAAGGGACAAACGAGCCGCTTCATGCAGACAAAGAGGCGAGTTGGAAGAAATATCCCAATGAAAACGGCTTCTCCGTCGAGACTCCGCACAAGCTCATCTCCAGCTTTGACGATTGCATTTTCTTCAACGGCCTCACTCGTTATCAGGGTAAATGGTGGCTCTACTACGGCGGCAGTGAGCATTACACCTGTCTGGCTACTTCTCCGATGAAAAAATAATCCATCGAGATCGCATCTTCTAATGCTAAAATCCCCCCATGCCCCAACGCCTCCTCCCTCTTTTTCTTTGCCTAGCTTTTTGTACTTCCACCCACGCTCTTCGTGGAGAGTCTCCGAAGATTCTCTCCTGGGGAGATCAGGGAGATGGTTCGTTTAAAAATCCGATCATCAACTCCGATTACTCCGATCCTGATGCGATCAGGGTCGGCAGCGATTATTATCTCGTCACTTCCACATTCACGCTGAGTCCCGGCATCACAGTTCTCCATTCCAAGGATATGGTGAACTGGCAGATCATCGGACATGCGATCTCCGATCTGGCTGATTTTGACAAAGAATATTCCCCCGATGTCATGAAGGGATATGGTCGTGGAGTTTGGGCTCCCGCGATCCGGTATCATGATGGAAAATTCTGGGTCTATGTGCTCGATGCCTCGCATGGCCTCTACATGAGTACGGCGACGAATCCCGCTGGCCCTTGGACACCAGCGCATCAGGTCTTCAAACGCCAATCCTTCGACGACTGCTGTCCCTTCTGGGATGACGACGGGCAGATGTATCTCTCCTGCGCGAGCTTTGCCCGCAATGGGAAAAATGCTGACAAGAGATCAAGCTACGATCTCTACATTTTCAAACTCTCTCCCGATGGGCGAAGCAACCAGGACGAAGGCACCATCGTCCACGTGGGCAATCTCTGCGAAGCCACCAAACTGTATAAAATCAATGGGTATTACTACCTCTTCTATTGCGAGAATTTTCCCGATTGTAACCGCGTGCAATTGGCCATGCGTTCGAAGAACATCTACGGACCCTACGAGATTCATCGCCTCTGCCAAAGTAGAACCAAGCAAGAGGGCGACTGCGCCGCTCAGGGCGGACTGGTACAGACAGAAAAGGGTGACTGGTATTACCTGCATCACTGGGCAGTCTTCAGCAATGGAGTCGGCAGAACACTCGCCCTAGAGCCTGTGCATTGGATTGATGGCTGGCCGATCCTAGGCGATGTCCAGCCCGATGGTGTCGGAAAAATGGTCTTGGAAGGAAAAAAGCCGATCATTGGATTTCCAATCATCCGTCCGCAGACCGAGGTGGAATTTAATTCTCCTCAGCTCGGACTTCAGTGGCAATGGAATCACTCCCCACGCAATGATAAATGGTCGCTCACCGAGCGCAAAGGATGCCTCCGTCTCTATGCCTCGGTACCAGTGCAATCACCCGCGACGAAGCCAAACGCCGCTTTAACTCCAACTTCATCTCCCTCCCCCAGCCCATCAACTGCTTCCGCTCCTTCGCCAACACCGAAAGCAGCTTCAGCAACGCCTAAGAAAGATCGCCTCGATACGCCGGAGAGGCATACCTTCGACATGGCCTGTAACACCCTCTTGCAACGCGTCATGGGAGATCAATCAGGTGAGGCCACGACCTGCATCGACACTTCTCACATGGCCAATGGCCAAGTCGCCGGACTCTGCGTCGTGACGGCCAATCAGGGAATGCTCCAGATTGTTCAGCAGAACAACCAGCGATCCCTCCGCGCCTACAGCAATGCCAAAATGCAAGATGCGATTCCGCTCACGACCGATAAAGTCTGGTTGAGATTCAATAATCAAAAAAATGTCTACCAATTTTCCTATAGCACCAATGGTGAAAAATTCGTGCCGATTGGCGAAAAATTTGGAACAGGATCTTGGTATCATTGGCGCGGTGTGGAATTCGGCCTCTTCTGTTGGAACGAACTCAAGCCCGAAGGCTTTATTGATGTGAGTTCGTTTACCTACACCTACGAGTAGAAGTAGCATCTTGCTCCCCCCTTCGAGACGATATAAATACGGGCGTCTACTTCATCATGCACTACCGCCCGATTCTACTGGCAGCTCTACTCTTTGGGCCAGGATTGACCTTGCAAAGCTCAGGGCCAACTACTCCTTACACGGCCTACATTCCAGCTAACAAGAAGCTTGATCCGGCCTGGGTGGCCTCGCTCACAGCGAAGGGGGAACGAAAGAGTTATTCCGGAGCGGAGCTGAAATATATCGCCATGCCATGTGGTGGTATCGGAGCAGGTCAGATTGAGATCTGCGGCGATGGGAGACTGGGTTCCTGGTGGATTTTCAATAAGTCACCGCAACCAAACGGCGGTATGGGATTTTCAACAGGTGCGCGCTATCTCAAGCCAGCCCAGCCTGACAAAGCAGTCGATCATCTCTTTGCCATCCGTATCGACCAATCTGGAGCCGCTCCCAGCGTTCTGAGACTCGACAGCCAAGACTTCGATGATATGCGCTTCATTGGGGAATATCCGATAGCCACCTTGGATTATCGCAAGAAAGGAGCCAGCCTCCCGGTCTCGATCCAATCGGAGGTCTTCTCTCCCTTTGTCCCGATGGATGTGCGTGATTCAGCAAATCCTGTGGTTGTCCTTCGCTACACGGTGAAGAACACCTCTTCGCAACCTCTCACCATCACGCTTGGCGGATGGCTCCAGAATGCCACATTTCCCCAAAGAAACGAACAACGGATCAACTGCGTAATGCGGACTAACGGTGTCACCGGCGTCCTGCTGGCGACCACGGACTCCGCCATGCAACTCCCTAAGGTATCCGCATCCACAAACAGCTCAATCTCTGCGCCTCCACAAAGAAATAAAGACACGGGATGCGATCAGCTCGGCAATCTTGCCCTCAGTATCCTTGATCCTCGGGCAACAGCTTCTGTCAACGAGACCTCTTCCTCGGACTTCTTGCAACACTTCAAGGAGGGAAGCATCAGCAACCCAACACAACCCCTATCCACGGAACGGAGCTTTGCCCCCGTAGTACCTGGTGGCGGCGCGGTTAGTTCCTCCTTCCGTCTCGCTCCTGGAGAATCCCAATCGGCAACATTCCTCGTGAGTTGGTATTATCCCAATCTGAACAAGAGCGGTCGTATCTATGATAACTGGTATCAAAGCGCCTTTGATGTCGCACAGTATGTCGGAGAAAACTTTGCCCGCCTTTACCACAACACCACGCTCTTCCGCGATACCTACTTCGACACCACTCTCCCCTACTGGCTGGCCAATCGCATTCTGATGTCCGCTTCCACACTGGCATGTGACAATGTCTCCCTATGGAAAAACGGTCGTTTTTATGCCTTCGAAGGAGTGAATTTCTGCCCTGGCACCTGCGGTCATGTCTATAACTTCGTCACAACTATTGCAAAGCTCTTCCCTGAGTTGGAACGCTCCGTCCGCCTGAAGCAGGATCTCGATCCCCTTTATGGATTCGATCCCGATTCAGGGCGCATCAACTATCGTGGCCATGATGGCCCCTTGCCTGCCGCTGGGAATGCCTATGCCTCCGATGCCCAGAGCGGTTATGTCCTGAAACTTTACCGCGAACACCTAAACTCTCCTGACAGGAAATTCCTCGATACAATCTGGCCCAAAGCCAAGCAGGTCATTGGCTGCCAGATCTTCCTAGATGGTGCGGGACGAGGCCTCGAGCCAAATGGTGTGCTGAAGGGACTTCAGACCATGTGGGATCCAATGTGGTATGGGCCCAACCCTTATAACGAATCCCTCTACCTCGCAGCCTTACGAGCCGCAGAGGAGATGGCCCGCGTCGAAGGAGAACCCAAGCTCGCTGATCGCTATCATGCCCTCTTCGAGAGTGGTCGGAAATTCATGGATGAGCAAATGTGGACAGGGAAATATTTCGTTCACCTCTACCCAAGCGGCTTTCATGGATGGGGCCCTGACAATGGAGTCATCTCTCCCAAGGATGAGCAGGGAAATGCGAAGGGGTATATCGAAGCCTATGACAAAGGGGAGCCTCACTACTTCATCTCCACCGCCTGCGATGCGCAGCAGATCTTTGGACAAAATTGGGCTCATCAGCTCAACCTTGGCTACATTCTCTCGCCCGAGCATTGTCACAGTGCGGCGGAGAGCATCTTCCGCTACAACTGGACGCCCGATATTTCCCTGGTTTACACACTCCACCCTCCGAAGAACCGGACGCTCGGCGCGCCTGGCGAGGCAGGACTAGTAAACGGAGCCTGGCCCATTGCTCCACGGCAACCCTTTGAGAACATCCATGACAAGGATGATCTCTGGACTGGTCTGGAATACGAAGCAGCCTGTGACATGATCAATGAAGGACTCCTCCAAGATGGCCTGACCGTCATTCGCGCAGTTCATGATCGCTACGACGGAGTGAAGCGCAATCCCTGGAATGAGATTGAGGGTGGCGAGCACTACAGCCGCGCCATGCACGCCTGGAACATCCTGCTCGCTTTAAGCGGATTCACCTACAACGGCCCAGAGGGATCCATCGGATTTGCTCCCAAAATCACTCCAGAGAAATTCCAATGCTTCTTCAGTGGAGCCGAAGGATGGGGCAGCTATTCACAACAGTCAGATGCTTCGAGTCTGCATGCAACGCTTGCCCTGAAATGGGGAACTCTACGACTGAAAACGATCTCTCTCGGCACGGCTGAGAGCTTCCACGGAAAGAGCGTTTCTGTGCTGCTCAATAACACAACGGTTCCCGCACTCCTCTCCTTTGCAAACCATCAGGCTGTGATCTCGCTGAACACAGAAGTCACACTTAACGCTGGCCAGACTTTGCAAATCACACTCCAGTAAACCACTCAGAAAAATACCCCCACCATGAATAAACGCGCCAGTCTCCTCCTAACCTTACTGACTCTTACACTCATCAACTCATCCATTGCTTCGGAATCATGGAAGGCTGAGTTAAAAAAAGAACTCCCCCTACTCGGTCACCGAAACTGGATTGTGGTCGCTGACTCGGCCTACCCACTGCAAACATCTCCCGGCATCGAGACGATCACCGCAAACGAGGATCAGATTAAAGTCATCCAAGGAGTGCTCAGCGCATTGGCTAAGACAGAGCATGTGAAGCCAACTATTTTCACCGATGCAGAGATGAAGTTTGTTCCTGAAAATGCAGCACCAGGAGTTGATGCCTACCGAACCCAACTGAAGAAGCTACTTGCCGGTCAGATTCAAGAAGTGCTGCCTCATGAGCAGATCATTGCGAAGCTCGATGAGGCCGGAAAGACCTTCAAGATCCTCATCATTAAAACTCCTCTCACCATCCCCTACACCAGCGTCTTCTTCCAGCTCGGTTGCGGCTACTGGAATCCAATAGCAGAGAAAGCCTTGCGCGATGCGATGAAGTAAACCAAGCAATCTACCAGCAGTATTTTCAATACTTGAATAAATTCCCCCTCTTCGCATCCTTTTTTCTGTTCCTGATCTTCTCGGGAGGGATCGACATTCAGTCCGCTCCATCACCGATCCCCTCCCCCACCTCGTTAAGTAAAGAAGTTGGAGGAACCCCTTTCCCTAATCCGAAGGCCCTGTTCACCGCCGATGGATTGCCGGATTACAAGTCCTACTACCGCGATTTTGTCGGCACCAGCGTCGATCAATTTTTTATGCCTCAGCTGAAGGGCAAAGATGGAGATCTTAAAAAATTCAAGGATGTCGGTACGAGGCAAGCTGTGATGGGACTCTGCTGGCTAGCCAAGATTTCTGGGGATCATCGCTATCTCGATCGCGCTCATGATCTCTTCGGAATGCTCATCGACTTTGCCAATCGCAACTTCTTATTCCGTGACTGCTTTGGATTCCCTGAGACACTGAACGCTGCCCTAATGCTGAAGGCAGCGGGCAGTTTCGACCCTGCCTGGGAGCCTGAGCTGAAGCAATTCACCCAAGCAGGAGTCTCTGCTCTCAATAACCGCTTCCCGCCGAGCGATGGAAATCAAGATCTCGCCCGCATGTATGGATGCGTACTGGCCAAGAAGCTCTACCCCGACATACCCGAGGCAGTCTCTGCCTCGGCCAAGGTCAACGAGGCCTTCACTCGTTTTCTCAAGCAAGGGGACCTCTACACCGATTCCTCAAACTACTACAGCGTCTCCCTCACCTACTTCATTCTAATCTCCCATGAGTTGGGGCGAGAGCAGGAGTTTGCAAAATTACCAGACTTCCATCGAATGTTTAGCAACTTTGCAGCCGCTGTTTCTCCTAACGGCTATCTGCCAGCGTGGGGTAGCGGATATTTTTCACCGAACGGCTACAATTACGCGCCTCTTTTTTTGGAGTATGCTGCGTCCCTTTATCATGATCCGTCATTCGCGGCTGCGGCGCATCATTGTTATGGACAACTCATCGCAGCAGGCCCATTTCGGGCTACCAATCCAAGCTCGGCCAGCCATTTCATGGGATGTCTGACTTTGGGGTTACTTGATCTTTATCAATCCGAGGGAACCAAAGAGGCATCACCTTCGTTCATTTCAGGAGTCATGAAGCGCAATGCCTTGATGGGAACGAATCTGCCAGGCTTTCTCATCATGCGCCCCTCGCTCACACCAGGAGCCCCGATGATCTTGATGGATCTTCTTTCTCAAGGGGATCACTGCGAGGCGGAATTCTCGGCCTCCATCGCCTATTATGAGTCGGGTCATGTCCCGCTCTTTTACCAATACGGTCGCTACATCAGCGGAGCCAGCAGAGGGAATCAGATCTTCTTTGGCGAACCTGGCACCTTGGAGCCTGATCCAGAGTGGAAGGAAGGAACCTGGCGCACGGTTTCCATTCCGACGAAGCGTTTTACTTATCCCGATGGGAAAACGAGCTTGGACGGAATCACCCTACGAACCGATCACCCCACACAAGGAAAGGATAGCGGCGTTGTTTTAGACAATATGAGACTCTCGGGGCCAGGCGGGACGATGCCGGTCTGCGATCTTGCCAAAGGAGAGTGGAGGGGAAATGGACATGCCGTGACGGAGGGAAAGACTCCCAGCTCCAAAGCCATTCAGATCCTCAATGATGGCCAAGGGTGTGGCATGAAAAACTTCAAGCCCCTCAGCTTCGATCCCGAGCAATACACGGAATTACTCTGTGATGTGAAATGGTTCGGGAAAACAAGACCGAGTGGACAATTCCGTCTGGGAGCCATCGCTTCTTGGACTGCAATAGAACAAAGCACCCTCCTCACTATACTCAACGATGCTCAGGGGGATCGTCATGGCGAGGATTGCCACGCACGGATCGAGTATTCGGAATACGGCACCTATGACTCGAAGTTGGTTCGCCAGATCGTGCTGACGAAGGAAGGAGTGCTGGCCATCCACGATGACATCATGCCGGGAGCCGCTGCCGATGACCTCCCTGCCTTTTCACTCTGGCAGATGTATTCTATCGATGGCGAAGGAACAAACCGCTTCTCATCGCGTGGGGAATGCGCCTTCGTCTCCTGCGACCTCAAGGATCCAAAGAAATATAGCCGAGGAATGAGTGTCTATTTTTCAGGGCCTGCGGGAATGCAATCCGGCAAGCAGGTGATTCCCAATGGACGAGGCAAGAATTCCTCTGCCATCCAGCGGGATACCGATCTCCGCACCGCTTACGCCCGAGTCACGATGAAGTCAGGGCAGCCGACTTATCTGAATCTTCTCGTGGTACCGCATCCCGAGGATCAGGATTTTGCTAAGCTCGATGCCGCTACCTCCATGACGCAGGACTCGGAGACATCCTCGTTCAAGACCGTCTGCGATGGCGTGCTGGTAAGTATTAAGATCGCCAAAGATGGAGAGTGGCAGGTCAGTAGATAATTGCTTTTCTTATCTTTATCCGCGTCAAAAAGGAGTTTTTCATCCCCATGCACTTCATACGAATTTTCCTCTCCAGCCTCTTGCTCCTCTCTGCCTTTCTAGCAGGACATCTTCACGCAGATCAGTCACTCGCCCCTCGCGAGCGAGCTTCCTTCAATGACGACTGGCTTTTCCAAAAAAACGATCCAGCGGGAAGCGGCGATCAGCTGGATTATCTCAAGATGTCAGCGGTCAAAGCAGCGGTTATTGCCTCCTCCTCAACCTCGTCAACCAATGGCCTGACGGCAGAACAAAAAAAACTGGGTGCCACGATCTCCACGACCCAACCTGATTTCAATGACTCTGCGTGGAGGAAGCTCGACCTCCCTCATGACTGGGCCATTGAAGGCCCCTTTGACATCAACCTTCCCGGAGGCACAGGCAAGCTCCCTTTTGTTGGCGTTAGCTGGTATCGGAAGCATTTCACGATCCCTGCTTCAGATGCGGGAAAACAAATCTCTCTCGAACTCGATGGTGCAATGGCTTACCCGATGGTCTGGTGTAACGGAGTGTTCGTCGGGGGATGGCCGTATGGGTATGCCTCTTCTCATTTCGATCTCACCCCCTATCTGAAAATCGGAGGCGAGAATGTCATCGCCATTCGTACACAGACCTATGATCGCTCTTCCCGCTGGTATCCAGGAGCTGGCATCTATCGCAATGTCTGGCTCACCAAGACCTCCTCTATCCATGTGGCCCACTGGGGAACCTATATCACAACTCCAGCGATCTCCTCCAATGCTGCTACCGTGGATCTGAAAACAACGGTTCAGAACGACTCTTCCACGCCAACTGAGGCCACCGTTTCCACCTCGATCTATGAACTAAGTATCAACGATCAGCCTTCAACGAACTCGCCGGGCTCTCTTCCCTCAGCGACTCAAACAATTGCAGCCGGCCACTCCGCTCTCTTGCAGGCGTCCATATCCCTCCCTAATCCCAAGCTCTGGAGCACCACCTCACCCAACCGCTATGTGGCCATCACCACGGTATCCGTCAGTGACAAAATCGTAGATCGTTATGAGACTCCGTTCGGCATTCGCTCGATAAAGTTCACCACAAACAACGGCTTCCTGTTAAATGGAAAACGCGTGCCTCTGAACGGTGTCTGTAATCACCATGATCTCGGTGCCCTCGGAGCTGCCTTTAATCTGCGTGCAGCGGAACGCCAGCTTCAGATGCTCCAGGAGATGGGATGCAATGCCCTTCGCACGAGCCACAATCCCCCCGCACCCGAGTTGCTCGATCTCTGTGATAAGATGGGAATTGTCGTGATGGACGAGTCGTTCGACTGCTGGAAACGAGGGAAAAGACCCAATGATTACAGCAGGCTTTGGGATGATTGGCATGAGAAGGATCTCCGCGCTGAGTATCATCGCGACCGCAACCATCCTTCGGTTATCATGTGGAGTATTGGCAATGAACTCATGGAGTTGGGCGATGGAACAAGCGGGCTGACGATTGCAGCGGAGCTAACTAAAATCGCCGGAGAAGAAGATCCCACGCGTCCCACCGTTCTAGGGGCAAATAATGGCGCAGCAAGTTACAATGGAATTCAGAAAGCATTAGGGGTGATGGGCCAGAATTATGAGGCCGGCGGCTATGCCAAATTCCACGCTTCTAATCCCACCATTCCTCTGGTTGCGAGTGAAACGGCCTCCACGGTGAGTTCTCGCGGTGAGTATGTTTTTGAGACCGAGAAGCAAGCAGATCAGCAGTATGAAAAACTCCTCAAAGAGGCTCAGGCAAAAAATCAACCCATTCCACCAAAGCCTCCCTTCAACCCCGTTATGGAAAATCCAGTCCGTAAAGCTCAGGGCAAAACAACCGGAGGAGGGACAGAGAATTTTCAGGTCAGCTCCTACGATCTCTATGGGCCAGGATGGACTTGGACACCAGACGGAGAATTTAAGTCTCAGGCGGAGAATCCCTTTGTTGCTGGAGAATTCGTCTGGACGGGATTTGATTATTTGGGAGAACCGACTCCCTTTAATTCTGATCCCACCAATCTACTGAACTTCCATAATGCAGCCTCCAAAGTCGCAGCAGAGAAGGAGCTTGCTGAGATTGCTAAACACCGCACTCCCTCTCGTAGTTCCTACTTCGGCATCGTTGATCTCTGCGGATTCCCCAAGGACCGTTTCTTCCTTTATCAGGCACATTGGCGTCCAGATCTCCCGATGGCCCATATCCTACCCCATTGGAACTGGCCCGAACGCGTTGGGCAGATTACCTCTGTCCATGTCTATACTTCAGGAGATGAAGCGGAACTCTTCCTGAATGGAAAATCTCTGGGACGGCAAAAGAAAGGCCCCAAGGATTATCGCCTGCGCTGGGATGCCGTTATCTATCAGCCAGGCGAGCTGAAAGTGATCGCCTACAAAGATGGCAAAGAATGGGCACAGGATGTCGTCAAAACCACAGGCCCTGCGGCACAGCTCCTCATGAAAGCTGATCGCTCCGCAATCTCAGCCGATGGCAAAGATCTGAGCTTCATCACTGTCACAGTTGCCGATAAAGAGTGGCTGCTGATTCCCCGCTCGAAGAATCTCATCAAATTCTCAATATCCGGCCCAGGCGAGATCGTCGCGACGGATAATGGGGATGCTACAGATCTCACGACCTTTTCATTGCCTGAGCGCAAAGCCTTTAATGGCCTCGCTCTTGTCATCGTCAAGGCCAAACCCGGTCAGAGCGGCCCGATCACTGTGACTGCAGAATCCGAAGGACTGGCCACGGCATCGACAACGATCAACGGAAAATAAAACCTCTCTCATCACTCTCCTAATGCATAAAAAATATCCCCTCCGAGCATTTTTCTTTCTGTCACTCACAACACTCGGAATCTCAGCTTCGGTTCATGCTGATACAGCTCCAATTAGTGTCGAAAAATCGACGAATGGAGTTACCTTGGCTAACTCTCAGGTATGGGTGGAGATCAACCTCAAGGATGCCTCGTATTCGATTGTTGATGCGAACGATGGAACTATCGCCATCGCTCATGCACACGGCGAGGTGGATGGTTTGGGAGGCAATCCAGAAAAAACCTTCAGCACCCGTCAGCTCGATCCTCATGAAGAGGTGAGCTGGAAAACTAATGCAGTTGCTGATGCATTAGGAAATGGCACGATGCTTACCCTGACGGTGAAACGACAAGATGATCGCGAATATTTCACGACCTTCACCTTGCACGATGACAAAAGCTTTGTTGCCTTGGGTAGCGGGATCGTCAATCACCGCTCCTATCCGATTAGAGTTCGTAGCTTCCAGCCGCTTGTGGGCGGGGAGGTTTTTCCTGGCCTGAATAAAACAGCCATGAAGACTCTCAATGGTGCCGCCGGATCGAGCCGGGCTGAGGTAAAAGAAGGGTATGATCGCGCCTGTGAGAACAGCCTGCTCTTCACCTGCATGGCCAATGGGAAACGCCGCAGCCTTGTGATAGGGGGGCTGACCTATCAAGACTTTGCCAAGTATGCAGCCATCGGAGTTTACGAACTCTGGGATACCTATCCCGATACAAAGGGAGTTGATCTCGGCCAAACTTGGAAGACCGTCTGGGCACGCCCCCGTGGAGTATGGAAAGAGAAGAAGGACTTTGCGGCTCAGGTCGCCGCTGTTGATCCGGTGGGGCGTCTCGTGGATCCCGGAACTTCGTATCAACCCAACGATCTCTTCTATGTGGATGTGAGCACGGACGATCCTTTCCAAGCTCTGGAAACCTATGGTTTGGCCTTGCGCGACGCGACAAAGTCTCATCCCAACACCTACAATAATCTCACCGTCTGCGGTTGGTTTAGTCATCGGGACACCTCGGATCAACTAGTGAAGGAAATGGATGTCGCGGTAACAAAAGGGATGCTCAAGACCATTCCTGTGACCGTCCGCTTGGAGCCAGACACCTATTGCGGGGTGGATAATGGCAACACAGAGCAGGGATGGTGGGATGATGCTCACTGGGCGAAATATGGCCATCTCACGCCTCCCTACGACACCTTCAAAAAGTTCATAGATGCGGTGCATGAACGGGGAGGGAAGGTGGAAACCTACTTCCAGTGCGGTATGCCGTCAGACGACTTTGCCGAGGCTCACCCTGATTACATGCTACACAAAGACATCAGCTTGCTGCACCGCCGCCATCTGCATGTCCATCCTCTCGTCACCTACGATCCAACTTCTACGGGATTTCAGGACCATATGCACAAAGTCTGGAGCCACCTCAAGGAAGCGGGACTCTCGGGCGTGAAGTTTGATTATCCCGATATTGCATGGCGTCCCGAAGGTGGGTTTGAAGATCCTCACGCTACGACTGCCTCTGCCTATCGAAAATGGTTTCAACTCTGCCGCGATGGACTCGGGCCCGATGCACTCATTCATGAAAGAGCACTCGGTATAAACTGTCTCGATGTCACTGCTGGGATTGTCGATATGCAGCGCGTCTGGAGCGACTCCGACAAATGGGAGCAAGGGATGGCCTCCACTTGCGGACTGCGGTGGTATAAAAATCGTGTCGTGATGGGGTATTATCCAGACAGCAAATCGTTCGTTGCTTTCGATGCTGCGGGCAAGCGACTCAAGGATGTTTCGCTGGCACCACTCCCTCGCCAAGCACTCATCACCATGCTCTATGTCACGAGTGGTCGTATCGAATCCGCCCTATCCCTGGAAACGCTCTCGCCCGAGGTGATTCATGATATTGGGAGAGCATTTCCCATGCACAGTTCGCCGCAAAGTGCCCGTCCGGTGGATGCCTTCACGGGTACTAAATCGCCGAAAGTCTATTCTTTCCGCGTGGATGATCATTGGCAGCAAGTGACCCTTTACAATCAGGAAAAGACTCCAGTCACGATCTCCTCTCCTCTCAGCGGGGAACAAGCCTCCACAGGATCGCTTGGGCTGAATCCTGAAAAGAACTACTTCGTCTATGAATTTTGGAGTGACCGCTTGGTGGGTAAATTTTCAGGAAATGGGGTTCTGAGTGAAAAATTGGCCTCCGGCGAGGCTCGTATGTATTCGGTGCGTGAAGTTCTCGATCACCCCCAGATACTTTCCACCAACCGCCATCTTATGCAGGGGTATGTCGATCTCTCTGATGTAAGATGGGATGCGTCTTCGAAGACTCTCTCTGGAACCGCCAAGGTCGTTGCTGGTGAGCCATTCCGCATTGTTCTCGCCAAGAATGGAGCCCACGCCATCAAGACAACCGCAACAGATGCCGTTGCCACATTAGAACCCAATGCCTCCGAAGGGAACCTCGTCGCTCTGATTATTAACAGCAAAGAAAATAAATCAATTCCCTGGATAGTTCAGTTTGAATAGAATCCCCCGATGAAAGCACTCTCCCCCTCATGCTACTCCCTCTGCTCTTGGCGACAGCCATCTCTTTGTCCGCTCAGCCGACGCCAGTGATACTAGCTCAAAACTGGCAGGTAATTTCCTCAACCAAAGAGGCTGATTCCGGCGAAAAGATTTCCGCCCCAGACTTCAAATTAAAGGAAACATGGATGCAGGCCGTTGTGCCTGGGAGCCTGCTTGATTCCTATGTGAAGGCCGAGACCTATCCCGATCCGTATGTGGGGATCAACAACAAGGTTTCTTATGATAAAAATGGTGCCGTAAATGGAGGCAAGATTCCTGATGCGAGTATTCCTGAGAGCGTCTTCACCAAGGCTCACTGGTATCGAACATCTTTTAACACCCCCTCCGATTTTTCGGGCAAGACAGTCTGGTTAAAATTTGCAGGGATCAACTGGAAGGCCACGGTTTTTCTCAATGGAAAGAAGCTCGGGGAGATCACAGGAGCATTTCAACGCGGGATTTTCAATGTCACCGATCTACTGCAATCGGGCAGCAACACGCTGGCAGTTCGCATTGATCCACCAATGGTGCTCGGAACGCCCAAGAGTCATGGCTGCGCGGGCGATGGAATCAAATTTCCTTCCATTGGGCTGACTCCAGCAACGATTTATCAGACGATCGGTTGGGATTTTACCATGGTTGATGGAGCGAGAGATCGCAACATGGGGATCCTCCGCGATGTCTCACTCTATGCCACGGGGCCTGTTGATATTCGAGATTCCTTCATGAGCACGGAGGGAGTGCCATTAAAGGAACAGGCTAATTTGAATTTCAAAACGATTCTCGTGAATGCCTCCGACAAGGAACAGACCGGAACGCTGAGCGTTGCCTTTGCTGATCAGAAAGCATCACAAAGCGTGACACTCGCTCCTCATGAATCCCGTGAGGTTTCTATGAGCTGGCAGAAGTTTCCAGAGCTTGTGGTAAAAAATCCAAAGCTCTGGTGGCCTGCAGGATTTGGAGATCAGTCTCTCTACCCAATGACGGTCAGCTTTTCCCCTTCATCAGGCACTAGCACGGAAGTGACGAAAAACTTTGGCATCCGCTCCATTGAGAATAAACCGGAGCTAGGGCAATCGGTCTATTGGGTCAATGGTCATAAGATGTTCTTGGCTGGTGGTAATTGGGTGCAGGACATCATGCAACGCCAGACTGCCGCACGAGACGAGGCGCAGATTCGTATGATTCGTCAGGCGGGATTTACCTGGGTACGACTCTGGAGTGGCAGCGGGCCCGTGGAGGATACCTTCTTCGATCTCTGCGATCAATATGGCATCATGGTTTGGGTCGAGTCAGGGCTCTGCTCCCAGGTGAAGATGCCAAATACAGATTCCTTCTGGTGCCAGACCTGGCTTGATAATTGGGCTGACTATATTCTGCTCTTACGCCATCACCCCTGTGTTTTCAACTATGT
>CAIPWR010000133.1 GCA_903868795.1 uncultured Spartobacteria bacterium | reverse complement strand
TGTAGCGGCCAGAGTTCATGGCCGAGTATCCTCACCAAGCGACCTTCCAAGTTCAAATCCCTCACATCCATTTTGGATCGCAAATCCCTCGTCTTGAACAATCAACAGAATCCAATCACCCTCTTAACCGGACACTAGTGACGTCACAGGGTTCTGTGAAATGAGAGAAAACGATGAACCCTCCGGTCGTTCCAAGGCGTGGATCTGGATCTTGGCCTTAGTTCTAATCGCGCTGCTCATGGTTCCCTTCTTATCGATGGGGGTAGCATTGACAAAGTCAGGATTATCGACGGTCCTTGGACGGGAGAAGAAAGCTCAAGCTCTCCAGAGTACCAAAACACCTGAGGCCAACGCTCAGGATTCCAATGATCTGGGTGGTTTGAGGGCAATGCTTGAGAAGGCTGCTGCCGGGGTGGTCAAGGTTCCTCAGTTAAGTCCCAAGATGAAAGAGGTGCAGATTCAGGCGCCCGCGGCATCGATCACCAAAGCCACGAGTGAGATTCACTCGTTATTATCCGATAGACATCTTCAGTATGTGGAGGCTGTTGATAATGACCGCATACGAATCATTGTGATTATTTCCAGCAAGGAATGGCCCGAGCTTTCAGGAAGTTTGCAGATGGCGGCTCAGAAGGATGGTTTCATTTACCATGGCCCAAGCCAAACAGCTACTACCGGGGATCAGGCTGACTCCATGGTGGCGGAGATTGAGATTCTCAAGAAGCTGGGTGATTAAGGGGCGGCTTCTCTCCTTTGACTATTCCATTATTCATGACATATATTATCTGTAGTTATTGAAATAACAGAGAAGACCTGAGCCAAGGGTTGTCTCCAGTGCCATTTCAGCCTTTGATCAAGAGCTTGACCATGAATAGCGAGAATCGAATCGACACACTCTTTGCCCGTCTAAAGTCCGAGGCAAAGCCCGCCATGATTGCCTACATCACCGGTGGCGACCCAAAAATGAGCACCTCTGCAAAGGTTGCCCTCGAGATGGAAAAAGCCGGGGTTGACCTCCTGGAACTTGGAATTCCTTTTTCTGATCCGTTGGCAGATGGCGCCACCATTCAAATGGCTGCCGGTCGTGCCCTCGCAGCCGGCGCCTCGGTTCCGGGAATTCTCGATCTCGTCCGGGAGATCCGCAAGACCAGCCAAATCCCGATTGTTCTCTTCGCCTATCTGAACCCTGTCTACATCTACGGTTTCGAGAAATTCCAGCAGGACGCAGCAGCTGCCGGTGCGGATGGGCTTCTCCTCCTGGATCTTCCTCCTCAGGAAGCTGCCAGGAACTCCGAGCTCGCATCGACCCATGGACTGAAATCCATCCGGTTGATTGCCCCGACGACGCCACCAGAGCGCCTCAAAGAGATCACTGATTCCGCCGAAGGTTTCATCTATTATGTTTCCCGAGAAGGAGTCACCGGTGAGCAGACCAGCCTCTCGACCGATATCGCTGAACGTGTCGCCGCCATCCGGGCACTCACAAAGGTGCCCGTGGCCGTCGGATTCGGCATCTCGAATCCTGAGCAAGCCGCCACGGTGGCAGGTCTCGCAGATGGAGTCGTCGTCGGCAGCGCCATCGTCCGTCAGATCGCGGAGATCGGTGACACTCCGGAGCTTCCTGCCAAAATTGCTGATTTCGTACGCCCCATCGCCGAAGCGGTTCATCATAAAAAAGGCTGATTGATTTTTAAATGAACCCTCAGCATGACAAGGTTCACCACGCCTTTGTGCTGCTTCTTGCCTCTCTTGCTGGCTGTATAGACGCCATTTCCTTCGTCAATGCGGGTGTTTTCCCTGCCAATATGACGGGAAATTCGGTTGTTCTTGCGATTTCCATCGTCAATCACGGAGTCGAAGTCCAGCGGGAAACCCATGCCTTTCTGGTTATCCTCGGCTTTTGCTTAGGCAGTGCCATCGCAGCAGTCCTGATCCGCTCCCAGCGAATGGTTTGGTCACGAGGCGTGAATCTGGTGTTTCTAGTTGCGGGATGCATCCTGCTCGGATCCGGCGTTGCCATGGGTCATGAGAAAATCACCTATTCCAGCGGCATTCTCCTGGCTCTTGCTGCCGCGATGGGTATGCAGGCAAGCGCTCTCGTGACCTTGAACTTTCCCGGGGCGGGAACCTCCACCGCAGTGACAGGAACCCTAGCCACCGGAGTGACGCGCACCGTCCATTATCTACGGGGAATTATGGTGCCTAGTTTTGTTACAGATCAACCCTCCCCTTGGTTTCCACTGATGGTCTTCAGTGTTTACTTTATCGGAGCACTGGCAGGAGGACTTCAACGAGGGTTGCACGCCGCCATCGCCACAATGGCATGCGGTACTCTGCTCGCCCTTGTCGGCATTGCTGCTGAGATTCGAACGACTAGGAATCCAGACTGAAGCTGAGTCTTGCTTTGCGGCGTGACTAGGGTGATGTTCGCCTTCATAATCGTTCGATGACTTTTGAGTTCACCAAGATGAACGGAGCCGGGAATGACTTTGTCATGGTGGATAACCGTGATGGATCCCGCAGCCTTTCCCGCGAGCAGATTGCCCTCCTTTGCGATCGTCACCGAGGCATCGGGGCTGATGGTCTGATAGCCGTCGAAGGCACGACCGAACTTCCCCGGATGCGTTATTATAACGCCGATGGTGGCGAGGCCGAGATGTGTGGGAATGGAGCCCGCTGTTTTTCCCGATTCACGGCCTGCTTGCTTGGACTGAGTGCCGGAAGCTTCTCTTTCCAGACCGAGGCCGGGATGCTTGCCGCAGAACTCCTCCCCGACAACCGTGTCCGTCTCCGCATGAGCGAGCCCCATAGCCTTCAGTTGGCTCATTCACTTCGCGTACTTGATCGGGATCTTGAAGTGCACTCCCTGAATACCGGAGTTCCCCACGCTGTCACCTTTGTTCAGAATCTGGAGGGGGCCCCGGTTTTCGATCTGGGTCGCGCTCTTCGTCAGCACCAACGCTTTGCTCCTGCAGGCACAAATGCCAACTTTGTCCAAGTCCTGGCACCTGGCTCCCTTGCCATCCGTACTTATGAACGCGGAGTTGAAAACGAAACTCTGGCCTGTGGTACAGGAGTGGTCGCCGCTGCCCTCATTCACCATCATCTGACCAAGGTCCCCTCTCCTATCTCTGTCCGAGTTCGTGGCGGCGAGACCTTGGAGGTTGGGTTTCTAGAGGAAAGCGGACATCCTGTCTCTGTAACCCTCGCCGGACCTGCTGACTTTGTCTTCACTGGTTCAATAACCATCTAGAAAATCCCAAAGATTAATATGGAACTCAGGTCCAATCTGATACCGTTGAGGGCACTTTGCTCTCGCAAAGCAGTGCCGTCTACGGCTGCCTGCGGCAGTCTACCACTCCACTTCCCGGCGGATTGGTTTACTTTTTAACCTTCAACTTTTAGTCCCCATATGTCTTTCCCTTCATTTGCAGGCGCCCACACGGCACTGGTTACCCCTTTCAAGGATGGGGCCCTTGACGAAGCAGCCCTCACAGCCCTGATTGAAGCACAGATTAAAGGAGGAATCTCCGGTATCGTTCCGGTCGGAACCACGGGTGAGTCCCCCACCCTCAGTCATGAGGAGCATCGCCGGGTCATTGAGATCGCCGTTAAGGTAGCTGCAAAGAGAGTATTGGTCATCGCGGGCACCGGTTCCAATGCCACCTCCGAGGCGGTTGAGCTGACAGTCGAAGCTGAGAAGCTGGGTGCTGACGCCGCCCTCGTGGTCGCCCCTTATTACAACAAGCCATCGCCCGAGGGACTCTATCGACACTTCAAGATGGTGGCTGATGCAGTCACTATCCCGATCGTTCTCTACAGTATTCCTGGACGGTGCGGCATCGAGATTCCTGTTTCTGTAGTTGCTCGCTTGGCTGCCGATTGTCCGAATATCATCGCCATCAAGGAGGCTGGAGGAAAAGTGGATCGGGTTCATGAACTCCGTGCGGCACTCCCAAACAGTTTCCAGATTCTCTCTGGTGATGATGCACTAACATTACCATTTATGGCGGCTGGTGGAGTCGGAGTGATTAGTGTTGCCTCCAATATTATTCCTGCCGAAGTTGAGGAGCTTGTGCGGAGCTTCCTGAAGGGGAACCTTGGCAAGACTGAGGAATTACATGCTCGGTTTGCTTCCCTCTTCCATGATCTTTTCATTGAACCCAATCCCGTTCCCATCAAGACGGCTCTTGCCGCAAGGGGAATCTGCGCTCAGGATGTCCGACTTCCTCTTTGCGAGATGACAACCTCCAATAAGGATCTCCTGCTAAAGACCTTGAAAGAGTCTCATTTGCTCTAATTGTATTTTATTGTCATGAATCGACTTAAAGTTGTTATTTACGGATCCAAAGGAAGAATGGGACAGGCTCTAATAGCTGCCGTAAAAGAGAATTCTTTACTGGAACTTGCTGGAACGATCGATGCTGGAGAGTCGTTGGAAGTGATTGCCAATTGCGACGCCGTCATTGACTTTACTCATGCTGACGCAACCCTTCCAGTTCTCAGGAAATGCATGGAATTAGGTAAGATTATTGTTATTGGTACGACGGGACATTCCAATGATGTTCGTGATGCCATTATGGATGCCGCTGCCCAAATTCCGGTCATCTTCTCACCGAATTACAGCGTTGGTGTAAATACCCTCTTCTGGCTGACTAAGAAGGCAGCTCAAATTCTCGGGCCTGACTATGATGCCGAGGTGATCGAGGTTCATCATCGCCTCAAAAAGGATGCACCTAGCGGCACAGCTCGTCGTTTGGTTGAGGTCCTTGATGAGGCCTATGGGCTTGATTATGATAAGGATACCCGCCACGGGCGCAGTGGAATGCCTGGCGAGCGCACCCGGACCGAGATAGGCGTCCATGCCGTACGAGGTGGTGATGTTGTTGGGGACCACACTGTCATGCTGGCAGCGCCGGGAGATCGTTTGGAACTAATCCATAGGGCTTCCAGTCGCGAAACCTTTGCCAGAGGCGCCCTTCGGGCTGCCCTCTGGGCCCGTGATACCAAGAAGAACCAGCCCGGCCTGTATGATATGCAGGATGTGCTTGGGTTGCAGTGATAGCTTCTTCTGTTAAGCCTATGCGTGCCGGTATCGCCCTCGGCTCCAACCTAGGTGACAGAGCCGCTACTCTCGCGGAAGCAATCGGTCATCTTAAGAGTCTTCATGAAGATGGCGAGTTTCTTGTTTCAAGCCTCTTCGAGACAGAGCCTGTGGATTGTCCCCCTGGCTCTTCCCTCTTCTTAAATGGGGTTTTAGAGCTTGAGACATCATTGGAGCCATTGCAACTTCTCCAGAGACTGCAGACCCTGGAGCGTCGTTTCGGACGTCCGAGTGATCATGGGGTGAATCAACCGCGTACTTTAGACCTCGATCTCCTCTATTGCGATGAAATGACCCTGCAACTTCCAGAATTAGAGCTCCCTCACCCTCGGATTACCGAGAGGCTTTTTGTCCTTGCTCCCTTGGCGGAGATTCGTCCTGAAATCAAACTCTCAGGATGGGTTTATTCTTGTGAAGAATATTTATTTAGAATTCGTAATAAGTAATCTTATTCTCTTCCTTGTTATCTACTAATGACTCTTAAAGAAAATCTTATTTCCGCTAAGGCTCGGGGGAGGAGACAGGCCTGGCTGACTGCTTATGACTACCCCTCGGCACGCCTTCTGGATGAATCCGGCATTGATCTGATCTTGGTCGGAGATTCTCTCGGCATGGTCGTTCTGGGTCAAAAAGACACAATTGATGTGACCTTAGATCAGATGATTCATCATCTGAAAGCCGTTCGCCGAGGAGTCACAAGAGCTCCCGTTGCTGTGGATCTCCCATTTCACACCTATGAAACTCCTGATCAGGCACTTGCCAATGCAAGATGTCTTGTGGATGCTGGGGCCGATGCCGTGAAGTTGGAAGGTCTCCTTCCTGACCAAATCTCCCTCCTTGTATCAAGTGGAATTGAAGTTATCGGTCATCTCGGGATGCTGCCCCAGCAGGTCCGAGAGGAGGGTGGGTACCATCGCAAGGGCAAGACTGATTCCGAAGCTGAAGCACTCCTTCTTGCCTCCCTCGCCCTTCAGAAAGCTGGATGCTGTGCACTCGTGCTGGAACTCGTTGAAGCACCTTTATCCAGAGAGATCAGCAGGCAACTGGACATCCCAACTGTCGGCATTGGGAGTGGTCCTGACTGTAATGGGCAGATTCTTGTCACTCCGGATCTTCTTGGCCTCCAGCCATGGTTCCGCCCCTCTTTTGTGAAGCCCAAGGCAGATCTCGCTACTCCTTTCCAGAATGCCGTGAAGGAGTTTATCGCCGAGGTCCAGGCTTCTTAAGTCCTGAACGATGAACGGGGATCTTCAACGTAAGGCGGCCGAGGGGCAGAAAGTGATCCTGGCTGGAGTTTTTCTGAATCTGGTGCTCTCAACAGGTAAGATTGCGGGTGGAATTCTTGGGCGTTCCAATGCTTTGGTCGCCGATGGTATCGAGTCGCTTCTTGATCTCTTCAGTTCCTTGTTGATCTGGGCAGCACTGAAATATGCCGCAAAGCCTCCCGATGAAGATCATCCCTATGGCCATGGGAAGGCCGAGTCCTTGGCTTCACTGATCGGATCCCTTGTCCTTGCGATTGCCGGGGCCCTGATCGCCCACAACAGCATTGTCACCCTTATCGGCGCCGCTCATGGAGCTCCGGTCCACCTCCCCTCCCCTTGGACTCTTCTCATCCTCATCGGGGTGATCGCTCTAAAAGAGACGCTCTATCAGTTCATGGCTCGACGCGCCCGTCGGATTGGTAGCAATGCCCTCCTGGCTGATGCCTGGCACCACCGTTCCGATGCAGTCACCTCGATCGCTGCTTTCATCGGCATCTCGATTAGCCTTCTTGGTGGGCATGGTTATGAAGTCGCTGATGACTGGGCTGCCCTCTTTGCCTGTATTGTGATCTTTTACAGCTCTTATAACATGCTGAAGCTTTCCCTTGGGGACATGATGGATGCACGTGTCTCTCCTGATGCCGAAAAGACCGTCATGGAGATCACTTGTGCCGTTCCAGGTGTCATCAGCGCTGAAAAGTGCCGCATCCGCAAAAGCGGTCTGTCCTATATTGCTGATCTCCATATCCGGGTTAGTGGCGACATCTCCGTCCGGGAAGGCCATGCGATTTCCCATCTGGTGAAGGATCGACTGATGGAGTCGGCACTTCCCTTGGAAGATGTTACACTTCACGTTGAACCTGAGGAGGGGTAACTCACACTCCTAGCGCTCCATCAAATTTAGGTCGCTTCTTTTCGAATTCTTTTTAAGCGAAAGCTCGATCAGTTCTAAAGGTCGGCCTGCCATGCGGGTTTGTTTTGGAAAACCCACTTATAGTAGTCGATGCGCTCCAAGCTACTTGCCGCTGGCTCATCGAGGTAGATTTTGGCATTAGGGTGTAACTGAAGAACCGTGGCGGGGTTGCTTGCGCTGATTGCACCTTCGACTGCTCCTCCAACAGCCTTGGCCTTTCCTTCTCCGAACGCCAGCAGAGCCAAGGTACGACTCTCCATAATGGTACCGATCCCCATCGTGATGACATGGTGGGGAACATCTTCGGGTTTTCCGAAGAAGCGGGCATTGTCCTCACGGGTGCCGGGAGTCAGCGTCTTAATACGCGTGCGGGAGGCAAGTGAGGATCCGGGTTCGTTAAACCCGATGTGACCATCCGAACCGATGCCGAGGATCTGAAGATCAATTCCTCCCGCATCGCGAATCGCCTGTTCATAGGCTTCGCAATGAGACGACACATCCGAAGCGAGCCCATCGGGGATATGAATGTTTCCATGGGGAATATTCACATCCCGGAAGAAGTTCTTCATCATGAAGCTATGGTAGGAGGCTGGATGATCTGGAGGTAGGCCGATGTACTCGTCGAGGTTAAAGGTTCTTACCCGTGAAAAATCGAGCCCCTCGGCCTGATGCATCCGAATCAGTTCCTTATAGAGGTCCCCGGGAGTGCTGCCGGTAGAAAGGCCGAGCACGGCATGGGGCTTTATCTTGACGAGCTTGGCGATGAGTCGAGCCGCTAGAATGGAGGCGGAAGATGGATCCTGAGAAATGATGACTTCCATAAAGTTTGAATTGAGATTTCCGATACCGCAGAGCTGTTCAATCTACAATGTCACGAGGTGGCAAGGGATCTCCGCGTTCTCATCGAGATAGTAACTCGCACAGACGCGGTGGTAGCCATCAGCAATCATTAGAGGGCGATCACTCTCGATCTCACCTCGGACCAGCAGAACGGGTGAAAGAAGGCTACCCTCCTTGACCTTTTTGAGGTCTTTTTTGACATGGTAATTTTCGGTGGGCAGGAGTTGGAGTCGGCTAGCCCTGAGGAGGTCCTTGACCAAGAAGGTAGAAACGGAGGTCTTTTTGAATCGTGAGGCGATTTCCTTTGCCCGCTCTGGCTCCATAAGAAGGGTTAGGAAGTTTGCTGCGGCTTGATAGTCGTGCTTGTCGGAGTCCTTTTTCCAGTGAGGGGAGAGCTTTTTCTTCATGAGAGATGCTTGTGGGAGGGAGGTGTGTAGGAGGAATCACGGAATGCAGCTAGTGACTGCTTTCGGGAGATGAAGATATTTTGTTCGCCGATAACAGTGGTCAGACACTGCCGATCGAGATCCTTGCGCAGGCCAACCGTGACGCGGGCCAGCGCTAAAGTAACTCCTTTTGCCTTGAGATCGGATTGGAGTTCTAAGATGGCTCGTCCCGCAGTGAAGTCCATCGAGGTGATGGGACCGCAGTCGACAATGATGACTTTTACGCCGGTGGAATGAGCGACCAGGTGGCGGATCTCCTGACAGAAATGGGGGGCGTTGGCGTAGTAGAGATCGGTGCCGAACCAGTAGAGGATCACTCCCGGTTCCACAAAGACTCCCGGCACAGGTTTTTCCATACGCCAGTGAATCTCGGGATCACGAACCACGACGGCAGTGCGGGGTTGGTAACCCCTTCGGACATGGCCCAAAAGGGAAATGACGATCGCTATGCAGATGCCGTACTCGACTCCGAGAAAGACCACGGAGAGTGCAGTCAGCAAGGCCACATGGAATTCTTTCCCACCGCAGATCCAGAGATTCCGAAAACCACCAACGTCGATCATTCCGCTCGCAACAATAAAGACAATGGCTCCCAGGACACAGATCGGCAGAAACATCAGCGGACCTGTAAGCATGATCAGCACCAGTCCCACGGTTGCGGCGGTAGCCAAGTTTGCGAGTTGGCTGCGCCCCCCGCAGGATTCCAGCATGGCGGTCTGAGTGGGACTGCCGTTGACCACAAAGGTTCCGGAGAGTCCCGCCATGACATTTGCCGCTCCGAGGCCTAGGAGGTCACGGTTCTCATCTGGAATGGTGTGTTGCTTGATCCCGAAGGCTCGCGCCGTTGCCGAACTCTGGGTGATGATCATGACGAAACAGGCACCGGCAATCGGCAGAAGGGCCTTCATATCTGACCACGAAATCAACGGTAGGGCTAAGGGTGGGAATCCTCCCTCCACAGGACCGATGAGTCGCACTCCGGAATGTTGAAAATCGAGCAAATAGCTACCGAGAATGGTGCCGAGCACGGCAATCAGGGCGCCTGGCACTTTCGGGGCCCAACGTCGTGTGCCAAGGATCAGAGCCAAAACAACACAAGAAATGAGGAGAGTCGGTACATGGAGTTGCTGAAGGTGGGTGAAGATAGTGTGGAGTTGCTCAAGCGGGATGTTGGAGGGCGTCGGAATTCCAACCATCTGCCCAAGCACCGCAATCCCCACTTGGAAGCCCACCCCCGTCAAGAATCCGATGAGGACCGTGCGGGAGAGAAAGTCGGCAAGGAAACCAAGGCGAAAGACTCTGGCAAGGAGAAGCAATCCTCCGGTAATGAGAGCAACCACCGAAGCGTGGATCAGGAAGACGGCCGTCCCCGGGTGAGCCATCGGGGAGATTCCTGTCGACAGGATCACGGCCGTGGCCGAGTCGGCAGCAACAAAGAGAGAGCGGGCACCTCCCATGAGAGCGAAAACAATCACGGGAAAAAGCAGGGTGTAGAGTCCGGTAATGACAGGTGTGCCGGCAATCCGAGCATAGCCCATCGCCTGAGGGATATTCATCGCAGCCAAGGAAACTCCGGCAATGATTTCTGAAAGCAACTTCCCCGGTATCAGCGGGAAGATCCCGGGGCTTATTTTCTGGCCCCAAGTTGCCAGTCTTACTTTCAGTGAGTTGGGGGAATGTAAAAGCACAGAGTGATGCTTCAGAAAAAATACTCAGACAACCGGATTGGAAAGAATTCCGATCCCCTCGATTTCTACCTCGACGCGATCACCAGGCTGTAACCATCGCTGGGGAGTACGCCCAACGCCGACTCCCGAAGGGGTTCCGGTCATGATCACGGTGCCGACAGGCAATGTGGTATCGCCGCTCAGGAACTCGATAAGAGCCGGCACGTCAAAGATCATATCTCCCGTGTTGGAATCCTGAAGCGTTTCACCATTCACCCGCGTTGTAATGCGGAGGGCATTCGGATCGGGGATCTCATCGGAAGTTACGATCCAGGGACCCATCGGGGCAAAGGTATCAAAGGATTTACCACGGCACCACTGGGAACCTCCCCAGTCCTTCTGCCAGTCCCGCGCACTGATATCGTTGGCCACGGTGTAGCCGAGGACATGGTCGAGGGCATTTTCTCTGGTCGCATTATGGCAACTCTTTCCGATGATGATGGCTAGCTCCCCCTCGAAATCGACCTGAGTGGAAACCAGTTTCCTCGGGATCCTGATTGCGGCCCCGGGATCAAGGAGTGCGGAGGGATTCTTGAGAAAAAGGATGGGAAACTTCGGGATCTTCGCATTCATCTCCTCGGCGTGTTCTCGGTAGTTCAGACCGATGCAGAGGATGGCCGCGGGAACTATTGGAGCGAGCAGGGTGAATTCCGAGACTGTTGTCCCTGTGGCGTGAACTCCTTGGAACGGATCCCCCGAGAGGATCTCCATCGAAGAACCCCGCTCACCAAGCGGACGGGCATAATGAATGAAGCCATCAGGGAGGAGAATGCGGGCAATCTTCATAAAGAGAACCTAATGCAGAAAATGAAATATGGAACTCAGATGCAACGGCTGCGAAGCAACGGCCAGGCAAGCCAATTCAGTAAAAGACTCGACACTCGCCAATCCTCTCTGCACTCCAGAGGCTCCGCGTGAGTTTTATCACGCCATGATGCCATCATGTCTGCTCCATCTGCATGGCCCGTTCCGCCATGTCGGGACCTAGGTAGCAGTGTGAACCCACGGAGAGGAATCCATTCCTGGTGAGAAGCTTCCTGTAGAAGGATGCGGATTGAAGACCTTCGTTTGGGAAGTCACCGATCAAGGAATCCTCGCCAGTATAGAGCTCTAGAAAGGCAACACCGGCAGCCCTAGAGGCGAGTGAGGCGATCCCCTGCTCAAGTTCACCCAATGGAAGGTAAAAGAGCGTATCGCTGCAGACGATCAGATCGTAATCCTCCTTGAGTCCGATCTCTTCTAGCGAAGCGAAGGTGCCAAGGCGGATATTTCGCTTTTTGCCGAAGCGTTCGACGGCATAAGTGCTCGCATCGACTCCTGTGTAGCGAATCTTCGGGCGTAACGAGCGCAGGGCCGAAAGCCAGTTCCCCTCCCCGCAGCCAACATCGAGTACCGTGTGGACAGGGTGCTCGAGGTAATACTCGGCCATGGAGAGCGCCAGAGCCGCCTTTCTTCGGATCGCTATGCCTGACTTCACCCGAGTCTTAGGATCACGGTACCATCGGTCGAAATAAGACCGATCGTATCGCTCACCCGATGGCTGAGAATTTCTCATATGGAACTCAGGAAAACAGGAGTGAATTGGCGGTAAATGCCTGCCCTGCCTACTTAACAGCTTCAGTCTAAACCGCTAATAGCCTTCGAATCCCTAGGCTTCGAGGAATGAGCAGATGTAATGGCAGGGATCGGCTTTCACCGTGATGGTGAATCCAGAGTTGGCCGACACCTCGAATGCCTGTCCTGCGACATGAGTATCGACTTTTTCCGAGCCATCGAGAACGACTTCGCAGACTCCCTCGATGATCTCCATGCGTTCGGCCTTGCCAGTTCCGAAGTGAAAGGAACCGGGAAGAATGACCCCGACGGTCTTGTGTTCACCCTCTTTAGTGATGACCGTGTGAGAGATGACTTGGCCCTCGAAGTAGACATTGGCTTTGGTGTGAACGGTGGCGTTATTGAATTCCATACCGCGTTGATCGGATTCCGAGGAATCTTTTGCAAGTGCAAACCATACGATTTTTCGTTCATGATCCCTGTTCATGAGATTGTTGCCACTGATTCTCATTTCATGTCTCGCCGGGCCCCTGCTCCATGCTGAGATCGGAGCCACGAAGGAGCAATGCATCGCCCGTTATGGAAAACCGGAGCGTGATGCCCTGAAGGAAAGCGGATTACTCTACTTTCGGAAGGATGGGATTTGTACGATCGCCCATTTTTACAAAGGAAAATGCGATGTTCAGAGCATCTTTTCCGAGAACGAGGAGTCAGGACTTCCTGTGGAACTCCCTGCTGAAAAAATCCAATCGCTTCTCAAGAGCGAGGGAGGAAGTTCTGAGTGGATCGCTTCTCCGCGTTACTCGATCAATGGCGTCTGGTGCACGCCAGACAGAGTCACCTTTGCGATCTACGACACGATGCGCCATAAACTGGCGATCATGACCCATGACGCCTACATGAGGGAGAAGTCTGAGGTTGCCAAGGCCCGGTCCTCCCCGAGGAACTAAGCGCCCCTTACTCAATCTTTTTTTAGGGATCTGGTGGAGGTAAGGGGAGTCGAACCCCTGGCCTCTTCATTGCGAACGAAGCGCTCTACCAACTGAGCTATACCCCCAGTACCGATTTTGAAGATAATTCCTCTTATAGAAGCTCACAAGGAAATCCCCTTGGATTGGGATTGGGATCGGGATCTTTAGGAATGGTTCTTGTCCCGAGGATTCCCCTACGAAAGAGTTTCTCCATGGATCCCTTTTTTAAAAAACTCGGAGAATCGGTGTACGATCAGTGGAAGAAGGCAAACTTTGACCTAACCCTTTTCCCTGATCTTGCACGCAAGGCACTCGAAAAGAGCAAGCCCTCAGCACACGTCGATCTCCAAGAATTGATCCATGAATTCCTGCTTCAGGATGATCAACCCTTCCAGACCGCGTCGGGCTTCGGCCAACCCGAGTTAATCCTCTTCGACAACCCGAAGTTTTACATCCAGGCCCTCTTTTGGCTCGATGGAACGACGGATATCCATCAGCACGAGTTCTCCGGCGCATTCCATGTCATGGCGGGATCGAGTATCCACTCAACCTATGAGTTTGAGAAAGCAAAGCAGATCACCGCGCACTTCCGCCTGGGTGATCTGAAACTCCGTGATGTCACACTCCTGAAAACCGGCAGCACGGTACCAATCACCTCAGGACGCGCTTGCATTCACTCCCTGTTCCATCTGGAGACACCCTCGGTTACGATTGTCATCCGCACGCACTCTGATCCGGGCACAGGGCCTCAGTTCACCTACCTCCCTCCCCATGTGGCACTCGATCCGATCCAACAGGACGCCCTGACAACCAGACGCAAGCAGTTGCTCGACGTTCTGGAGCAGACGGGTGCCCCGGACTATGCGGATCTGGTGCTGGAAATGCTCGACGAACTCGATTTGGAGCGGGGATTCTTCATTATTCAGAACTGCATCGGTCATCTGCGGAATCTCGGTGAGTGGGATCGTGCCTGGAGCCTCTTTGCCCGCAAACACGGCTCGGCGGTGATTCCTATCAAACAGACTCTCGAAGAGATCATCCGCCGAGACGCGCTCACCGCGATGCGAGCCACGGTCGAGGACGTGGAGCACCGCTTTTTTCTTGCTCTGCTTCTCAATCTGGAGCGGCGCGAGGATCTTCTTCGACTGATCACGTCGCGTCACAGGGGGAATGCCGCCACCACGATCCTACGCTGGGCCTCGGAGTTGATCCAATTCGATGAGACGGGTGTCTGGCTGTTGGATGCCCGGATCCCGTGGATGAACGATCACGAGGAAGAGGAGCTCCCCTCACTTGTTTTGGAAGTTCTTGATCATCTGCTGAAGAATGGAGGAAGCGCAGTGAAGAAGCAGTCTGGATGGAAGGGCTCGCAAGCCGCTAAGTTTGCCCTCATCAAGGTGCGCCTGATGAGTTCAAGTTGGCGCGTTTTACTTCGCTGACCGCATCCGGCGATGATGACCAGCTCCTGTTGACCCGTTGTGGTCGTAACGATAGAAAAGAAACATGACTGCCAAGCCGCTGATTCACATGACGATCCTTTTCGGGATTCTTGTCTTCATGAGGAATGTTCGGGCAGAGGGAGAAGTCTGGAACGGTCTCCCTCATTTCGAGCAGAGGGAGCTGCAGGAAGGAAAAACGGTGGAGTTTGAAGAGAATGTCGATGGGAGTGTCTGGCCGAGGTTCATCATTTATCAACTGGTGAAGGCTTCCCCTGCTGCTGTGGCTGCTGTTTTCTGGAACTGCGAAAAGGATCCTGAGTACATCCCGAATTGCACTTCCGTAAAGATCCTGAACTCTCCTGAACCGGGTGTCGTCAATGCGGAGTACACGCTCTCCATGCCCTTTTTCCTTCCGGATGAGGTCTATGTCTCGAGGAATCAAGTGAAGAAAATCTCCGATCGCGATTATGATATCGTCTGGTGTGTCACCCAGTCTCGGTACTCGAAATCATCCGTGGGAAGCCTTCGCGTGGAAGAACATGACGGGATGAGTTTGATCCGCTACACCAACCTGGTGATTCCCACGAGTCGGTTCGCCGGAATGCTTCGCGCATCGGCCGGAAAGCAGGTCATGGAGTGCTTCAAGGCCTTGGCAACTCGGGTTATTTTGGAAATCGAAAAAACTCCGGCCCTTCTGGATAAGCAGATTCACGCACTCGAGTGTTCGGTTGGGAAATCGCTGTAAGGCTTCCTGACAGTGGTTTCATACCTCCCCCATCTCACTGGGCTAGCGTGGTCCTTGGCCTGTGTTGCTGCAGTCTGTGTGGGACTGACCAAGGCGGGATTTAACGGATGTGGACTCATCACCATCGTTCTGATGACCCAGATCATGCCTGCCAAGGAATCTACCGGGGCGGTGCTGCCGATGCTTATTGCTGCCGATCTCATGGCAATCGGGATCTACCGAAGGCATGTGGAGTGGCGTGTGCTCGTGGGACTGATCCCGTCCACTTTCTTGGGGTTGCTTGCAGGATGGTTCCTGATGAGCCGGATTCCGGACCGTTTCTTCGGGCATTTTCTGGGATGGATGATCCTAATGATGATGGTCTTGGTCGTGTGGCAGAGATTGGATCGCAGGATTCTCTCCGGCATCATGCACCATCCCGTGCTCGCAACGGGCTCGGGCTTCTTCGCAGGAGTCACGACGATGATGGCGAATGCAGGTGGACCGGCGATGACCTTCTACTTGCTAGCAAAAAGATTTGATAAGATGGCCTTCGTCGGGACCTGTGCGTGGTTTTTCTTTGTGACGAACCTAACCAAGGTTCCTTTTAGCTGGAACTTGGGCCTGATCACCTGCTCCTCGCTGATAATGAACCTTTTACTGCTGCCGGCTGTCGCTGCCGGAATGATCGGCGGACGCTACCTTCTCGGGAAGATACCTCAGGCGCCGTTTGACTGGCTTCTCCTCGTGATGTCGACCGCCGTGGCCCTACGCATGATCGTGGCATGATCCGATAAGATTTCGTAATCCTTTTTACCTTTTGCCTTATACCTTTTACCTTTTCTTCTATGCCCCGCATTGCTGAAGAGAGTGTCCAGAAAGTCGCTGAAGCCAGCGATATCGCTGAGATCATCGGAGGCTATTTTCCACTCAAGCGTGCAGGGACGAGTTTTCGAGCTCTCTGCCCCTTTCACAAGGAGAAGAGTCCCTCCTTTCATGTGAATCCCTCCAGGCAGTCTTTCCACTGCTTTGGCTGCGGTGCCGGAGGCGGCGTCTTCCGGTTTGTGATGGATTATGAGCATATCGATTTCCCAAGCGCCGTTCGCAAGCTTGCACAGCGGGCCGGCATCGTCTTGGTCGAAAACAATGATCCAGTCTATGAATCTAAGCGTGATCAGCGAAGCCGTTTAATACAGCTCCACAAGGAGGCTGCCGAATGGTTTCATATGAACCTTCTGCGTAGTCGTAATGCCGAGCATGCCCGCGCTTACCTGAAGAAACGGGAACTCACCAAGGAGATCGCCGTGAGGTGGCTGCTCGGATTTGCGCCAGGGGGATGGGAGACCTTTCGGAACTGGGCCATGTCCAAGGGTTTTACCCGGGAGGAACTGCTGGCTGGCGGTCTCCTCACGGCCAAGGAGGGTGATAACCAGAGTGGATACGATCGCTTTCGCGATCGGCTGATGTTCCCCATCCGCAACGACTACGGTGAAGTGGTCGCCTTTAGCGGACGGATTCTCAGCGACAATGACCGGGAGGCGAAGTATGTAAACTCCCCGGAGACACCGATTTTCTCAAAAGGACGCGTCCTCTTCGGCCTCGATAAAAGCAAGCGTCCCCTGATTGAGGCCGGAGCCGCCATCGTTCTCGAGGGGCAGATCGATCTGATCTCGGCTTTCGAGCATGGCGTGAAGAACGTCGTTGCTCCCCAGGGAACAGCTTTCACGACCGAGCAGGCGCGCCTCCTAAGGCGCTTTGTTGACAAGGTCATCCTCTGCTTCGACTCCGATAATGCCGGACAGAATGCCGTGGAGAAATCTCTACCCTCTCTTCTTTCTGCAGGACTGGAAATTAGAGTAGCACGCCTCCCTTTAGGAGAGGATCCTGATTCATTAATCCGAAGGGAGGGTGCCGATGTTTTTAAAGCACGCCTTAGTGAAAATAGAAATTTTTTTGACCATACAATTAATCGTATAGAGACAGAATCAGGTGGTGACTTTGGACCGCGTCAGAAGGCATTTGCTGCTAATAAACTAGGTGGGTATATTGAATTACTACCAGATGCGGCTCTTAAAGAATCTACGGCACTGTACGTTGCGACCCGTCTTGGCATTTCTATTGAAGCGCTTCGTGAAGCAGCGGCAAGCAACCCAGTTTCTAATAATAGCCTGCCTGATCACAACACATTGAAATACCACACTCCCACAAAAGTTTCAGCATCCACCGAACTTATCTGTGGCCTGGCACTCCTCTCCAAAGAGGCCCGGGAGTGGATTTCCTCGGAAACTTCCTTCCGCGTGGAGGAATTGGATCCAGAGTTGGCCCTCCTACAGGAGCTTCTTCCCCCTCTTCAAGGGGTGGAGAACCTAGCTCCATCACTAGTCTTAACCTTAATCCCCTCCTCTCTTCAGCCCCTGGTCAGCGGCTGGGAGTTGGAAAAGTTACCCGTTTCTCCTCTGATGGCCATTCAGGATGCGATCCGTAACCTTCGCCTGATCGATCTGAAGAAAAAGCAACAAACAGCAACCCTCCAACTCAGAACACCGGGACTCGAGACAGAGAAAATGATCTCTATCCAGAAAGAGATCCTTGACCTTCAGCAAAGGATCAACGATCTTTCCGCGCCCGCGACTTCGGTACCAACTGCGCTCCGTTGAAAAAAAAATCCAAACCTTCCTCGTCCCGGAAACCTTCCGGCAAGCCCGTCAAGCCATCTCCTTCAGCCAAGAAGGCACCGGTGAAAAAACCGGCACCCAAACTGAAGAAGCCGTCCAAGCCTGCTGCAAAAGTGGCTATTAAAAAGCCGCTTCCGGCTAAAAAAGCGTCCTCCAAAGCAGTAAAAGAACCTGCTTCCAAGGCGGTTTCTTCTCCAGCCAAGAAGGCTTCGGCGAAAAAACCGGCGCCCAAACCGGTTAAGTTGCTTAAGCCCGCTCCTAAACCAGCGGTTAAAAACCCCCTTCCTGTAAAGCCGGTTTCCAAGTATCCCGAGCTCGCCAAAGCATCCGCTGCCAAGGCGAATAATGCAAAGAGCACAAAGGAGACGAATTCCAAGGGTACCAAGAGCGGGCTCTCACTCTCAATCTCCGGAAATGCTCCCGCTAATGCGGTTGAGGCACAAAAACTTCTCCAGGAAAAGATCCGCGAACTCCTCAAACTCGCCAAGGAGCAGGGTTACATCACTTTCGAGGATCTCGACGAGCATCTTCCGGAGGGAATGAACGATCCGGAGACGATCGATTCGATCCTCTCCCAACTCCGTGCCGTCGAGGTTGATATCATCGATGCCTCAGAGGTAGACAGGGTCAAGGAGCCGAAACGTCCCGACGACGAGGAGAAGGATGACAAGGAAAAGGATGACAAGGAGGAGAAGGCCGATGGGCGTCTTGATATCCTGGATGACCCCGTCCGCATGTATCTCAAGCAGATGGGACAGGTTCCCCTTCTCACCCGCGAGCAGGAGGTCGAGATCTCCAAGCGCATCGAGGAGGCCGAGATCAGAATGCAGGATGTGCTTTACCGTTTCGGCTTCATTGCCCACGCACACCTCGACATGTCACAGCGTCTGCTCGACTCCCGCGAGCGCTTTGATCGCGTCATTCAAGACAAGAAAATCGAGAGCCGTGAGCGTTATCTGAAACTTCTTCCTCGTCTGAGCCAGCAACTCCAGCGCCTAGCCGATATTGTTTCGGATCATTACGTCAAGAAGATCGCACCAGCCAAAAAGTCCCCGGCTCCCAAGGATGTGGTGGTGTTCGAGAAGCACATCGAGGAGGTCGTAAAGATCTACCCCAAGTTCTACTTTAAGTCGAAGATCGTTGAGGACTTCGTTACCCACGCAGACGACCACCTCAAGACTCTTCTCTCGCTTAGGACCGAACATCAGAAGCATGCTGCAAAAAAGGAACAGAACGCCCAGCATAAGCGTCATGTCGGTTCCTTGGCTGCCCAGATCGATGAGGCTCACCGCCGGAACTGGATGACGATCGAGAGTTATCATGAGCGTCACCGCGAGCTAAAGCGTCATTTTCGTGAGGCTCTCCGGGCGAAGACCGAGATGGTCGAGGCCAACCTGCGTCTTGTTATTTCGATTGCCAAAAAGTACACCAACAGGGGCCTCTCCTTCCTTGATCTCATTCAGGAAGGAAACATGGGTCTCATGAAGGCTGTGGAGAAGTTCGAATACCGCCGTGGCTATAAGTTCTCCACCTATGCCACCTGGTGGATTCGTCAGGCGATCACCCGCTCGATCGCCGATCAGGCCCGTACCATCCGTATTCCGGTGCACATGATCGAGACGATCAACAAGCTGATCCGTGTTCAGAAGCAGCTCGTTCAGGAGTATGGTCGCGAACCCTCCGCCGAGGAAATCGCTGATGAAATCCAACTCCCCGTAGGACGTGTTCAGGCCGTTCTCAAGATGGCCCAGCAGCCGATCTCGCTTCAGGCACCCGTCGGTGACAGCGATGACACGAGCTTCGGAGACTTCATCGAGGATAAATCTGCTGAGAATCCCGCCGACATGGCCGCGATCGTCCTGCTTAAGGAGAAGATCAAGGATGTGTTGGAATCCCTCACCGAGCGTGAGCGTCAGGTGCTCGAACAACGCTTCGGACTAGTCGATGGCTATTCCAGGACCCTCGAAGAGGTAGGCAAACAGTTCAAGGTGACCCGGGAGCGTATCCGTCAGATCGAGGCCAAAGCCCTTCGCAAGATGCGCCACCCCACCCGTCTTCGTCAG
The DNA here is from genome assembly GCA_903868795.1 of uncultured Spartobacteria bacterium. Taxonomy (GTDB): domain Bacteria; phylum Verrucomicrobiota; class Verrucomicrobiia; order Chthoniobacterales; family UBA6821; genus UBA6821. Next base: position 22,815 of record CAIPWR010000133.1, on the reverse strand, counting down.
CTCGAAGGATTCCTTGAGCCGAAGGACATGTGAGGTAGCAATCAGTCCATTTTAAAAAAGAGGGCTCATTCGCGTGGGCCCTTTTTTTTGCAACCATTCCACGAGTCCGGTGTTAATCACATACAGATCACATGAAAGAAGATCTTCAACATAGCGATCAGGGGCAGGAGCTTGATCCCCTAAATGATCATCTTTGGAATCTCCTCGCTGCTGACGCAAAAGTTAATCCCGTCACACCATCCCCTTGGTTTGCTGCACGAACTGTTGCCCAGGCTAGAACGCTAGGGCAATGGCGCACGCGCACTCTGCTTTTTCGCTGGTTGATGCCGATTCCCTTGGCAGGGCTGGCGGCGGTTGCTCTCCTCTCTCTGCATGGCATTGGAACACCAGGATCCTCGCTTTCCTCCAACACGTATATCTCCTCGAATTCGGATTTTGAGGACCACATGGAGTTGATGTCCTCCTCCATGGAGTAGAGGTTTTTACGAGCATTTTGGTTCTCTGATTCGTGATGAACCATGGATCAGATGACCTCTGAACCAATCACGTAGTCTTTTAACCTCTGCGTCTTGTAGGTCTCGGCGTGAGAATTCTTTAGAGTCTTGATTCCGATTTCACCCTTCCTGCTTAGTCCCCCACCGTGACAGGGGTATTCAACCCGACGTTGGTATAGATGATTTCAGCCATATCCTGAGGAAGACGGATGCAGCCATGGGAGGCCGGATACCCCGGAAGAATCCCGACATGCATTCCGACCCCCTGAGGCGTGAGGCGCATAAAAAACTTCATAGGAGCCCCACTGAAGTGAGTGCCGCTCGGGGCGGCATCGATTCTGCTGCTCACACCCGAGCGAATCACCCGACCCGCACTGTCGAGAAAGTTTCCATAGAGTGAGGAGTGATGATTGGGATCCTTCTCCAAAACGGCGAAATTCCCCTTCGGTGTCCAGCCGTTCCGCCGTCCTGAGGAGATCGGGGAATCAACAGCCACCTTCCCCCCGACCAACAGATAGGCACGCTGTTTGGAAAGGGAAACAACGATAGCGAGGGGTTGTGTCGATGCTTTCGCAAGAACAGCAGGAAAGACCTTGCCTGGTTCTTGAGTCTTCAGGAGTTCCGAAGCAGGTTTCATCCCAACTGGATCCGACTTCGGAGGTTCAGCAGCCAAGAGGCCTGATGCAAGAATCCCTGAAATCACGAATCCCGTGCAAAGGATGAGACGGAAAGCATTCATGAGGGCGTGACGCATTGGGAAGTTAGCATCATGAATCTCTCCGGGCGATCACTTCCTGATAGCAAAACCGAGACCTTGACTGATCCTTGAGGGAATCCTCTGAATCCTTTTCAATAGATAGTCGGCAGCATGATCGAGCATCTCTACATCCATATACCATTCTGTCCGAACATCTGCCCCTACTGCGCCTTTTACAAGGAATCGGCAGGAAGGGAACGGGTCGAATCTTTCCTGGAGGCACTCTTGGTTGAGGCGGATCGATGGTCCGCCCAACTGAAACCGAAGACTATTTTTTTCGGTGGAGGTACGCCCAGTGCCCTCTCGATCCCGCAGTTTGAGAATCTGCTTGGCGGCCTTTGTTCGAAGCTCGATCTAAGCAATCTCGAAGAATGGACCATCGAGATGAATCCCGCGACCGTGGCAGCTGATAAGGCTGCGCTGTTGAAGGATTTCGGTATCAACCGCATCAGCATGGGTGTTCAGTCCTGGGATGATGCCGTGTTGAAGTCTCTCGGACGAACGCATGACGCAGACAAAGCGGAGGAATCGTTTCAGGTTCTTCGACATGCTGGTTTCGACAATGTATCGATCGATCTCATCTTTGGGGTTCCGGGGCAATCACTGGAATCCTGGAGACGTACTCTGGAGAGAAGTCTTCGCCTAGCCCCCGAGCATCTCTCGGCGTATGGACTCACTTACGAGGAGGATACCGAGTTCTTCCAGAAGTTGGGCCGTGGAGAAATGGCACCCGACGAGGGGTTGGAGGCTGATCAGTTCGAACTGACCTCGGAGCTCTTGGGGAATGCTGGATACGCTCAGTATGAGGTTTCCAACTACGCCCTCACCGGAAGGGAATCGCGGCATAATTCCGCGTACTGGAGAGGTTCCGATTACCTCGGTCTCGGTCCGAGCGCCTTCTCCACCTTGGGCTCGCGCCGATGGAGAAATATCCGGGAAACGGGAGTCTACAGTAAGACAACCATGGCTGGCTCCACAGCCATTGATTTCGAGGAAGAGGTTTCCGAGCGTGTGAAAGCTGGTGAGCGCGCCGCCTTCGGAATGAGAACCAATACTGGATTACTCGTCTCGGAATGCTCACGATGGGAGACCGAGCTTCGGCAGGCACTTGGGCAGGGGCTCGTGAAACTCGAGGGGAATCGTTGGCTGCTCACATCCAAGGGTCGCCTCCTTGCCGATACGGTCGCGGAGATTTTTGTATGAGGAAACACGATCTCATTGTGATCGGAGCCGGACCCGCTGGCAGCACCTGTGCCGCTCTCTCCGCAATGTCCGGAAAAAAGGTTCTCCTCCTCGAGGCTTCACGCTTCCCCAGGGACAAAGTCTGCGGGGATTGCCTGAATCCCACAGGATGGCCTGTTCTCGATGAGCTCGGCATTGCTGAGCAAGTACGCTCCCTCCCCTCAACCATACCCCAGAAGATACGATTTTCGGTGGTCGGAGCCGGGCAAACGGAAATCCCTCTCCCTCCATCGAATGAGAGTTCACCCGAGTTGGTGGTCAGACGCAGGGATCTGGATGCACTCCTTGCCGAGCATGCGATTGCCTCCGGGGTGACCTTTCAGGATGGATCACCGGTCACCAGCCTTCGAAAGGTATCCGACCTCTGGGAAATCACCACCTCGCTAGGTGAGAGTCACCTTGCCAAGCTTGTCGTGGCCGCTGATGGACGGAACTCCGTCACAGCACGACATCTCGGGATGCACGCTCCACTTCGGCGCACGGCGAGGATCGGCCTCCAAACACACATCCCCCATCCCGAAGGATATGATGGCACCCTTGAGATGCGCATCTACAAAAATGGCTATGGAGGCTTGGCTGATCTGGGAAGCGGTCTTGCCAATCTCTGCCTGGTTGCCAACGACGGCGCCATGAAGGATCTGCGCAAGGAGGCGGAGGAGTACTATCCTGTGGCTTCAGCTGCCGCATGGAGAAGTGTCACACCGATATCCAGAGCAACGGCAAGAAGCGTTGCTAATGACGGAGTTTATCTCTGCGGAGATGCAGCGCGGGTCGTCGAACCCTTCACAGGAGAAGGAATTTCGTTCGCCCTGAGAAGCGGTTCTCTTCTGGCTGGCATTCTGAGCTCGGGAGAATCCGACTCTCCTGGGATCCTTCTCAAGAAGGAGGAGCTTTATCGACGGGGACACCGCGATCTTTACGGGAATGGCCTCCTGGTGAACCAACTGACACGCCTTCTTTCAGAGTGCCCCAGAATAGCCCACACACTTGCTCCACTCATCCTAGGATATCCCGACCTTCTCTCGCTTCTTACGAGCAAGGTCATCCGGCAGCAATATTAAATGTAATGCATTGTTTTTATATTAATTATTGAAATCCTTCAAGTTTAGTCCTTTGATCCAAGGGTACTTCAAAAAAATATGTCCGTAGAAATTCTCTCCCGTATTCAATTTGCTCTGACGGTCTCATTCCATTTCCTCTATCCACCGATGACCATCGGTCTGGGAATGCTACTCGTCATCATGGAAGGCCTTTATCTCAAGACTAAGAATCCCCTCTTCCATCAGCTTGCTCACTTCTGGACGCGCATCTTCGGGTTGATTTTCGCCATCGGAGTCGCCACCGGCATCGTCATGGAGTTCGAGTTTGGAACGAATTGGGCTGCCTACTCGCGGTTTGTCGGAGACATTTTTGGAAGCGCCCTCGCAGCCGAAGGAATCTTTGCCTTCTTCCTAGAGTCGGGTTTCCTTGCCCTTCTCCTTTTCGGCTGGGACAAGGTCGGCCCGAAGATGCATTTCTTCGCCACCTGCATGGTCTGCCTTGGTTCGCACTTCAGTGCCATCTGGATCCTGATTGCCAACTCCTGGATGCAGACCCCGGCCGGTTATCATCTGGAGAAGATCGTTGGTAGTGTTCATACCCGCCTTCCCGATGGCTATATCGTTCAGGCTTCCGATCTGGGTCATGTCCGCGCAGTCGTTGATAATTTCTGGGCTATGATCGGCAACCCTTCTTCCCTGAACCGGATCTGCCACGTCGTCTTCGGATCATGGCTTGTGGGCTCCTTCCTGGTCCTGAGTATCTGTGCCTGGTACCTGCTGAAGGGGCGCTTCACAAACTTTGCCCGTACCTCGATGACCGTAGCAGCGTGTTTCGCGGCATTCACTACAGTACTCCAGTCGATCAGCGCAGATTCCACGGCTCGCGGAGTGGTTCGCACCCAGCCGATCAAACTCGCCTCCATGGAGGGTGTCTACGTGACCCATGACTACACGCCGATGACCCTCTTTGGGTATGTCGACACGAAGAATCAGACTGTCCACGGACCTCAGATCCCCGCCCTCCTGAGCTTTCTCTGCTTCCATAACTTCAAGCAACCCGTTCAAGGCCTCCTTTCCATGCCGAGTGATGAATTCCTCGCCGCACGCAATCCCGGCCTCACCAAGGAAAAGCTCGCCGAGATTCGGCCGAATTATTGGCCCGTGGTCGGAGCCGTCTTCCAGACGTATCATCTCATGATCGGCATCGGCTCAGCGGTCTTCGGACTCGCCTTCCTGGCACTTATGCTTCTCTGGAGGGGATGGCTCTTCAGGGCTGACAATCCTCTCATCCGTGCGCTTCTCTGGATCTATGTCTTTGCCGTAATTGCCCCCCAGATCTGTATGCAGGCGGGTTGGTACACAGCTGAAATGGGACGCCAACCTTGGATTGTCTACAATCTCCTCCGGACCTCCGATGGCCTTTCCCGTGCCGTTCATGCGAATCAGGTGGTCTTTTCGATCATTCTTTTTGCGCTCATCTACATCCTTCTCTTCATCACCTTCATCTACCTGTTGAATAATAAAATCCAGCATGGCCCGGATGAAGATCAGGATCATCACACCAAGGCTCCCGGAGTAAGCGATGCGATCGCAGCAGGCCTCTTCACCCAGAAGGGTCGTGCCTCCACCCAGGAGTAACCATATCCCCCCACCCGATCCCGGCCATGCATCATCTCTTACAACTTCTTAACCTGAACATCGTCTGGTTCATCCTGGTTGGTGTTCTCTTCACCGGTTATGCGATCCTTGATGGTTTCGACTTCGGTGTCGGAATCCTCCATCTCTTTGTGAAGAAGGATGAGGATCGTCGCATCCTGCTCAATTCCATTGGTCCCGTCTGGGATGGAAACGAAGTCTGGCTTGTTACCGGCGGTGGCGCTCTCTTTGCGGCCTTCCCTGGAGCCTATGCCACGGTCTTCTCCGGGTTCTATGACGCTTTCATGCTTCTTTTGGTCGCCCTGATCTTCCGTGCCGTGGCGATTGAGTTCCGAAGCAAGGAGCCCGGCAAGGCTTGGCGCCGGGCTTGGGATATCGCCTTCAGCGTTGCCAGTTTTCTCGCTGCCTTCCTGATCGGCGTTGCCATGGGGAATATCACCCGCGGCATCCCTCTCGACAAACAGGGGGATTTCACCGGTACATTCCTCGGGCTCCTCAACCCCTATTCTCTCCTCCTCGGAGTCACGGTGGTGGCTCTCTTTGCGATGCATGGAGCCATCTTTCTTGTCCTCAAGACCGAGGGAGAACTTCAAGCCACGATCAAGGGATGGGTTCCCCGCTTGATCGCTCTCTTTTTGATCCTATTCCTCGCTTTCAACGCGGCCACCTTCTTCGAGTGCCCTGATCTTGTGGCCGTGATGCTCACCCGCCCCTACGGGTTCATTATCCTGGGACTCGATATCGTGGCGGCTATTTCGATCGGTCTGATGACTGCAAAGGGCTACGAGTTCGGCTCCTTCCTTATGTCGGCGCTCACCATGGTTCTTCTGATGGCGGTTCTGGGGATTTCCTATTTCCCTCACATCGTCATGTCGATGCCCAATCCCGGCAACAGCCTGACGATTTACAACTGCGCCTCCTCACACAAGACGCTCGGGTATATGTTCATTATCGCCTGCATTGGCGTCCCGATCGTTCTTGCCTACACCGTCAGCATCTACTGGATCTTCCGTGGAAAAACCCGCTTAGGTCACGTAGGCTACTAATTTCAGAGAAGGCCCGCCTTCCTTGCATCCGGCGGTGTAGTCCAATGGCAGAGACAAGCGACTTAAAATTGATTTTAGAGCTGTTTTTTGGGGTTTCCTTGCGTTGCATTAATCGTCTGTAGAGGCCTATAAATACAAGCTGGAACGCCTTTTTCCTAGGTTATGACTGGCTTGCCAGAAACACCCTCGAAGTCGCACAAAAAGTCGCACAGGAATTTGACCCCTCCAGACACGCACCCCTCCTTTTGAAAATACTCAACGTGGGATAGATTTCAGCCATGTGCGGTCGTTTTGTCCGGAAAGGTGAGCCAAGGAAGTTGCAGAGACTCTTGGCGTTGTAGCCGGAGAGCAGAACTGGACGGAGAGCCACAATGTAGCTCCCGGCTCCACTATCCCCATTGTCACTGATGATACCTGTGGCTGACACATGGTCCTTGCTGTCTGGGGATTCACTTCCTCGGGTCGGGCACCGGTTTTCAATGCTAGGGCGGAGACAGTTGATTCCCTACCCAGCGACCGTCAGCCTTTCTACTTCGAGCGCGCGGATGCTCTTCCTCTGGCCTTTGCCGGGATCTGGAGACGAGTAGGCGATCACCTTGAGGCCACGGTCATCACCACCACTCCAAGCCGGGACATGGCAGGCGTCCATGACCGTATGCCTGTGATCCTATCGCCCGACAGGTGGACCAATTGGCTCTCTGCTACCCCATTGCCTTCAGGGCAGCCTCAGATTCTCCTTTGCCCATCACCGGATGGAACCCTGACCCGTTGGCCGGTTGGTAAAGCCGTGGGCAGTGTCAGGAACGACTATCGGGAATTGATTGATCCGGTGGCCCCCCCTGCGATTGCCCAGGAGTTGTTCTGAGTTATCCGAGTTAACCCTTCAGCGAGTAGGTGGTGCTGCGCTTGTTGCCTTCGATGTGGAGGAAGCCATTATTGGCCTTGAGGAAGGCGGTGAAGCGGGGACGTGCCAGACCGACTTCTTTGAAAATCACGGCTGAGGAGACTTTTTTACCTCCAGAGAGGATCTTAGAGAGCTGGGCTTTGATTTCCTCATCGGAGATTTTGGGGAGAGAGCGGCGGGTGCGCTTTCCCACAGGAGCGGCCTTGGCAGCCTTGGGCGCTTTCGGCGCTTTGGCTGAAAGACCGAAGCGGGAAAGCATGGAGTCGATCTGCTTGAGCTCCTTAGCGTACTTCTTGTGAACGGAGGCTACCTCCTTGGCGATCTTCTTCTCGATAGCGGCCTTTGCGGAGAGAACCTGCTTAGAAGCCTTTTTCTCGAGAGCTGCGAATTGCTTGAGGATGTCGATATTTGCGCCTTTGGTTTTCATATGAGCCTTAGATATTGGTTTTTAGTCAGTTAGGGTCAATTCTCTACTTTCGGAAAAGGCCGCCGTTGTAGCCTTTCCGGAGCATAACCACCCAGAACATCCCCCCCTCGGAGCACAAGACGGGTATCATCAGCCGATCAATTTTCCTGAACGGCGTACCATACCGGGGATCTCTCCCAACCCGGCGACCGCGGCAAGGAGTTGCTCCCGAACCTCTAGGCTGAGAGTCTCCAGATCCCCATCCCCGAAGTAGCAGAGTGCCTTGAGAGGGAGGAGCGTGTTCATCCCCTCACCATAGAGAGCTCGGGCCGCGCCGAGTCCCTTCTCAAGGGACACTCCCGAAGCGAGGATCGCCGCGATATCGATGTAGTCCTTTGCCTCCGAACGCTGAAGGATCGTCTTGAGCTTACTGGCGAAGACATCGATCACCGAGGCGATCGCCACATTATTATCGGCGGCGGACTGAGGATCCTCCATGCGGCCGAATCCAAGCCCGCCGAAGAACGAGACCTTCACCGGTGCCCCGCGATCCACCAGGATCGTCAGAGCATTGGCACTGCTCTGGAGAATTTCGGATCCCTTGGCGAAGGGTATCCGGGCGATCAACTCATCGGGCTCGAAAGGCGATGCGTTGAAGAAGTCGAAGTCGACCGAGATTCTGTGACCGAGGCGCAGAGCCAACGCCGTCCCGCCGTAGAGTACAAAATCGGTCGGCACCTGATCCAGTTCCCCCCAGAGCGTCTGCTGGGACTTGGGTAGAGTCGAAAGATGAAGATCCATGCTGATGGCGAGGCTCTCTCCGTTCATCCCAAATGGCGCACCGGCATCGGAGGGATCGGAGTCATCCCGAACCTCACGTGCCAGAAATGCCAACTTCTTGGATCGATGACCCCTGGGGACGCACTACGGAGTGCATCGCGCCACTCCTCCACAGGACACTCCGCCTGCACCGTGGCCACATCCTCCCATGTCCCCAGCGCCATGACCTGTGCCAGGAAACGGCTTCTGTCGCGTAGCGCCTCCGTCGGTGACATCCACCAGAAAAGCCGCCGCGCCACCCTCGACAGGGAATCCGAAGACATCGGTACGTCGTTCAAATCCATGATAAAATGATAACCGAAAAGTAGTGCCGTGTCACTTGGCTGTTCCCAAAACAAAGTCCTCCTCAAGGTTGACGCAGCGTAGGTTGGGGTTTTGTTTGCCTTTCGTCAGATCCTGGAACCGTTTTTTCATCATTTCTGTGCAATTGGTGCGATCGCGCAGCGGAAGCCGTAGCACTTGTAGCCGTTTTCTTTGCTCTCCTTGCAGCGTCCCGACAGATTGAGATTTTCTTCAGCTTCATCAGGCCAAGAGCCGCCTCGGAGGAATCCGAGACCCGTTTCATCAAAGTCCTCCTTGATCCACTGGAAGACATTACCGCTGATGTCGTAGAGGCCGTATTTATTTGGGGCAAAGCTGCCAACCGGCGAGGTGTAGGGGAACTTGTCAGTCTTAAGCTTCGGATCGAAGTTGCCGGCTCCTGGCGGTGGTGGCCAGTTGGTTCCCCAGGCGTAGCAGTTTGGAATTGCACCATCCCTATCCCTTGGCAGCCCTGGAGCCTCTGGCCCTAACCCAGCGGCGGCACTCCACTCCAGATCCATCGGAAGTCTGTACTCACAATCTTGAGAAAGTTTGCCTGAGGCATGTTCCTTTTGCGTCAGCCATTCGCAGAAAGCCGTTGCGTCGTTGTAATTGATCCTCACGGCGGGGTGATCTGGCTTCTGGGGGAATCAAGCCGGCTTCCATGCCCTACCGGTCTCTTTCACAAATTGCCCATAGTCACTCACCCGTGTATCCCAGATACAGAAATAGGCAGGCGTTCCGGGTATTGGAACGAACTTCTGTCCCAGTGAGTTCACAAACTGAGCACCCAGGTTGGGTGGAGTCATTTGGGTTGATTCACTGGCAACTGACAACGGAGTCACAGGTAATGGCGCCTCGGATGTAGTGGCGACCCCTTGTTTCTTCACAGATTCGGGAATCGGAGGCATATCGCCCACGAGATCGAAGTCCTGATCCTGCTCGAAGGCTACCACGCTAGGTTTCTGAGCACCTCCGGTGAGCTCAGGCACCCGCTGTCCCAAATAGGTCTTTAGATCGCTCACTGAAATCCTACCTCGATGATCCATGTCGGCTTTCTTGTCACGGAGAGCCTCGATGAGGGCGGAAGTGAAGACACCGTTGTTCCACTTATCGGACTCCATGGCATATTCCGCGCCTCCTGATGCTCCGATGATATTGATCCCCCGGTGCTGGCCAGGCAGGAGGAACATCTCCTCGATGAAGCGTTGCTGATCTCCTCCCGTCATCGGCGAGACGCCGACCACTTTCAGCGCTCGGGACTTAACGGCACGGACTCCGTGGGGAAGTTCTGTAGAGGCCGATGCCAGCTTCATCTCCTCCTTTTCGCCTACGCTCCCCGACTGACAGGTGTCCATGAGCACAAGACGCTTGAGCGACTTGCCCGCCTTGATGGCATCAAGCAGGGCATCGAGATGAATGCCTGTGTCGCCTGGATGCTCCGGATCGATCTGGTGACCCGCATAGACATAGTCGAGATGTTCGTCGAGCAGGCCGTGCCCAGCGCAGAAGAGGATCACTTCATCGCTCTCTTTGCTCTCACCCACGAAGGCTTTGATCTTCTCCAGAGCTTCTGGCCCCACCTCCTTATTGGTCAGGAGCAGGGTCTTGCAGTCACGCCCTCCTGCTTCTTGGAAGGTTTTAAGGACATCCCCGGCATCCTTGGCCGCATATTGGAGATTGAGTTCCGGTCGGTCGTATTCCGAGCATCCCATCGCCACGATGTAGCGCTTCGGTTTCTCGGGAGCCTCCGGCAGAATGCTTCGGAAGTGGGCTTGATTACTCACCCTCCCCTTCTCATCGGTGGCCGTCACCTCGATCCAGTTCTGCCCTTGGGCCAGAGTCACGGAACCCTGAACGGTCCCCTTGCCCCCTACAGGGACGTTCAGCTCGGATCCGCTGATCGCCTGCTGAGGGATCCCGTTCACCCGGACGGTCACTTCTGTCAGAGGCGATGCACCAGCGGTCACCTCGATTGGGAAGGTTATTCCCGCTCCTTGTGCCCATAAGGGCGGCATCTGATTGACCTCCACCTTCGGGATCTCTGAGGCCTTGGGTTCAGGCATAGAGAGGTCGAATTTCGCTCTCTTGAGCCAGCGTTCTGTAACCTTTGCGAGGATGTCCGCATTCTTTGGGTCGCCTCCGAGTGCTTTGATGACTTCTGCGGGCCTATTTCGCCATGGGGCAAGTGCGGAAGCATCAACTTTCCCATCCCCAGCCTGCAGAGTGATGAGACGCTCACATCCGGGAGATCCTGCATAGAAACCGTTGGGAAGAAGGATTACATAGTCACTGCTACCCCGGAAGTAGATCTCGAAAGCCTTCTCCGGTTTCCCTTCTCCAAAGATCCGATAGGCATCATAGCCTCCTGCCTTGGGGATAAAGACTAGGTTCCTTTCGCTAAGCAGAAGAGGCTTTCCCTCCTGAGGAGGCGAAGGCCATTCGGCAAGCGTCTCATTAAGCTTTCCTTCAGGGGTATATTCAGCAAGTTTAGTAACCCCGGCACAGGAGTAGATCAGTTGAATTATACGATCCTTCTTAAAGCGGACTTCAAGAGGCGATGCCAGATCGGGCATACCTTGAACCAAATCTAGAGTGGAATTCTCTGCGTCATTCTGAAGCGCAATCGAGTACTCAAACCCTCCTGTAGATCCCGTGGGAGAATAGGTGGGGAGATGCCACCCTTTCGGCGCAATGCCATCACGAATACAGGTGACCGTGGGAGTTTTTCCGCATTCAGATTTGATCAGTGGTCCGATCTGCCGCCCATCCGAAAGCGAAAAACGAGCGAAAACATGCAAAAGATCATGTTCGGATTCAAGCCAGCTACCATAAATCAGGCGTTCTTCTGGATAAACGGCAACACTGATATCTCCTTCAATGTTTTTACTGACAGATGATGTCTGAAGATCAGGTAACTGAATGGCCTTTTTATCTCCATTTTGATTCAAAGACTGAATTGAATAGGTGCTGATATTATCGACAACATGCCGCTTCCACCAAATGTGGTCTGGTGGTTCTGGTAGAGCGTAGGCATTGGAGGAATCAAATGTCAGATAGCTGTTGGTAAATATTGTTATAAAGTTTGTTACATCCGAATGAATAATAACAGTGTTGGATTGCACGCCGTAACATGTTCCATCGCAAAAGATTCCAGGTAATTCGATTCTGGACGCAGCCAACTTGATACTTCTGGCCGTGAGGCAAGCTAGATTAATATCATGTAAGGAGCCGTTTTCGTCAGCACTAATCACATGGATACCCGATAAGGATCCGCTGGATACAACAGCAGCATTTGCTTTCTTGAGAGACCTTTCGGAACCATCAATATCACCTGTTGCATTAATACCCAAGGAGTCCAGCGAAGCCTGTTCATTTTTTGCTTGCTGATCGAATTCCATTTGCGAGGGAATAATAGCCTCTCTCGAAGATGAGTTGTTATTGGGATAAACAACTTTAGCAGGATTTTTTGAATAGTACTCTTTAGCTCCTGGCTTAAAAGTAATTTTGATATCTTTGAAAAATGAATTCTTAGGGTTCCCTGAAAGATATCCACTTCTGGATACATTTAGTTGTCCTGTGTGTTCGGCAGTCTCATCAACCCGGATCTCAATTGTATTTCCTTCAGCTGAAACCAGGATTGGGTTATTAAGGGCAAACCAATAGTCATCTTCCACCAGTTTAATGCGATCTATTTGTCGGTTTTTTGGATCTATTAAACAGATATTAAGTGGTGCATCATCATATCTGTATTTCATGGGCGTAATCGTGATCACATAAAACGATGTGCCCGAACCAACCCTTCCGACTTTAATAATTTTGTTTGGAATTCTTGCAGTTGAGATGAGTTTTAGTGTTCGAGTATCATAAAAAAACAGATCGGTTTTTATCTTGCCTACATTGCCTGAAGACTCGGTTGCCTTAACAATCCACTCAGAGTTCTGAAAAACAACCGCTCCAGACCGACTGTCTAGAAAGGATGGGTTTCCAGAAGTTTTGTTATCCAGAAATTCATAGGCCCATTTTTCCTTTTCACTGTTAATACCCTCAATCCGATCGGGCTGTTGAGATGTGATTCCACCTTCGGTAGTTTGGGATGGAGGTATTTGAGATGGTGGAGTCGCCTGTCTCAGCTGGGGAGGAGGTTGCTGGGAACCCATTCTGTTCATCACCTCCTGCAAGGTGGCCACCCGCTGCATCACCAGTTGGTAGTGTGTGGCATCAGGATTTGGACTCGAAGCGATGGCGGTCTCCTTCTGCTTGATCCACTGCACTTCTGAAGCCTTAAGTTTCTTTTGATTAGCCTCATCAAGCGTTCCCCGTAGTTGTTGATAGACTTGCGTGAGCTGGTTCTCCGCTTGTTGAACTTCTGCAGGTCCGACACTCTGCTGGGCATTGGCTCTCCACAAGGGAAGGCATCCGATCAGGAGAATACAGGGGATTATTTTCTTCATGATAGTTACTTGGCCGTTCCGAGCGTGAAGTCTTCCTCGAGGTTCACACCTCGGAGGTTTGGGTTTTGTTTTCCCTTGGTGAGATCTTGGACTCGTTTTTTGACGTAGTCGCCGATGCTGCTGATGGTGCTTTGGCCATCTTTGTTGGGGGTGGCTTTGCCATCGAGGGCTTCCATGAGGGCGTAGGTGAAGAGGCCGTTGGACTGCTCACTACTCTCGAAGGCATATTGCCTCACTCGCTCCCGCTCGCCTCGCCCTCCGGGCTTTGCCATGCAAAGGCTACTCCGCTGTTCCCACAGCTCGGAGTTCGGCGCTCCCAAATTCGAAATGGTCACGAAGGGCTCTGTGCGATACTCTCGGGAACGGGATTGCCCCCTCATTATAATGAAACCACGCTTTACATTCATGCGTTTCAATGTAAAGTGTACCTCCCTATGATCGATCGCCCCTTCTGGAAGAGTCGCTTGGATCGAGCCTGGTCTCAGGTGCCTCTGGTCTGGCTGGCCGGCGTGCGCCGCGCCGGAAAGACGGTCTTGTCCAGGGAACTTGGCGATGCGGAGTTCCTGAACTGCGATCTTCCCCATGATGTGGCGAGGTTGGCAGATCCGGAGGCCTTCTTCCGATCGCTGAAGAAGCCCTTGGTCATCCTCGATGAGGTTCATCAGCTTTCCGACCCAAGCCGCGTGCTGAAGATCGCCACAGATGTCTTTCCCCACCTCCGTGTGCTGGCAACGGGTTCCTCCACACTTGCAGCCACTCGAAAGTTCCGGGACACGCTGACCGGCAGAAAGCGCTCTGTGGTACTGGCCCCTGTGCTGGCAGAGGAATTGCCTGCCTTTGGCGTGACGGATCTGAACGACCGACTCCTGCGCGGTGGCCTCCCTCCTGCCCTTCTTGCGAAAGAGCCAAACTGGGAATTCTACGCCGAGTGGCTCGACTCCTATTTCGCTCGGGACGTTCAGGAAATGTTCCGAGTGGAGAAGCGCAGTGCATTTCTCCTGCTGGTGGAATTGGTCCTTCGTCAGAGTGGAGGGCTTCTGGAGGTCACTTCGCTCGCGAAACACGCCGGGGTAAGTCGTCCGACGGTCATGAACTGGATGGAGGTCCTGCAGGCAACCCACGTCGCCCATCTCCTGCGACCCTTCTCCGGTGGCGGTCGCAGGGAACTTATCTCTCGGCCAAAGCTCTATGGATTCGACACCGGATTTGTCTGTCATGCCCGTGGCTGGGACAAGCTCCGCCCCGAAGACTGCGGACTCCTCTGGGAACACCTCGTACTCGACACTCTGATGGCGACTCCTGTGCAGAAGGTTCACTTCTGGCGCGATGCCTCGGGCAGGGAGGTGGACTTTGTGGTTCCCAGAGCTGGTGGCCGAGTCGATGCTATCGAGTGCAAGTGGAATGCCGAGGCCTTTGATACGAATGCCCTGCGCATCTTCCGCGAGGCCTATCCCGACGGGCGAAATCTCGTGCTCTGCCCCCATGTCATGACGGCCTACGAGCGCCAGATGGGAGGTCTGAAGATCGAGTTCCTTCCGATCTCCGAGCTGCGACAGGCTGTCAGTTAAAAAAGTCATTTTGCTGCGCTGAGCGTGAAGTCCTCTTCAAGATTAACTCCACGGAGGTTGGGGTTTTGTTTGCCCTTGGTGAGATCTTGGACGCGTTTTTTGACGTAGTCGCCGACACTGCTGATGGTGATCTGGTGTTCCTTATTCGGCGTGGCTTTCCCGTCGAGGGCCTCCATGAGCGAGTAAGTGAAGAGGCCGTTGGACTGCTCGCTGCTCTCGAAGGCGTATTCGGCCCCTTGGGATGAGGAGATCACTGTGGCCCCGCTACCCCGGCGAAGATCGACAAACATGTCCTGGAGCTTCTCGTACCAGTCGCTCTTTCCCTTCGCCCCTTCGATGGCTTTGACGCTCATCCCTCGGGTGCCGATGGCGCGCATGGCGACTTTGCCTGCGAGGGGCGATGGATTGGGGGAACTGTTCGTAGAAGTATCAGGGGAAGTGGAAGGGATTGCCGATCCATCGGTGGCTGCCAGTTCCTTCTTCTCGTCGTCATCCAGTTCTCCGGCATGGCAGGTGTCCATGAGGAGGGCTTTTTTCAGAGATGGAACTTCGGCGAGGATGTTGTCGATCGCCTCATAGGGCATGCCGCGCTCCGAGGGCTTAGCCGGGTCAATATCTGAAGTACCGAAGTAGTAATCGTATTTGTCATCCAGGAGGCCGTGACCGGCCATGAAGATGAGGACCGTATCGTCGATGGTGGCCCCGGAGAGGAACTCCTTGATCTTGGCGGCGCTTTCCTTGGTTACCTCCTTGTCGGTGAGGAGAAGGGGCTTTACCTCGCTGTAGGAGGATCCGGACTTGGCCTTGAGCTTGCCAATAAGGTCGGTGGCATCCTTGGCGGCGTATTTGAGGCACCACTCGGGGCGGGCGTACTGGGAGACTCCTAGAGCCACGGCGTAGAGCTTCGGCTTGGGGCGCTCAACCGTGCAGTTCACCTCGGCATTGGCATAGAGAGATTCCGCACCAGCGCTGTTGAGGACAGAGACCTGGATCTTGTTACGACCGGCAGCCAGCTTGATCGGGATGGGCTTCTCGAGAGATTGAGTTTTTTGGTCTCGGAGGAGTTCCCCGTCGCGGCCATTGACCGGGACGTTGTTCACGTAGACCCGGAGGCGATCGAGGGGGTATTTGTCATCGCTGGCCTTGATCTGGAGATCGAGCTGATCCTTGGGAGTCGTGGCAGGGACCTCACCCACAATCTGAAGCTCAGGGAGATGGAAATCCGGCTTGAGCATTTCCTCGGTGACTCCCATCCGCTTCAGGCGTTTCTCACGGAGGGATTTTGCCGTCTCAATAGCCTCCTTCGGGGCCCCCAATCGCTCCAGAACGATATCGGGACGGTTCAGGCGGAGATCGAACTGCTCGAATGGGTATGCGCGATTTTTGAATCTGAAGGCGACTGTCCCAGATTTGCCAAAACCAGACATGTAATAATTATCAGGAGTATATACCAGAAGGGCGGTCTTACTTACTGGAGTAACTGAGCAGAGCGGATTGCCCGATTTAAGATCATATAAACGAATCACCGTAGGCTCCTCCTTCCATATACCAGCAATCCTATTCCCATCGGATACTATAGGGTCCATGCCTATGACATCTGGGAAGAATTTCTCTGATTTATAGGATGTAGTATTAAATATTGAGAGCCCGGATCGCTGACCAAATCTATCTCCCCAAGAGCAGTACATTTTATCACCCGAAAAGCAGATGGAATCCCAATCATCTGTTTTAAAAACCAAAGAACCATCTTTAACTTTCCTGAGTTGCAGACTGGGAATAACATCTGAAGCACAATTGTACCGAATAGTGTGACAGCACGTAGATACGAGTCCTTTATCTGGATAATATTTTAAGTCCGACCACTTAGAATAAGAATCCCGGATACATGAAATTGGAAAGACTACTCCGCTTTGGGTATTTGAAATACATAAGACGCTTTCATATTCCCCAAAACATTTATTTGTCTGTTGATTTGAATCATTATTTATCTTTATACCTTTTAGATTAAGTTGATTAATATTGATATCTTTTACTATATAATCCTCATCAATGGAAACCTCTTGCATAACGATCCCTCCTCGTTTAGCTGTATATTTAACAACACCACTATCTGCACGAATGTTGCTACTAATTTGCATGGTATCATTATCATATATCCAAGTTAAATGATCATTAGCTGTTTTTTTAGAGCAAGTAATTTTAGCTGAAATTAAATCCAATTTATTACAAACCCCATTCGTCGAAATATTAATTACTGAATTATCCTCCATTTTTAGTTGATTAAGTTTATCTGTTGATTCTTCTGAATATTGTAATTTTTGCTGAAGCAGTTCCCTAATATCTTGTCTCTGAAATAACTCAGAAAAAAGAGGTTTCGTTGTTGGTTTGTATCTCAAATTGAGAGGCTCTTCTGCGCCAATCTGACCATCCGCCCCAATGGTTCGGGAGTACCAAAGCGGAGATTTTTGTCCTATTCCAGCATATTTCCCATAGGTGATTAAATCTCCGCTATCTGAAATATATATGTGTCCTGAATTTTCGCTATCTAGCTTTTGGTTGTATATATCTCCAATGTCATCGTTTTGCGAATCTACAACCTTGGTTGATCTGATTGAAAATATTCTGATAGCGTCTCCGTCATTTTTATCCCAAGTTCTGCATACGAACCATTTTGCATTATTTGGTAGATACAACTCTCTCAGCTCAAATTGACCAAGTTGGGCTTTTTTAAGTAACAAGTTGCTTTTTTTATCAAATATTAATGCATAAGAAGTCCAATTCTGTGTATCACATCCTACAATTAACAGGTCTTCATTTTCGCTCACACACCCTTGATCTGTAGGAAAGTTTTGAGGAACAACTGAGACCTTCAAATCATTTGCGCTTTCAGCCCTATCACCTTGGATTCCTTCTATCTTATTTTTAAGATAATTAATCCTTTTTTCCGTGGCGTAATGAAATGCTCCCTCCGCATCGTTTGGATTATTTCTTATATGATTATCCCTTTCTTTTATCCATGCCCTCTGCTCCAGCTTTAACTGCTGCTTCTGGGCATCGTTCAGAGTTCCCCTGAGCTGCTGGTAGACCTGATTGAGCTGGGCATCGGCCTGTTGGCATTGCCATTGGGTAGGAACTTGGCTGTTCGCTGAACAGATTCCTCCCCCGATTAAAAATGCAAAAGTGATTATTTTGAGCATTTTTTTGATTTTCGAACTTCTGCGCCATGCCATTTTTTTAATTCATTCACTATTTCTAGACCTTTAGCGGCCGAATCTTTTGCCTCCTTTAAAAATGCATTAACACTATCGTTTTTTGTTTCATCGGAACATTTGACAATCCCATGCACTGCATGGTTTCTGGCATCTCTCCATTTATCGATTTTTGCTATTAGTTTTTTCTCAATATCTGTTCCAGCAATTTTTTCCCAAGCTTCAGTGAGCTTTTTTAGAGTTGGGAACTTGGATTTGGGTAATTTCCCGAAATACGAAAGGTGTGATGTTAAGCGATCTGAAATTATGCCCTCCTCAATTGCTATTGCTTCAATAAAGAATCCGAGCTCGATTGCATCATTAATTCGAGCAAAGGCCTCTTTATAGTGGTCATGTTTAACCACATTTCCTTTTTTCGCATTTGAGGGGGTAGATTTTCTTGTCATTTCATTTTTTCTGTTGAGATTCTGAAAATTTCTCCTGCGTCTATGTCCTCCTTTAATTCCCTCTTTGTAAAAATGCAATCTGTAGATTGTTCGATAAATCTGGCGAGAGATGAATGAATTTCGCTTTGCTCAGTGTCTATCAGATATTTATTCCCCGAGATTTTTGATGTGATTATATATTTCATAAAAGTTTTTTAGCGAATAGGGAGGTTGTGCTTGTGCTTTATGTGGCTAATCGCGAAGCCTCAATTCCCGAACATTTTTCCGAAGATGCTCTTCTTCTCGGTTGATCCAGATCCGCCCTTCACGAAGAGGAGGTAGTTCTCGGTTCCGTGGTCAATCCCGTAGGCGCCTCCTGAGGCATCCGTCACTGACTTGGTCAGTTCGGCGGAGTTCAGCCGGGTCTCGAGGTCGAGGAAGGTGCTGGCCTGGGCGTCGAACTCCCTCTGCCAGACACCGCTGATATGCGGGTCGGCCTTGAGCTTCTCCTCCATGGCGGTGAGGGTGGACTGGTCGATCTTCACGATCTCGACGCGGACCATGCGGCCGAGGTCGAGCTCGGAGGACCAGCGTGCGAAGATCTTGCGGAAGAGGCCGATGGCGCCGGGCTGTCCCTTGGACTCGCGGCCGGTGAGGAGCTTGAAGAGGATGTCTTTGGCGGCCATCTCGGGGGAGCCCTGGTCGCTGTCGAGGTTGTTATTCGGATGGATGGTTGCGGAGGCGACGACTTCACCAGTCTCGGGGCGGACGGCCCGGAGGTCGGCGCTCATTCCGAAGACGTGCTGGGGATTCCCCCCGTACATGCTCTGCTGGCCCTCGTAGCGGCCGGTCACCTTGCCCTGGATGATGAAGTCGGCCTTCTGGGTGATGTCCTTGTTGCGGAAGTTCGCGGAGTTCGTATTCCCGAGGGCCTCGTCGCGGCGGGAGAGTTTCATCTCCTGGTTACGGGCCATACCCACATCGACGATATTGAGCTGGAGATCCTTGGCCGCCTCCTCGAACCATGCCTGGGCATAGCCGGAGTTCGGGGGGACGCCGGTGATGTTCTCCTGGATGTCGAGGGCGATGCGTGGAGAACCCTTCAGCGCCACAAGTTGCTTCAGAGCCATCGTGTTATTCATGTTGGGATCTCCAGGGGAGACCTCTGCCTCCACCTTCACATGGTAGATCCCATCCTTGCCCATACCTGAATCGATCACCTTATAGCTCTTCACATAGCCGAAGGCAGCGGCAAAGACCCGGTCGTAATCGAGTGCGAAGTTACTGGCCTGGCTCTGGCTGGCGATGTTCACCCCGGCTCCGAGACGCACGGCCTCACGCAGAGCATCGGTAAGGGCCTGCTCACGCGCGGCAGTGGAATCTCCGGCGGTGCGCCCCTCGGCGGTGACCGGAGTGGCGAGGGTGGTGGTGATGGTGAGGGCCGCGATGGCGAGGAGGGCCAGCGGGGTGAGGATGGTGCGGTGGTGGGGTTTCATGCTGAGACAGGATTCAACGATTACTGAACCTGGACATTGTAGATGCCGGGAAGGAGTCCCCTTCCTACAAAGACGAGGGGACGGCGAGAAGATACCTGAACAAGTCTGCGTTGGCTGGCAGGGATGAGTACGTTGGGTCCCACCCGATCATGCATGTTCACAATCCAGTACTGGCGGGCGAAGGGGTTGGCTGCATCCTCCGCAGGAATCAAAATCGGATTACCCTCCGCATTCGTCCCGTAGAATGCAAAGTTACCGGCAACACCTTGGCCAGAAACGTCAGAGGGAAGCTTATCCTTGGGATTCCATACCTTGATGGATGGTGCTGAAGCTTGGGAGCGCTTCTTGGTAGATGAGGTCCCGGCATTGGGAGAACTGCTTTTCTTAAGGGAAGTATTCTGACCACTGCTGCTACCGCCTCCGCTGGATTCTCCGCTGATCTGTTTGAGGATCGAGTCGACGTCATCGGCTGCTACAGCCGAGCTAACCGAAATCAATGAGACGCCGAGGACTACTTTCAGGATGTGTTGTGGTTTCATGGTTTTTTTACTGGGTTGATGTTGGGGTTATTATTGCTCTGACCATTGCGCACTGCTTTGGCTCTGATACTGCCTTGCTGCTTCGAGATCTTTGGGCGCGCCTACTCCCGCCTCGAGAAACTTCGCGTATATTCTCTGTGCTGGGGCGTAGCCTAAATCGGCTGACGCCTTAAAGAGGCGGGCGGCCTCCTTGGGATTCTGATCAACACCAACGCCCTCTAGGGCCATCATTCCGAGATCGTAGAGTGCATAGGGGTCACCGGACATCGCATTGAGTCCGTCAAAGGCTTTGGCCATGAGAACACGTCCCTCCTTCTTACTTTTTTTCATTCCTGCTCCCAACTCCCTTAGAATACCTACCTGATAAATGCCCAAAGGATTCTTTTGGGACGCGGACTTCATGGCATAGGATAGCCCCTTGGCTACATCCTTTGGCGTCTTGTATCCCATTGTGAAGTAGATAGAAACAACTCCCTGAGCGTAGGCATCGCCGGCATCTGCCTTAGCGAGGGCATCAGCGAATTCCAAAATGGCCGGGCTACCACCACCTAATCCTGCAGGAGATGTGGCAGTGGATGATTGGACTGCCTGAGTGCCAGATTCTGGGGGGCTTGGCAGCTTGGAGAGATCATCGGCCATGCTCTTTGCTGAAGCCTCACCGCCCTTCTGTGTCAGGACATCATCGAGCAGCCATGTGCCGTTCTCCTGTGCAAAAACCCAGGTCTTGGTAAAGGGGGCATTCGTTCCAAACTGAAGCTCCACAGGCACCGAAACTTTCTCCCCATTTTGAGCAGCAGGCCCGGTCGAGTTGACTTTGGGGTAATCGTCCTGCGTGTCGTACCGGAAATCAGCATCCAAAGCACACTGATCGCCCGGAGGCGCATAGAGGCCAGCTTTCAGAAGCTTTTTGAATTTCTCGGTGCAGAGTTCCTGAATCGATGGAGCATTCTGTTGGATTTTCTGATCCATGATGACCTTCGTTTTATGCACACAATCATCCAAGACATCTTGAGACATAGGATTGACTTTGGATGTAGCAACGGCGCTTGATGATTCCGAGCATCCCTGTGTTGTTATCTTACCTTTAGTAAAGATGATAAAAGGAGCAGCCCGATTGATGGCATAACATATTCCTTTTTCAGACTTAAGTTTCGGCATCCACTGACGTTGAACTTCAGACAAGGAATTACATGGATCGTCGTCGTTTAATGCAATTTTTTTATAGAATTCATACATGATGCCGACGGTCTCCTGATCAGCAATCGGCCATAATGTCATCAGCAGGTTTTTTGCACCTGATTGCAGAAAGCCTCTCCTCAAGCCAAATACTCCTTCTCCACCTACCGCTTCTCCCTCGCCAGTTTGGCATGCACTGAGGGCCACAAGGCTAGTTCCATTCAGATTTATTAATGGCACTTCGGCTGCTGTGAGAATTCCATCCGCATTGCCGGATGAGCCACTATTCCACTCACGAAACGAATCGTTGGCACCATAAAAGGCTAATCCGGTCCTAAACATAGGATTTGGCTTTTCAGGGATATTTGTCATGAAATGACCAGAAGCACCCGCGACTATCTTCATGCCACGTGTAGTATGTCCCTCAGTAATCGCATCATTATTGAGAAGATTAAATCCATGGGTTGCGATATGCAATATTCTTGGGCAATCCAGTTGCAACACAGCGTTCTTCGATGCGTTTGTTTGCTCCAAGAGTGTCACTGCAAAATTTCCGTTAGTCATAGCACCCTGAACTAATTCTGCTTCTTTCGCTGTTCCTGGCAGTTGCGGGAAAATTGGCTCTTGGGATGATGGTGTTGAAGACTTGCTAAATAATGGATCAGCGACAATGGTCACTGTTTTGTTTGGAGAAACGACAAAGTCTTTAAGCAATTCTCTTCCAGAAGAAACATAGTTAATGGCGGTTTTTTCAACGACAAACTTACCCTCATGATCTACAAACGCTGCAAAAGGAACAAAATTGAGCTTCCCTTCAGGTGAAATTACTAAATCATTACAATCACCAATGTAAGTTTTTAGAGGTGCGATTAGTTCATTGTATAAAGAACTGCACACCTCTGACATTTCACGATCTTTTTCGTTTCCTACAAAAGTCGTATTGTTTTTTCTGAAAGTCTCTACTAAAGCATCTATTTTTTTACACTCTCCAAGCTTTATAAGTGAAAGTTTCCCAGAGTCGGTAATCACTATAGCTCCGTAATACGGATTTTGAAGAGAGAACTTACCAAAAGAATCGAATATAAAGTAATCAACAAAGGCTGTTTTTCTGGGCAATATCTTTGCGAGTTGTCGGAAATTCTGGTTTTTTATCACTAGCGTCCGGTTATAAGTCTAACAGCATCAACTGGTTATTTTCTTGAGGCATATAAGATTTGAAGTCGGTTTCTGTAAGTAGTTCATGGATAGGAACCTTCTCAAAGG
>CAIPWR010000132.1 GCA_903868795.1 uncultured Spartobacteria bacterium | reverse complement strand
TGTCCAAGGTCTTCGAGACAGGGGAAAACCCTACAAATGCGCCATCGTCGCAGCCATGCGCAAGCTCCTCATCCACCTCCAATGCCTCATCAAAAAATCACAACTCTCACCTTGCTAAAAACCACAGTTGCTCTGCGCGATTTTCTTCATTGCGTCGCTTGCGGATTACTGTTCGTGGCGTATTTTTCTCCATGATCTCTTCATGCTTCGGGGACCTACCTCGGACTGAGAGGCCGCGTGAACGGCTTTTCACTCATGGGGCCTCCGTGCTTACCGATGCCGAGCTGCTGGCCCTGTTTCTTCGCACTGGCAAGGTCGGGCTCGACGTGATGTCGCTTGCCAAATCCCTGTTGGTAGAGTGGGGGAGTCTACGACGTCTGGCCGGATGCTCCGTGGAGGAACTTTCCTCACTTCCCGGCATGGGACCCGCCAAGGCTGCGGAACTCAAGGCGGCTTTTGAAATGGGGCGACGAATGGCACTCCCCGAGGAGGAGCGTCCAAGAATCGACCGAGCCGGAGTGATTCACCGACTTCTAGCCCGTGAGATGGAAATACTACCTTACGAATCCCTGCGAGTGCTTCTACTCGATACCCGTCACGGGCTTCTGGAGCATCGTGAAGTTTCCCGAGGCAGCCTCAATGAAAGCATTGCCCATCCGAGGGAGATCTTTCGTCCTGCAATAGCCAAGGGGGCGTATGCCATAGCGGTAGTCCATAACCATCCCTCGGGCGACCCCCTCCCGAGCGAGGCTGACCGTCGCCTGACACGCCGACTGATTGAAGCCGGAACTCTCTTGCAGATTCCGATGGTCGATCATGTCATCATTGGATCCGTGAGAGGGGAGCAATCCCCGTATTTCAGCTTCCGTGAAGCGGGGCTGATTTAGGGCGATAGGAATAGGAAATTGGTGATTGGGAACGGGGAAGAGTTGAAGAGTTGAAGAGTTAAAGAGTTGAAGGCAACCTTTTCCCAGTTCCATAGTACCGATAGCCTGTTACCCATCACCGATAACCGATGTCCAAGATTCATCCCTCTGCTTTCGTTGATCCCGCTGCAAACCTTGCTTCCGATGTGGAGGTTGGTCCCGGTGCAATCATTGAGGCTGGAGCCGTGATCGGCGAGGGATGCCGGATTCAGGCTCACGCTGTGATCACAGGCCATGTGCGCATGGGTGCCAGAAATACCGTGGGATATGGCGCCATCCTCGGTGCCGATCCTCAGGATTATGACTTCAAGCCCGGGACCAAGAGCCATGTGGAGATCGGTGATGACAATATCATCCGTGAATACGTCACGATCCATCGTGGCACAAAGGAGGGAACAGTGACCCGCGTCGGGGACAAAAACTTCCTGATGGTGGGGGTCCACCTCGGTCACAACAGCTCGGTCGGTAACAGGGTGATCATTGCCAACAACTGCCTCCTTGCGGGGTATGTCGAGGTTCAGGATGGGGCAGTGCTCGGCGGCGGTTCTGTCTTCCACCAGTTCCTGCGGGTTGGCAAACTCTGCATGGTCAGGGGCGGGGAGCGCTTCCCGAAGGATATCCCTCCCTTTGTCTCGGCTTATGGCACCAGCATGGTGGCCGGCATCAACGCCGTTGGTCTCAAGCGTGCAGGGTTTAATTCCGAGACGCGTCTCGAGATCAAGAGAGCATTCCGCCTGATCTACCATAGTGGTCGCAACATCTCGCAAGCCCTTGAGGAATCGAAGAAAGAAACATGGGGCACGGAGGCACAATACTTCCTCGATTTTATCTCCTCTGCAAAGAAGCGTGGTGTCTGCGCGGCAAAACCCGTCCGCGGGACTGGCGGATCGACCGACGACGAGGAGTAAGTCGGCCTTTCTATTCTTGGGCTAGGGCGCGAAGAGCGGCCTCATGGACCACCCTCACTGCCACGCCATGGTGAGCGGCTGACTCCGCGCAGGAAGAGAACTCTGGGGAACGCTGAATGACCTCACCTCGGAGCGTGCCGATCTTGACGCGGATTTTCCCATAACGAGTCTCGATTTCCTCGAAGTGCCGCTCAAGTTTCAGTCTCTCCATGTGGTGCCTGCGGATACCGAAGGCGCTTGTTTGGCGAAGCATCAGTTCGGAAAGCTCCTCAGCTTTATCCGCGACGGAAAGAACCTCCAGGATCCAACCAGAACGCCCCTTTTTCATGACGGTCGGCGTGAGTGTTGCATCAAGCGCTCCGGCCCTCATCAGTGCATCAAGGGCGCTGGAGGCATGCTCCGGGGTGAGGTCGTCAAGATTGCAGCGGAGCTCAACGATTTCCTCCAAGCCCGCACGATTTGATTCCACGGATTCTCCGAGAATGAGTCGGAGGACATTGGGACGATGGGGAGTGTCTCTTGAGCCGAGGCCGTATCCGATAGCGTTCACTTTCATCTCGGGCATTGGCATAAAACCCGTGGCAAACTCCGCTAGGATCGCGGCACCAGTCGGAGTGATATGCTCCCAAGGTTCGTCGACCTGTCGAAATGGTATCTCTTTGAGGATTGCCAAGGTGGCTGGCGCCGGCAGGGGAAATGTGCCATGGGCGCAGTGAATATGGCCGGTGCCCTCGATCAGCGGTCCACACGTGATGTTATCAATTTTCAGAGAGTCTAGTCCCGCGCAGGCGCAGATGATATCAGCGATCGAGTCTTCCGCTCCAACCTCGTGGAATCCCACGTTTTCCGGCGGCACGCCATGCACAGCTCCTTCAGCAATGGCAATCCTACGAAAAACGGCAAGGGCACGTTGTTTTACGTTCTCGGTGAGGCTACTCCTGCTGATAAGTGCTGCAATCTCGGCGTGATGACGTCCATGGACGTGATGAGCAGCAGAGCCATGATCATGGTCATGTTGATGATGATCTCCCTCTCCATGATGGTGATGCTCATGAGCGTGTCCGTGATGGTGATGGTCAGCAGGCGCTCTCTCGTTGCCGTCATGGCCGCTTACCAAAAAGCGCCAACCTGCGATCCCATTTCGCTCGCTGCGCTCGAAGCGGCAGGGCGGCAGATCGATTGGCAATGCCTTCAATGCCTTTTGAAAAACTTCCTCGGGAACTCCGAGATC
>CAIPWR010000131.1 GCA_903868795.1 uncultured Spartobacteria bacterium | reverse complement strand
CCAAACACCGGCCCTGCCTGGCAAATGCGGCTCCAGTAACTTCCAAACTCGATCCGTTATGTCGTGACGATGAAGGGCGCTCTCTTTGTTCATCCGCTCCCTCTATCAATAATCCTATCTCGTGACGACACTATTTAGGGAAATGTCCCTCGTGCATGAGGGAACGACCCCGTTCGCAGGTGCCTCAACATGCAAAATCCCTTTTCGAAGATTAACGGTGACTTGCGAAAGATCCCGATGCGGCATCTCAAGGCGAACCAGATACCTGTCGGGTTTTTCCAGCAGCGAAAGGGCATCGGAGGAACGCCCACCTAGGTCTTTTTTCTGGGGAGCCACTTCCCAAACAGGATTGCCTGACAACTGCGTGAGTGCCGTGGCAACGAGACACATGAGGGCAAATGACTTTATGCATTTGATACAAGAGACTCTCTTCATCGAGGTGGTAGTATTTTTCTTTTTTGACAACCGCATGTTTCCTCCGTTCAAAAAAATTTATTCCTACCTCTTCCCGTCAGTCGCTCTTCGGAATGTGGGCAAATCTCCCCTTGACCCTCCCCCATCTCTTTCGTAACGTTAGGAATCGCATAGCGATGCGGGCGTAACTCAGTTGGTAGAGTGCAACCTTGCCAAGGTTGATGTCGAGGGTTCGAATCCCTTCGCCCGCTCCACTTTCTTAAAGTGGAAATTATGGTTCGTTAGCCAAGCGGTTAGGCCCGGGTCTGCAAAACCTGTTAGACTGGTTCGACTCCAGTACGAACCTCCACTTTTTTGAGGGGATTGTTTTCAAGCTAGATTACACGGGTATGAAGCAGGCCTGCGTACACTTTTCAACTTCCACCCATAGACTCTCCCACGCGGTGGGGTGTGCTGGGAGAATTGGTAAACACTCATAAAGAATCTTGCTTGAGCAAGGGGCCCTTTCTAGGTTTCCCCCCCCATGATTATCACTGCCATCTTTCTTCAGATTCTCGGCGGAGCCATTCTCTCCATCAACGGATAGGCAATTCTCATGGCGGCCCCACAAATCACCGCCACGAGAGCCCAGAAGGGACTGAAGCGTCAACTTGGCCTCTGGAGCATGACTCTGGCCGTGGTGACCGGAACGATCGGTTCGGGGTGGCTCTTTGCACCCTATCTCTGTGCGAAAGCCGCCGGTCCGTTCAGTATGTTAGCCTGGCTGCTAGGGGGACTCATGTCTTTTGTGATCGCCATCGTCTTCGCGGAGTTGGGCGCTGTCGTGACAACCTCGGGAGCTCTTGCGGCCATTCCGCTACTGACTCATGGTCGGACCTCGGGATTCATTGGGGGTTGGAGTGTCTGGATCGCCTATGTCTCGATACCGACGATCGAGGTACTCGCAATGATGGAATATCTCGCGAGCAAGGTCCCTTGGCTCATCGTCGATACGGGACACGGCCAGATTCTTAGCGGCTCCGGGATGGGATGCGCCATCGCCATGTTGGGGATCTTCGGCTGGATTAATCTGAGCGGTGTGGGATTTCTATCCAAATGGATCGACGGACTGACCTTTTGGAAACTCACCATTCCACTGTTGGTCTCGGTGACACTGATGCTGAAGCAGTCTCACTGGGGAAACATGGATGGAAGGTTGCCATGGGATGGTTCGGTGAGAGACGAGGTACTGACGGCCGTTAGCGCGGGAGGAGTGCTCTTCAGCCTACTGGGATTCCGGACGTCACTCGATTTGGCCGGCGAGGCAAAAAACCCGCAACGCGATGTGCCGCTCTCGATGGGCTTGGGTCTGGGAATCTGCCTGGGGATCTACATGATCCTTCAGTTGGCCTTCATTGTTTCGATTGATCCGACTCAAATCGTCCACGGATGGAAGAAGCTCGTCCTCACATCGCACGGAGGTCCCTTGGTCGCGATCGCTCTTGGAGCCGGCCTCGTCTGGGTCGCCAATCTCCTCCTTCTCGATGCGGCGCTCTCGCCCGGCGCCACCGCGATGGCCTACATGGGTGTCTCGGCACGTGTCAGCTGGATGATGGGTCTGCGCGAGTTGCTACCAAAGTGCTTCCAGGATCTTAACAAGCAATCGGTCCCCTGGGTTGGGCTCGTCAGCAGCATGCTGATCGGGATCGCGATGCTCTTCGGAGGACCAAGCTGGCAGAAGATCGTGGGGTTTCTGACAGCCACCTCGGTGATCGCGCTGGCAATCGGACCCATCAGCCTTATGGCACTGCGCAAGCAACTTCCGTACGTGTTGAGACCCTTCCGGCTGCGCGGAGCCTCGGTTTGGTGCCGTGTGGCTTTCGTCATGGCGACCTGGGCGATCCTCTGGAGCGGCAAGACCTCGGCGATCTGGGCTGTCGGCTCGATCATGGTGCCAACGACTCTTTTTCTGATACTGCAATGGCAACACGGTCGCGACCTCGACCTACAGAATGGTCTCTGGTGGATTCTCTACCTCGGAGGACTGATCGTGATCCTGTGCCTCACCGACAAGGATGGCCGCTATCCGATGAACATCCGCGAGCAGATGATTCTTTCTGCTCTCTTCGCACTGACAATCTTCCCAATTGCCGTGGCTTCACGTTTGAAGATGATCTCAAAAATGGAGTTGGAAGCAATGGCTGTTTGAATATCAGGGAGGCAGGGGGGATGAATCAGCGCTTCCCTAAGCGTGGCGCGACACGTTCCTTCTCATAAACCCAAAATTTGCATGAGAAGCCGACGCTGAGAATGGGTTAAAAGGTTAAAAGGTTGAAAATGGTAAGAGCCGTGAAGAGGCGCGTTCTGAGACAATTCCCACTTTTTAACATTCTAACGTTTTCACGTTTTAACTCCACAGAGACTCACCATCTAGGTGAAGCACCTAAACCTGTTGATAGTATGCTATCGCAAAATCTGGAATAAATAAGCAAAAGAGCTACCTGAGACTCCTATCTTGTTTTCGGAATTCTGGAGTATCTTGTCACTATGGCAGGAGTTCTCACATCGCTGAGTCTTGGGTTTTTCTACTTCGTGGGGGCTATTCCCGCGGGGGTGGCCGCTCACGCACCGCTCTGGATTGCGGCGTTGGCAGCTTGGCTTGGCTATTGTGCGGGAGGTCTGGTTATTTTGGTAGCTGGAGCACCACTCCGCGCCTGGATGACTCACAAACTCAAAATCAACCCAACACCGAACCCCTCGAAATTTTTCTGGAGGATCTGGCACCGCTTTGGTCTCTGGGGTCTGGCCTTTGTGGCGCCAGTCTCGGTGGGACCTCAAACCACGGCGATCCTTTCCCTGGCTCTGGGAGAGTCTCCCAAGAGGATCTTGCTGGCGATCGCTGTCGGTATTATCCCATGGGTCGTGCTCTCGGGATACCTGACCTCGGTGGGGTTTCACTTCTGGAAATAAACGATGACCAAGCCTGGTAAAAGGATCCTGATTCTCTCGGCAAGTGCCGGAAACGGACATGTCATTGCGGCCCATGCTCTGGAGAAGGCTTTCAAAGGAATGCCCGAAGTCGCCGAGGTGCGCTCCATCGATGCGTTAAAGTATACGAACCGTCTCTTCCAAAATTTCTACTCGAAGCTCTACACGCAGCTTGTAGCGAAGGCTCCAACCTTCCTCGGTTGGTGGTACAAGACCAGCGATGAGCCATGGAAGACGGACAAGATGCGCCTGATGCTGGACCGACTGAACACAGCACCCCTGATCAAGCTGATCACGGCCTTCGACGCGGATATCACGGTCTGCACGCACTTCCTTCCCGCAGAACTGATTTCCTACCTGATTGCCGAAAAAAAACTTCAGGCCCGGCTCTCCATCGTGGTAACGGATCTCGATTTCCATGCGATGTGGCTCTCACGTGCCTTTCACCGCTACTTTGTGGCGCTTGAGGAAACCAAGGTACATCTGATGAAACTCGGACTCCCGGGAGATCGGATCACGGTCAGTGGTATTCCCATCGATACCACATTCCGGTGCCACAGCACGGAAGAGCAGCGGGCGATACGGATCGGACTCGGTCTCGATCCGGCGCTGCCGGTGCTTCTCGTTTCGGCCGGTGCGCTGGGAGCAAGCCCAGCCGAGATCATCCTGGAGGAGCTTTTTGATCTGAAGGTACCTGTTCAAATCGTCCTCCTTTCGGGTAAGAACATGATATTGAAGCAAGAGCTCGAGGAGCTGGGGGCGCAGGTCCCCTCGCCCACGATCCATGTGAAGGTGGTCGGCTACACAACGGAGGTCAGCCGCTATATGGCGGCAGCGACACTCCTGATTGGAAAGCCGGGAGGACTGACGATCTCCGAAGCAATGGCCTGCGGACTTCCGATGGTAATTATTTCTCCGATTCCGGGACAGGAGGAGCGCAATAGCGACCAACTCCTCGAAAAGGGGATGGCAATCAAGTGCAATGATTTCACAACTCTTTCCTACAAGGTGGAAAAGCTTCTCGAAGATCCGGTGCGACTGGAGTCGATGAGGGCGAAAGCCCTGAGCCTGGCTCACCCCGATGCGGCTCAGGTGATTGCCCGGACACTTATCGAGGAGACACGCCGCCCACAGCCTGCTGTCGAGCTGGATACAACACCTCTGGCATGAACCCCCTCCCTGGAAATCAGTGATGGTTACCGCTCACAACACATGGCCGGGCAAAATGCCGAAACCGGAAAATAGAGACCTGACCACGGGACAGGAATTTCTGTGGGGCGTCTCAACCTCGGCCTATCAGCACGAGGGGGGAGTCAATGGTGAGGGTGAACCTCAGAATAACTGGGCCTGGGCGGAGCGGGAGGAGAAGGTCGATCCAGCTGGAACGGCGGCTGATTTCTGGAGCAGGGCGGAGGAGGATTTCGAGCGCTGTCGCTCCCTTGGCCTCAATGCCTTCCGACTGAGTCTCTCGTGGGAACGAATCCAGCCCGTGAGAGAGCTTGCTCCCGAGGGCCTTCCGAGTGGCGGACCTGTACCACCCTTCGATGAGGAGGCGCTGGACCGCTATGCGCAGATCCTCGCAGCCTGCCGGACGAAGGGACTCGAGCCGGTGGTGACGCTCCATCACTTCACCCACCCGGCCTGGCTCGGTATCGATGCGTGGCTGGAGCATGGAACGATCGAAAAGTTCCTTCTCTTTGTGGAAAAGACGGTAGCATTCCTCCTGGAAACTTTGCCGGGTAAATATGATGTGGAGCCGCCGAAGTGGTTCATCACAATCAATGAGCCGAACCTTCTTGCTGCGAGCAGCTACTTTAACGGTTCCTTCCCCACCGGGAAGGAGACCAAGAAGAATCCCGCGCAATCGATCACCTGTGTCTCGCATCTTCTGGAGGCACACGTCAGGGCCTACAGGTTGATCCATCGTCTCTATCGGGAAAAGGGTCGGGAGGGAGAGCAGGCCCCCAAGGTGAGCTTCAATAATTACTGCAGTGATCTGTATTGGAATGATCAGGCGTGGATGGATCTTCTCTTCGCCCGATCGCGGGACATTCCCCGGGAGCACCTCATGGCCTATCTCTGGAAACAGACTTGGATGCTGGATGAGGCATTCCTCAAGGCACGACTGCCCATCCGCCCGCTCATCCGTTTCTGGGTGGGCGAAGTGATCAAGAAGCTACATCACTTGGTTGCCTTTGCCTACACCTCCGAGCCCGCCTGGAAGCGTCTCCTGGATACCCTGTACGATCCCGCCGAGTCGGAGGAACCGCCGCTCGATTACATCGCCTTCGATTATTACGACCCGTTCATCGCCCACGCACTCCGCTGGCCGCGGTGGAACGACCTCTTCCACAAGCACCGCCATCAGCATGTGCCGAACCCTCCACCGTTCCATGAGCGACTGCTCGAGAGCATCACCAACAAGTGGTGGGACTGGCGACTGCTGCCCGAGGGGTTGACCTTCTTTGTCCAGATCCTGGAGCGCTTCAATTTGCCAATCATGATCGCTGAGAATGGTATCGCGTACCGATCCGATCCACGCCGTCACTACGGTAGGCGGGATAACCTCTTGAGGAGTGATTTTTTGCGAAGCCACATCGCGGTGGTGAAGGAACTGAAGGCCAAAGGATGGCCCCTGATCGGCTATTTCTATTGGTCACTCATGGATAATTACGAGTGGGGATCCTACGCGCCCAGATTCGGCCTCTATTCGCGGAATCGCGAAGCGGTCGATTTCTTGGGTGATAATGCCTCTGAAACCTACGCCCAGGAAATCGCCTCTGCGAAGAAACTCCCAGAGTTTCAGTAGTTCATGCCGGATTGATCTTACTGAGTCGGTGCGAAAGATCCTTCATCAGGCGAGGGTCGGAGATGATCTTGTGATGGAGGATGCTTGGAATGCAGACCTCTTCACCCATTTTCCAACGACTACTCACTGCAGGGATGACAACAAGATCAAATGGTGTCCAGTAGCTGGTAATGGGTAAGGTCTTAAGTATCCGGGAGGAGGATTCCAGATCATTTAAAAAAGAACTCCCGGGGCGCATTTGATTCACTCCCTCACCGGAGTGAAGATAAGCAGCCCACGTCCCCTCGTGCGGTCCACCGATCGAAAAGAAGGCCTCTGCCCACTGATGTCCACCAAGTTCCTGAAGGTAGTAGCGCGAAATCAGTGCTCCCATGCTGAATCCGACGAGAGCGAAGCGCTCCGAATCGTGTAATTTCTTCTCAAGGACGCTCTGCAACTGATGAGCCATCATCGGGAGCCCTTCCCGGGCATCATGCGGGTCGAGTGTGGGGACGAGGCACTCATGACCCTCACTGGAGAGGTGATCGGCGAGTTTCCCCATCACCTTTCCGGTATCTTGATATCCATGAACGAGAACGACTTTCATTTTTTGAGTGAGGGATCCATTGGCAACGGGTGATGAATCAAGGTTTATCCCGCAGCAGTTCTTCCCATAGTGACATTATAGCACCGGAATGGCTCTTGGGCATGCTGCTCGTACTCGGCACGGAACCTGGAACCGATGGATTGCCTCCCCATGCTGAGTGGATAAAAATACCACCCATGAAAAAGATCCTCCTGTTAGGCTCTGGCGAGCTGGGAAAAGAATTCGTGATCAGCGCCAAGCGACTCGGCTGTCATGTGATTGCCTGCGACAGCTATGAGGGGGCTCCCGCCATGCAGGTTGCTGATGAAAGCTGCATCTTCAGCATGCTCGATGAAGAGGCGCTGCGTGCTGCGATCGCAAAGTACCGACCCGATCTGATCGTTCCCGAGGTGGAGGCGATCCGGACCGAGGTGCTGCTCGATGTCGAAAAGGAGGGTTACGAGGTTATTCCGAGCGCGAGGGCTGCCAACCTGACGATGAACCGGGACAAGATCCGTGACGTGGCCGCAGGCCTCGGGATAAGGACGGCAAAATTCAGCTATGCGGAATCCGTGGAGGAGTTGCAGATCCATGCGAAGGCTATCGGCTTCCCAGTTGTAATCAAGCCGGTGATGAGTTCTTCCGGCAAAGGGCAGAGCGTGGCCAAGAGTGAGTCTGATATTCAGGCGAGTTGGGATTACGCCTGTCAAGGAATGCGCGGCGACCGCAAGAAGGTGATCGTGGAAGAGTTCATCAACTTTGAATTCGAGATCACGCTCCTCACGATTCGTCAGAAAAACGGGCCAACGCTCTTCTGTGATCCGATTGGCCATGTGCAGGAGCGTGGGGATTATCAATACAGTTGGCAGCCCCAGCCGATGAATCCAGATGTCCTTAAGGCCGCACAGGAGATGGCTGCCAAAGTCACTGCGGACCTGGGTGGAGCTGGACTCTTCGGTGTCGAGTTTTTCGTGACTCAGGGTGAGGTGATCTTCAGTGAGTTGAGTCCGCGGCCTCATGATACGGGCATGGTGACCTTGATCAGTCAAAACCTGAGTGAGTTTGATCTGCATGCCAGGGCTATCCTGGGGCTACCCATCCCATCGATTGAATGCGTCGAGGGTGCGAGCGCCGTCGTGCTGGCAACGAAGGAGGGGAAGAATCCCACCTACTCCGGAGTCGAAGCGGCCCTGAGCGAGCGCGGTGTCGAGGTACGGATCTTTTGCAAGCCGACAACCCGTCCCTATCGCCGCATGGCGGTTGCCTTGGCCACTGGGCCTGATGCCTTGTCGCGGGCACGAGCAGCGGCGGCGAAGATCTCCGTTCATCAAGGGGGCATCTCCGCAGCGGAGTAGAACCCTCTGATCCCTAAAGGATAAGCGTGCTGCTTAGGCGTTGGCTTTTGCCGATGGGTGGAGGCTGGGCGATGCTTCAGCCATGAAGACCAACCCACTTAAGCAAGGATCCATCTCCGTCAACTACTCAGGTATCGGGATGGTGACTCTGGAGATGGTCAAGCGTCGTGCTGCTGAGATCGCCAAGATCAATGGCCGCAAGGCGGGAGAGGTCGAACTCTCGGACTGGGAACTTGCCAAGCACGAGCTCACAGGGGAATTCGATGAAGATCTCTCGGACCACAAACGCTGGGCCTTTGCCAATGCAAGCACTGGAAAGAGTGCCTACCAATCGCCCAGTGAAGACACTGATCAGGAAGGTCACAGCACGAGCGCCAGACTGGTGGAGCAGGGCATCGATGAGGCCGAGCATGACACGATGCTCAAGGCTTCTGAAAAGCAGTCCTGATTGGTTTCTTAAAGGAAAGTTCCTTATAAACTAGAGACAAGTTCCATAAGTAGCTGCCCTAATACTTAGTAGATATTCCTCTCTTTCTTTTCTTTTTTTGAACTGCCCCCTCCGAGGGGATGTCAGATTTATCATGAAAAGTACATATCTCTTGGATGGATCTGCACGCCCCTCCATGAGTCGCAAATCTCTACGAGCATCCTTGTTCCCGATTCTTGCGATTGCTCTCCTCCCTCTCGGAGCAGTCCAACTCCGCGCGGCAACCGCTGCTCCATCCATCTCGGCAGGATGGACCGTCAATGCATGGTCGGGGGGCTATACAGCCTACCTGAACATCACCAACACCGGCACCAATACGATCACCACCTGGAGCGGCACTCTGACAACGCCGCAGCAGGAAACCTCGGTCTGGAATGCCACCATCTCTGGCCCCACCGCCAATGTCTACACGCTGACTCCCGCAAGCTGGACAGCCAAGATCGCTCCAAAGGCATCCGTTCAAATCGGATTCACCTTCAACGGAGCACCTCCGGTGACTCCGAAATTCGTGTTCAATGGATCGACGGTTTCCCTCAATGGAACACCATCCTCATCTCCTACTCCGACTCCTTCTCCCACAGCCACGCCAAAACCTTCGGCCACTCCTACGCCAACGCCTTCTCCTACAGCTACGCCAACCCCGGTCCCAAGCCCCACGGCTACCCCGACACCGGTTCCCTCCCCAACGGCAACGCCAAAGCCATCGGCTACCCCTACTCCAACGCCTACACCGACTCCGACTGCAACGCCTACGCCCACCCCGGTCCCTAGCCCCACTGCTACTCCAACTCCGTCGCCGACAGCGACCCCTTCACCCGTTGTCAACGGAGCGCGCCATTTGACCGGCTATTTCCCGAGCTGGTCGGAACCCTATTATTACTACGCAGGTTATAGCGGCACTCCGATGACCGATGCCCAACTGCTTGCAACAAGCAAACTGGCGCAGACAAGCACGAGCCCCTATACGGACATCTACCTTGCCTTCGCCCAGCCGAACTTCACCTGGTCGGGCCTCACCAACAATACCTGGAGCGGCACGGGCATGAGCTTCTCCTCGACCCCACAGGATGTGGCGCAGTCGATCCGCTTGGTGCACAACGCCGGAAAGAGAGTGGTGCTTTCCGTAGGTGGTGCAACCTACTCGAACTGGTCAGCACTTGCATCCGATGCCGGCAAGGCGAGCGGTGCCTCCACCTCTCCGACCAAGACAGCCCTGACCCAATTCCTGGTCGACCTGAAACTCGATGGACTTGATGTCGATTATGAAAACTCGGGAGCAACCGCCGATATCACTACGCAGTATGCGCAGGCCATCCAGGCAATGCGCGAGGCGGTCGATGCAGCCACGGTAATCGACGGGCGCTCACGCGTTCTGGCCTTGGCCGGATGGTCCACGGGAGCCGACTACACGGCCCAGATCACCAATCCTGCCAATCCCTCCCAGATCTCCTACTGGGGGGGCTCTGCAGGACGTGAGCGCATTACCTTCGCCTCACAGGTCACAAGCGGTGCCTACGCGGGCAAAACCGTCGGCAGCCTGCTCAATGCGCTCAACGTGATGAGCTATGATGCAGGTTACCAGTATTACGATCCATCGGTCGCCTATGACCAATACCGCAAAATGCTTCCCTCAAACGTGAT